>NZ_JAMQOP010000001.1:316998-633997 GCF_031624495.1 Halogeometricum sp. S1BR25-6 | reverse complement strand
CGTCGAACTTCCCGGTCGGATGAGCGACCAAGTCCTCCCGTATCTGTAGTGTAAACACTATCGCCCGGTCGATAGCTTTCGACTTGGTGTTCTCGTCGAGCGCATCAGTCAGAGTGCCGAGGCAGTGTTCGTACTTGTCAGTCATTCTGAGTCGTATTTGCACACATCTTCCCGAAACCGAGCTATAGGCGGTTACTCATTTCGAGAGACTAGTTAAAGAAAGGCGAGTCTGGCAGCTCGATTGTGCCGACATCCCAGAGATCCTTTGAGAGACCGACCTGTTGCTCCGGTTTTACATACGTCGTCTCGTTGGGCGTGTGCAGTTTCGTGGATCGGCGTAAAACCGGTGGGTAGTGTGAGAGAATAGTAGGTAGGGGTCTAAAAGACTGAGAATGAATACCCTCGACCGTATGAGTGGAGACGACAGATTAAGCTATGTCGCTGTTACCGTCTTGACTAAATTCATGGAGTTGAAGTTGTTTTTTCCTCATCTGGCTTGCCCTATATAGGTACGTAAAATGCACCTCACAAAGCAACCAGAATTCAGGAAGGTTATTTCCAGCAGAAAATGTCATATCACCCATCCCTCTAGTAGTTTCCAACTTCCAAGTCGCATACTTTGCGTGTGCCCCACAAAATGCACAGAGAATTGGATCGCTAGCTCTCCGTCGCAGATTGATAACGCATGTGTTGCATAAATTTATACTACGACTCTCTCTTCCAATGAAGCGAAAAACTTGGTTCTGTATACTTCCAGCCCCACAATGTGCGCAAAATTGATCCTGATTTACTTCTGCCAGAGGATTAGTCTTCATGTGAAATCCGTCAGTTCGTAATTTTCGCCAGATTCAGTCGCTTTAACGACTGTTCCCTGTTCCTTGTTATATTCGAGATATCCTGCTGCTTCCAACTCTGACAGTCGGTATTCAAGAGACCCTTTCTGAGTTTTGAGTATACGAGTCAGTACGTCCATATCAACCTCTCCTAGTTCTTGAACTAGACTTACTATCGCCCTGTCTTTTGATAATCTATCCATCCATTCTTCTTCATCCCGTCGATCGTCAATATCCGATGCAATCGAATCAATTGATGCTTCGATGCTGGATGCACTATTCGCTAAAGAGTCCAAAGGATCAGTGTCCCAAATCTCATTAGATTCTTGTCTCTTTTTCAGAGAATTTATGTTTACTTCTCCAGTGAATGATCGTGGGATGCGGAATTGATCTTCACAGCGAATATTGTATTCAACTCTGGAAGAATCCTCATTTTCTTCAAGATAATCAATTATCTGGCTAGTATTCAATATCCACCTATTATCATCGTCAATAACAATTGGGAATCCAGCTGTATCTCCCGGTCCAAGACTCGGTACTTCCCATATTCTCTTATCGCCCGCAATATTCCAGTCCGCTCTTATATCATATGCAAAGTCTGATCCTGAATTTCGAACAACAAACTGAGCTGTGACTGGGCTTCTGCTGTCAATCTCTGCTGTAAGATACGGCTGGTACTGTTGCTCAAGAATTCGGGTTTGTCTTCCATAGAGAACCAATAAACTGAAAGACAGTGCTATAGATCCGAATGCACCAACAATCTGTGCAACTTGCGTAAGTTCACTGTTCGGTTCTGCAGGAACAAGATTAATACGACCCTGTATCTCAGCAACAGTGAGTAAGAGAGACAGAATAAGTACAGAATATCCTAACAAAACACCCTTACGGCTCCAAATGTAGTGTCTCGAACGTCTCAGTTGTTGACCTACCTCTTTGAGGTTACGTGGATAGTGCCAGTATCGCCTCAATTGTTTTTTCATCTGTACGTTATTATACGGTAGATATGTTCCTCAAGTCTTATGATTGACCATCTACAGAGAATGCGTCTTAACTCCGAGAGATTCAATCATTCTGGTTGGCATTTCCAGGAATGGATAGTAAATCGAAGAGCGACAGCATTTATTTCCCGATGGAAATGTTCATACCTGAACCAAAAAACAACCAGCGTCTGGCTCCCCATCTATCCGTTATCGTTGCTTGAAGACTCGAATGTTACGACTAAGAGTTTACTGACCGCAAATCGTGGTACAAGCACTATCTCCTAAAACACGCGCCAGAGGATACCAGTCTCTCTTCGACCCACACTGCCCAAAAAGTCAATATCCAAGCAAACGGCCTCAGTCGACGACGAGGAGCCTGCTATCGAAATTTTACAGTTTAAAGAATTACATGGATATCTGTAATTTATGTTAACTCTCAAGTGTCTGCCTCGACGTAGGCAGGTATTCATGTTTGCTATTAGAAATGTTTTTTATAATTCTGTAGTTTGAATAGATACAGAGCTGGCTCTTGAGAATCTACCCTGCGGAGACTCTTCAGCAGATATTTACTAAGAACGCATTCCAGCTAGAACATTTATATTCTAGTTTTGAGAATAGACAAACATGATATTTCTCCATCAGCTTGGTGGAGGTACAATTCAAGGGTCATGATATTTGGAAATGCCCGCTGTGTATTCACCCGCAACCAGAACCTAAGATTAGAAAGGTCAACTATAAGCATTTAAAATGAGTGACCTAGAAGATCGTCTTTGGGAGGCGGCGCAACGGGCAGCCAATCAGGTAGGAAGGCCAATCGGCCCAGTCGCTGAGAACCGATTGCGGTCTCTGATTAGTCAAGGTGCGGAACGTATGGAGTCAGAGGGGGTTGAAAATGATGAGTTGCGAATTCAGGAAGCAGAAGAGAACATCGCTAAGTTTGTTGAACGAATGGATATGGAAGCCTACGGTCATGGTCAAACTCCATTAGATAATTCCTCATTTGCCGCAGCACGGGATCTCTGCCCTCTATGGCCAATTTGTTGAGACGATAACTATGGGTAGTAGAGAACAATCGTTCAACTTCGCTCTTACTACAACTAAACAGCTGATTACGTTGTCCACTGGTCTAGTTGCGTTGACTGTTACATTTCTTACAGATGTGATCTCAACTGCTGATGGGATTACGCAAGCGGTCCTATGGTTAGCGTGGGCTTCGTTTCTTATATCGCTACTTGGAGGAATCCTTACGATGATGGCTTTAACAGGAGCTCTGGGACGAGATTCACCCGAATCAGAGATGGATAGGACTCCAACTATCTATGGAACTCCTATTCGGGTATTCAGCGGAATTCAAATGATTTCATTTTTACTTGGAATGGTTCTTACAGCGAGTTTCGGTGCACTTGCATACGGCTGACGAACAAAAGTGCAGGTAGACCTCCTTCAGCCGTGATTTTTCGCGCGATTCAAACATCTGGTTCGACTGTTTTAACTGCAGAGCGGTGCGGTGGTGCGGAGTATTTTGATCAAGTGGCCTTAGCCACACCTCTAACAGAGAACGAAACCCCTGCCGTTCGATTTCGTTCGGCTCCCCTTCGGCTGCCGAGCCTGAACATCTTCTCTCGACACCTCGTCGTCGGCAATGAGAGGTATAGCAGGGCCGTACAGCAGGCGAATCTATCCGGGAAAAGGGAGACCTGACAGCGTTACCACTACCCCGGACAGGTCGCCTATCGCAACCCGACCGGGGAAACTACCGTCTCAGCAATCGCCACGCCTCGACCGTCCGCACGCCGCGGTCCTCAGGCCGCCGATACTCGACGACGGCAGAACGGAACGCCGCGACGTCCTGCCTCGCGTCGGTCCAGAGTTCGTACGCGCGCTTCACGAGCATCGCTGGGTCAGCGTCGGAATCCCGATCTAGTTCGCCGAGACGGATTCGTTGGACCGCGTCGCCGCGGCTGTCGACTTCGACGTCGTAGCGAGCGCACCATGCGAGAAGCGCGCTCGTCCGTTCATCGAGTCCCCGTTTCGCCGACGCGAGCGCCTTCCCTGCGGTCTCGGCCGCTCGCTTGAACGACTCACGAGACGCCTCCGCCTCCTGCACCGCGTCGTAGACCAACTCCGCGACGTAGGTACTCTTCAGCGAGACGGACCCGTACTCGCGTTCGACCATCTCGCTCATTCGTCTGAGTGCTCGTCGGACGCTCTCCTCGTGGCGACCGTGACGGGCCGCGATATCCTTCGGCGATACCGTTCCGCCATCAGAGACCAGCGTCTTCAGCGACTCCCACTCGACGGGCGAGAGACCGTCCGTGAGAGCCCGAACGACGATACTCTCCTGCTCATGGCGGATGTGACTAAGATCGAGACTCGGTGGCTCCTCGGCGTCCTCGTCGACATCTGCTGGGAAGTAGGGGTCAGGTACGTAGGTTGCATCAGCCCCGTCGCTACTCGGCGTTGGATTGAGACCCGCGTCGATGAGCACTGAGTGAAGCGTCCGGTCCAACTGACGTCGGAGTTCCTCCAAGTCCTCGTCGGTCACACCGATCTTCCCATCCCATCGGCTAACCTGATACGAGACGCCGACCTTCGGGTGACGAAGCGAGTCGTCCTTCGACTTCGACCGGGCCTCGCGAGCGTAGTAGTGCTTCACCTCGACCGGGAATCGGTGAGAGGGGAATGCTTCTCGAACTCGTCGCGGACCCAGCGTGACGGTGTGGTAGTAGCCGGGAAGATTTCGGCCGTGCGAATCGTCGTCGTTCTGGACGACCTTGCGGTATCCCGTGCGGTCGTGTTCGAGCAGGTGGCCCATCTTCGCTATCGGACCGTCGCGTGCGTGGACCGGTCCCGACGCGTCACAGTGGATTCGAACGTACCGCTCGGCGTCCTGAACATTCGAGTACTCGTGCGGTTCCTCGAAGTACCGGCCGTTGATACCGACTGCTTCAGCGGCCTGACGCAGAAGCTCCTCATAGCGGAAGATGTCGATATTCGACCCGCTGACTTTGACGTTGATCCCCTCCTGAATCGGGACGTCGAGCGTACGGTGTTGACCACGCGCGTTCTCGACTTCCATGCCCGACCAGCGCGGAGCGAGGTGCGCGTTGAACGACTGCTGACCGGTCGGATCCTCTTCGGCGTGACGAGAAACCGCGAGCCGATACTCACGCATCTCGTCAAGACGGAACTCAGTTCCAGTCGGCGTTCTCGGACCGGGATGTACAATCCCTGAGTTCTGGTAGTAGAGTCGCACGACCCAACGCTCGCCGTCGTCGCGGAACTCGGCGGTCTGCGAGCCACCACCCTGCTTGACCCTGCGGTCGGCGGCGAAGAACGGGGCGAGCCCGTGCTCGTCGTAGAGGAAATTGGCGGATACCTCGTGCCAACTCGGTTCGACGAGTCTCACGGTCGACCTCCCCGACAGAAGCAAACCTGCCGGTGACCGAGGTGTTCCAAAGCCTCGGCGGGCGAGGATTCGACCGTCGTCTCGGCGGCGTAACCCTCAATGCGTTCACCCGAGTCGTTAGACACGCCGGACCACCTCGCGTGGTCGGCGCGCTCCCAAGTGGAGCAGTGGACCGACGAGGGCCAGATCCTTGGAACAGTGACAGGCCCTCTCGGTTGGCTTTCGACTCACGGTCGCCACCTCTTGCTTCCGACTGTCGAGTACCGCTTCCCCAGACAACCGGCTCCACAGCTGCGCGACCCCCGGACAAGCCAACCCGAAGAGAATCCGGGTCGAACCGCGCCACCGGATTCAGACGTCATCGACGTACCGGTCGTACTGCGTACTCAGCGCCTCCCCGCTGATGTGCAGGTACTTCATCGTCGAGGCGATGTCGTCGTGGCGCAGCAGCTCCTTTACGATCGAGATGTCCGCACCGTTCTCGATCATCTTCGTCGCGAAGTAGTGACGGAACATGTGGACCGTCACGTTCTGCTCGATGTCCGCCGACTCCGCCCGTCGCTTGACGAGTTGGAGTAATCCGTTCCGAGTCAGGCGGTCACCCGTTCGAGAAAGGAACAGCGGGTCGGCGTCGTCGTTCCGTCGTTCGAGGTACTGCCCGATCGCCTCGGCGCAGGTATCGGATATCTTCGCAAAGCCGTCCTTGTCGAACTTCCCCTGACGGATGAGAAGCGTCCGGTTGTCCAGGTCCGCGTCGACGACATCCAGATCGCACAGCTCCGACGCGCGCACGCCGCTCGAGGTGAGCGTCTTCAGGATGGCGTAGTCGCGGTAGGTGTCGCACGCGTACAAGATGCGCTTCACCTGATTCTCGCTGAGCGTCTCGGGCAGCTTCTTGGGGCGGTTGAGGCGGTTGAAGTCGAACTCCTGGCCGTGGAACTCGTAGTAGTAATCAATCGCCTTCATCGTGTTGTTGACGTGGCTGTTCGAATAGTCCTCGTCCATCAGGTGCTCTTGGAATTCCTTGGCGAGTTCCTGCGGCGGACGGATCTGCTCGTAGCGGTCGAGAAACACCTGCAGCATCGTCGCATGCTGGTGGATCGTCTTCTCACTCAGGCCGCGCTCGACTTTGAGAAACCGCCTGTAATCGTCTAATACGTCGTCTCGTTTGAGCTCGTACATTTTTGGTCTCCATGCGGTGACGACGAGCACTGAGGAACGTACCGAACGCTGTTGAGGACGGTCTCACGAGTTCCGAGCGGAGGCCACAGAAGTATCGATAGAGGCTCTCGAAGAACCTCCGTCGTTTCTATGGGCCCTGACGGATTCGAACCATCGACCACTCGGTTATGAGCCGAGCGCTCTAACCAGACTGAGCTAAGGGCCCGATTCGTCCTCACGTTCCCGGGGGCGCCTCTTTAGCGTTACCGTTGCCGTCGGCCGACCGCATGACGGAGCGGCCGCTTCGGGGGCGAGTTCGACAGGAAACGACGCCGTCGCCAGGACTCGAACCTGGGACCACCTCGTTAACAGCGAGGTGCTCTACCAACTGAGCTACGACGGCTCGGGCGTGCGTCTGCACTCAGTTGTACACCGAGGAAGTTTGATAGGGCTTTCGTTTTTACCCGACGGATGCGGGGTGTGAGCGTGCGACCGAGGCGGTTCGCACCGACACGCTTTCGCCCGCCGACGGACAAGCCGCGAGCGACATGCCCGAGTCGGACTCCGAGGAGCTATCGCGCGTCGTCGCCCGCGTCCGCGAGCGAATCGACCCGGACGCGGTCGAGCGGTCGGAGCTCTCCGAGGCCGTCGACGCGCTCTCGGTCCGTGTCGAGGCGGCGCTGGACGAGTTGGGCGTCGTGGCCGACATCGTGCAAGTAGGGTCGACGGCGCGCGGGACGTGGCTCTCGGGCGACCGAGACATCGACCTGTTCGTGCGCTTCCCCGCAGAGACCGACCGGGAATCGCTGGAACGCTACGGACTCGCCGTCGGCGACGCCGTCCTCCCCGATGGGCGAGAGGAGTATGCCGAACACCCCTACGTGACCGGCGAGTTCGAGGGGTTCGACGTGGACCTCGTCCCCTGTTTCGACGTCGAGGACGGCGCGTCCCTTCGGTCGGCCGTCGACCGGACGCCGCACCACAACGACTACCTGAAGAGTCGGCTGGACGACGAACTCGCCGCGGAGGTCCGGGTGTTCAAGCGGTTCCTGAAGGGCATCGGCGCCTACGGCAGCAACCTGCGAACGCGAGGGTTCTCCGGCTATCTCACCGAGTTGCTCGTGCTCGAACACGGTGGATTCGAACCGCTGCTCCGCGCTGCGGTCGACTGGCATCCGCCGGTCGAGTTCGACCCCGAGGACCACGGGACGCGGTCCTTCGACGACCCCCTCGTCGTCGTCGACCCGACGGATCCGACGAGAAACGTCGCCGCCGTCTGTTCGGCGGAGAACGTCGCTCGCCTACAGCACTACGCGCGCGAACTCCTCGCCGACCCGAACGTCGAGACGTTCTTCGGCGGCGACCCCGACCCGCTCTCGCCCGAGGGAGTCCGAGAACACGTCCGCCGGCGCGGAACCCACCCAGTGGCCGTCGTCTTCGACGCCCCCGACGTCGTCGAAGACCAGCTCTACCCGCAGTTGTACAAGTCGATTTCCGGCGTCGCGTCGGAACTCGAACGCCGCGGGTTCGAGCCGATGCGAACGGCGACGTTCGCGGCTGATAGGGCGGTACTGTTCGTCGAGTTGGTCACCGGACGGCTCCCGAACGTCGAGCGCCACGGTGGACCGCCGGTCCACGTCCGCGAGCACGCCGAGGGGTTCTACGAGACTTACGCGGCCGATGACACCGACGGCAGCGACACAGACGACAGCGACACCTACGGTCCCTTCCTCGACGACGACCGCTACGCCGTCGAGCGCGAACGCGAATTCACCGACGCCGTCGAACTGCTGGAGAGCAGCGCGCTGTTCGAGGTGGGTCTCGGTTCGCACGTCGAGTCGTCGCTGACGGACGGATACGAGATACTGGCCGGCGAAGCGGTCGGAGAACTCGCCGACGAGTTCGGCGTCGAACTCGCGCGGTACTTCGACCCGCGGCCGTAGGGTGAGACGTCAGTCGTCCAGTCCGTGCGCGTCGCGCAGGTCCTCGGCGAGCGAGACCGTCTCCTCGTCGGGTTCTTCCTCCAGTTCCAACGGCGAGCGGCCGTCGAACGTCTCGTGGACGATGGCGACGCCCTCCGAGAGCGTGTCGAGGCCGTAGCCGCCTTCGAGGACGAACGCGAGGCCGGCGTCGACGTCGTCCGCGATGCTCCGGACGCCGTCGGTCATCCGCGCGTAGCCCTCGGTGGAGACGCGCATCCGCGAGATGGGGTCGTGTCGGTGCGCGTCGAACCCGGCGCTGACGATGAACAGGTCGGGGTCGAACTGCGCTATCGCCGGTCGGAGCACGTCCTCGACGAGCAGTTGGTAGTCGGCGTCGCCCGCGCCGGCCGCCAGCGGGGCGTTCAGCGTCGCCCCCTCACCGTCGCCCGCGCCGCGTTCGTCTACCTCGCCGGTGCCGGGGTAGAGACCGTCCTCGTGGACCGAGGCGTAGAAGACGTCGCCGCGGTCGTAGAAGATATCCTGCGTGCCGTTGCCGTGGTGGACGTCCCAGTCGAAGATGGCGACCCGGTCGACGTCCAACGCGTCGGCGTCGAGGACCGTCTGCGCGGCGACGGCGGCGTTGTTGACGAAACAGAAGCCCATGGCGTCGTCTTCGACGGCGTGGTGCCCCGGCGGGCGGCCGAGCGCGAATGGCGTGTTCCGGGCGTCGGCGCCCTCGACGGCCGTGCGTGCGGCCCACTGGGAGAGGCCGGCCGAGGCGAGGGCGGCGTCCCACGTGTCGTCGGAGGCGACGGTGTCGGGGTCCCAGTTGCCGCCGCCGGACTCGCAGAACTCCCGAATCTCGGCCACGTAGTCGTCGTCGTGGACCGACGCGACGTCCTCGTCGGTGGCGGGCGACGGGTCGACGTACTCCGCGCCGTGTCGCTTCGCCAGCGCTCGGCGGATGGCCCGGAGACGGTCGGCCGTCTCGGGGTGTCGCTTGCCGGTGTCGTGTGCGAGACAGGTCTCGCTGTAGCCGAACTGCATCTACTCGAAGAGGGAGAAGTACGTCTCGATGTCCTCCGCCTGTATCGTCCGGCGGTCGGCGTGTCGAGCGAGTTTCGCCGCGGCACCGGCGACGTTGTCGGCGTAGTCTTCGAGGATGTCCGCGAGGGCGATGCGGGCGTCCATCGAGACGCGGTAGCGGTCGTCGACGTCGAGGCGTGCGATGCGGTCGATGGGGGCGATGGGGAGTTCGAGTTCGTTCCGCGGGACGACCTGTTCGACGCCGAAGTCCGACGCCATCAGGGTCTTCCGGCCGTCCTCGCGGGCGCGTTCGGCCGCGTCGATTGCGAGTTCCGAGCCGCGCCGCTGGATGCGGCGGGCGAGTTCCTCCGCCGCGTCGGCGCTGACCCGAAGGTCACCGGCGTTGCGACGGATGATCGTGTCGACCGGCGCGAACGGTAACTCGACACTCATACCCACATATGCCGGGCGTGCGGCGTATAATCCTTTCCGTAACGGCTCTCGGCGTCTCTCCGCGGGCGTGGCGGCGCGTCCGCTCGCCAAACGCACGTCGAACGGTCGGGAACACGACAGGTCGAGCGCCGAACGAGCGGGTTCGCGGAGCGGCGAAACGCCGTCAGCGCGTGACCGATTTGACTTCGGTGGCGTCGATGCGGCCCTCCCGAACCGGTCCGCGGACGGTCACCTCGGCGCCCAGTTGGAGGCTCTCGGTCGTCTCGACGCTCCGCGTCTCCGTCCCGTCGTCCAAGACGACCGGACTGCCCGACTGCACGACGGTGCCGGTGAACTCCTCGACGGTGCCGTCGCCGGGGTCGTCGGCCGCGCCGCCCGCATCCGTCTCTGTCTCGTCGGCGTTCGTGCTCGTAGCTGTCTCCGTCCCGTCGTTACCCGACGAGGCTCCGTCCTCGAACGCGTCGAGGCCGCGCGACTGCGACTGCCGCCCGCCGCCTCCGCTCTCGCCGCCCGCGTCGGTGCCAGCGTCGGTGCCGGCCGCGCCCTCGGGCGCCTCGTCCATCACCGTGACCGTCGAGCGCCACCCCGCGGAGGCTTCGAGGTCCTCCTGCCAGCCGTCCTGTATCTCCACGTCGGTGAAGACGACGTAGTCCGCGAGGTCGATGTCGGCGTCGGCCTTCTCGCCCCACATGGCGACGCGGATGTCGCCGGTACCGTCCTTCACGCGGACGTTTCGGACCTGCCCCTCCGACCCGTCGTCGCGGTCGAACGTCCGCTTGGGGTCAGTCTCGATGACGCCGCCGGCGATATCGACCGTCTGGTCGAGTTCGAGCGACGCGATGTCGGTCGTCTCGGGGACGTACTCCACGTCCTCGTCGAGTTCTTCGACGGTTCCGCGGTTGCCGACGTGCAGTTCGAGACTGCCGTCGCGTTCGCGGACGTAGCCGTCGACGACTTCGACGGTGACGCCGGCGTCGAACTCCTCGGCGAGGTCGGCCTTCTCGTCCCACAGCGTCACGCGGATGCGACCGGTCGGGTCGCCCAGCGTCAGGTTGGCGACGCGACCCTCGGAACCGTCGTCGCGGTCGAACGTGCGGACCCTGTCGGTGCTGAGGACGCGCCCTTTCAGGTTCACGTCCGACAGGCCGAGCGAGAGGTCCTCGACGCGGTAGCTATCCTGCGTCTGTACGTCTATCTCGGCCTCCGAGTCGGGTTCGACCTTGTCGACGCTGACCTCGACGCCGTTGTAACCGTCCTTGGGCCGGCCGGCGATGCGGAGGACCTGTCCGACTTCGAGTTTCTCGACGACGTCCTCGGCCATCGCGTCCCACATCGAGATGCGGATACGACCCGTCTCGTCGGCGACTTCGACGTTGACGACGCGGCCGTCCTCGTCCTCGCCGTCGCGTTCGAACGTGCGGAGTTCGCCGACGCTCATCACCTTCGCGAGGAACTTCACGTCGTCCATGCCGGGTTCGATGTCGGCGATGCCCTCGACCTCCTCGTCGCGGAGTTCGTGGGCGAGGAGCATCGCCGCCGTCTCCTCGTCGGCGAGGCCGCCCATCTGTTCGACCTTGTCGTTCACGGCGGCCTCGAACTCCTCGAACGGCACGTCGGTGTCGAGGTCGTCGTACACCTCCTCGATGGCACCCATCTACGCGGCACCCCCGTCGCGGTATCGGCGACGCACTTCGGTCCGGACGGCACTGTCCGGGGTTCGGAGCGGAGCGACCACAATCATACACGGGTTCAAGGTAGGCCCGCGCTTAAGCGTTGTCTTGTCGGGAGTACCCGGCCGCTGTCCCCCGATTTCGGCGTCTCGGTCTGGCACGGCGGGACTGGCCTCCTCACCCGACAAAAACGTTCGCTTCCCCCCGCTCACAACGACGCGGTGAGCGCCTCCCGTCGCCCGTCGGCGTCGTCCTCGACGAGCGTCACCGACTCCGGTAAGCCACCGTCGAGTTCGACGGCGACTTCGTAGCCGAGGTTCACGAGCGCTTGGATGCTCATCGGTCCCGCGTCCGGGTCCGTTTCGGTGACGACGACCACCCGGAGTTCGTTCGTTCCCGCGTCGTACGTCGCGCCGTCGAGGGCGACTATGGCGGCGCCGTCGCGCCCGCGGACGTGTCCGCGGCAGACGACGGTGCCGTCGCGCGTCTCTATCGTCGCGTCGGGGCAGTCCTCGCGGGCCGAGAGCGTCGCGGACCGAACCGTCGGCCCCTCGCCCGCGCCGTCCGTCGAGTCGTCGGTCATGGGCGGTCCAACGCGCTCAGCGGAGTTAGAGCCACCGCGCGTTCGGTGGGCGGTCGCGTTCCGGGAGAGACGACCGGCGCCGTTCCGCGCGGCGGGGTGGCACGGCGCGCGCGGACGCCGTATCGGAACCGATTTCAAGGGGTGGCGGTTACAGTCGAGTGAGTCCTGATAGGGTAGTGGACTATCCTCCTGGCTTGCGGAGCCAGGGACCGGAGT
Organism: Halogeometricum sp. S1BR25-6; assembly: GCF_031624495.1. Lineage (NCBI taxonomy): Archaea > Methanobacteriati > Methanobacteriota > Halobacteria > Halobacteriales > Haloferacaceae > Halogeometricum > Halogeometricum salsisoli. Next base: position 621,744 of record NZ_JAMQOP010000001.1, on the reverse strand, counting down.
TCAAATCTCCGTCAGGACGTTTCTGCGAGGCGTTACGCGACGAGCGCAGCGAGGAGCCTACGTCTCGCGAAACTCCACCGCGGAGATTCGAGCAGCGAGCGAACGCAGTGAGCGAGTGGGTTCAAATCTCCGTCAGGACGCTCATTTCATCACCGGAAGCGAAGCTTCCGGTTGCTCGCGGGACCGAAGGTCCCGCGCTGTTCGCGACCTGACGTGCCTCACACTCACTCCGTACGCCCGTTTTATCAGCGCGACACGACGAGCGAAGCGAGGACCCTGCGCCGGGTTGTGCACCGCTTCCATCGACCGATAGTCCATCAATCCGGTGCTTCGCTGTCGTCCATCAGAGACGACACGATGAGTCGTCTGATTCCGCGTCGAAGGAGACCGCTGGCTGCGGGTTGAGAAATATCCAGATCGGCGGCGACCTCGCCGAGAGTTGCGTCCCGTGGTTCCTCGAAGTACCCCGTTTCGAGTGCGACGAGGAGTGCGTCTCGTTGGCTGTCGGTCAATCCGGCGTCCGTACTCCCTAAACTATCGTACTCGTTCACGCGCAGGAGATCGAGGTCGATGCCGTTCTGTTGCGCGTAGTCCCAGAGGTGGACTAAGTCCGTTCGCTCGGGAATCCACACCGTGAGTATCCAAGCGCTTCCGTCGTTCTCCATGTCGAGGACGACACCGTTGGCGGCCGAGATTACCGGCGAGAGAATCTTCGCTTCGTCGGTATACTCGAAGCTGTAGATAGCCTTCTCGCCTCTCGTTTCGATGACTCGTTCGTACTCGCGAACGGTGCTATCGTCCCGCAACCCGTCCTCGAACCGGGAGAAGTCGGAGGACTCTATCTGATAGAAGAACTTCCCCGACGTCGGGTCGGTTCCCGCCTCGGACACCGACTTCACTTTCGAGCTTCTGTCGTGTGCGACGGTCTGTGTGAGGACGATGTCTGAATGCTCGGCTCGGACGACCGCTTTGACGTCGGTCATGTTCTCTGGAATCTCGATTTTACCGCGTCGAATGTCACGCGAAGGTTTTCGAGGCGCCCGACGAGACCCGGTATCGCGGTGCTTGCTACCGAAGTCGGAGCACTGGCCGTGAAGCGGCTTACCGGCGCCGGCCGGTCACGGGTCGCGAATACGAGGCACCTGGTCGACGCCCCGCGTCTCACGTCTGTCGAGCGGACCGGGTTAGTCGGCCGGAAGGCAACGTAGTCTTCCTCCGAACCGACTGTTTCAACGCGTTCGTCCACGGCTATGTCTATATTCAGCCCCGTGGGTGAAAAGCATCTTCCAGATCGTCTCCAATCGACTAGTGACGAACGACGGGTCGGACCCGGCGGGAGGGTAAATTTTCAATTCGGTCTCTCCGGTCCGCTCGCCGACGGGGGTTCGCTGTGGCATACAGATTGAAAGACGACCCGTAACCGCATCGGTTTGTATCTTAACCGTATAACCCACTTATACCGCGTCCACGGCGAGTCGTACTTTCCCGACTCCTCCACACATCGTTCGGTGAACGGGTGAGAGTGAGCAAAGTTGGATACGAGGACGGCGGTCGTCGCAGAGAACGCCGCACGAGAGTTTTCGATGCGTATCCGCTTCCTTCCGAACCAGTATGCCGATAGTGAGGGCTCGTTCCGTCCACGTAGCGTTCTGCGAGGTGACTCGGTATCTCGTCGTCTCGGAAACGCACCAATGACATCGTAACCGTCTTAAGTGGATGCGCTGTATCGAAGCATGAGTCCTGATAGGGTAGTGGACTATCCTCCTGGCTTGCGGAGCCAGGGACCGGAGTTCAAATCTCCGTCAGGACGTTTCTGCGAGGCGTTACGCGACGAGCGCAGCGAGGAGCCTACGTCTCGCGAAACTCCACCGCGGAGATTTGAGCAGCGAGCGAACGCAGTGAGCGAGTGGGTTCAAATCTCCGTCAGGACGCTCATTTCATCACCGGAAGCGAAGCTTCCGGTTGCTCGCGGGACCGAAGGTCCCGCGCTGTTCATGACCTGACTTGCCCCACGCTCGCGTCCGCTCGCGTGGGACTCCGTCAGGACGTGTTCAGCGTGCGACGTCGTGAGTGCAGCGACTGGACCCGAAGCTCACACGACGAGAGGCGAGTCTACGAGACGCGACACGACGAGCAAAAAACGATGGAGTCGACGCCGTTTACTCCCGGTCGTACCGCGAGGGCGCGTCGTCCTCGTCGACGATACGTCGGACCGAGGAGACGACCCGCGAGCGCATCGGGCGGGGTTTCGGACGCCCGCGGTCGGACCGTCGGGTCGACCACGTCTCGTGGCAGTCGGCGCAGTAGTTGCCCTTGTAGGTGCTCGTGAAGAGGTACGGGTCGCCGCACCCGACGCAGGTGGAGGTGCTGAGTCGTTTCATCCGACGTCCCCCGCGGGAGTCGAGGGTCGGAGTCTGTTCATATGCTATCAATACACATATGTCCCGAGAGTAGATAAGCTTGTCACCGAGAATGAACGGCGGTCGGCTCGCGTGAGGTATTTGAATCCGGAAGGCCCTCGAAGACGCATGGAACGAGCGCTCCGCGTCGGCGCGGCGGTGTTCAACGAGGGGGACCACCACGCCGCCCACGACGCGTGGGAGGACGAGTGGCTTCCGCTCGAATCGGAGACGTCCGACGAGCGACTGCTGCACGGACTTATCCAGTACACCGCGGCGGTGTATCACGCGCGGAACCGCAACTGGGGCGGCGCACGAGGGCTGGCCGAGAGCGCGGGCGAGTATCTCCACGAGGTGGCACCGGACTACCGCGACGTGAACGTCGAAGCGGTCCGGACGTACCTCGGCCGTCTAGCCGCCGACCCGGAGTTCGCCGAGCGAGCGTCCCCCCTCCCGCTGACCGTCGGCGGCGTCGCCGTGCGCGCCGACGACCTCTCGTTCGAGGAGGCCGCAGAGGCGGCGGGAATCCTCGCCGCCGACGGGGAACGCTGGGATGAGAACGTGGTCGAGGACGCCGCGCGCTACGGTCGCGAGGAGGTCGAGTCGGGAGCCTCAACGACGCGGTTCGTCGCCCTGCTGTTCGAGTTCGTCGGGGGGGAACGGCGCGGCCTCGTCTATCAGCGGTTGCGAGAGCACACCGAACGGCGGCGCGGACGGGAAGAAGACGTCTCCGGACTGTTCGAGTGAGAAGTCGTCAGTCGTCGGTGCCGTCTCCGTGTTCGTCTTTGCTCTCATCTTCATATTCGGCGGAGTTGTCGGTGGGTTCGTAGCCGAGGACGGAGCGCGCGCGATCGATGGAGTAGTACCGGCGGTCGTTGCCGCTGATTCCGTAGACGATTTCGTAGTCGTAGTCGGCGAGGACGCAGCGCTCGAACAGGTGCGCGCAGTCGCGGTAGGAGAGCCACATCGCCTGTCCGCGTTCGTAGTCGATGGGCGGGTGCCCCTCGGTGAGGTTGCCGATGCGGACGTTGACGACCGAGAGGTCGTGGTGGTCGTGGTAGTAGCGGCCGAGAATCTCTCCGGTCGCCTTGCTCACGCCGTAGAGGTTGCTCGGCCGCGGAGGTTCGGTGCCGTCGAGGCGGAACTCGTCCTCGGGCCGGTAGAGGTCCGGCTTCCGGTCGGTCGTCTCGTAGGCGCCGACGGCGTGGTTCGACGACGCGAAGGCGAACTTCTCGACGCCGGCGTCCACCGCCGCCTGAAAGAGCGTGTGCGTGCCGTCGATGTTGTTCCGGAGGACGCTGTCCCACGGCGCCTCCGGACGCGGGTCGCCGGCGAGGTGGACGACGGCGTAGACGTCGTCCATCGCCTCGCGAACGCCTGCCTCGTCGGTGATATCCGTCGCGAACACGTCGTCCTCGCCCACCGAGTCCGGTCGTTTCTCCTCACCTAGCTGTTCGCGGTCCAGCAGTCGCCACTCGAATCGGTCCCCGATGTGCCGGAGAATGGCCTGTCCGACACGCCCGCCAGCCCCTGTCAGCAGAACCGGTTCGTCCATTCGATAGCTACTGTGCGAAGGACGGCTAAGAAATATCCGATTCGCACCGCGGGCGAGGCGACACGCCTATGGCCGCTCACCCGGAGCCTCGGACATGCCCACCGACGCCGAGAACGCCTGCTTCGAGGCGGGAATCAAGTTCGGTTCGCTGTACCATCAGTTCGCCGGAACGCCCGTCAGCCCCGAGAGCGCCGACAGCCTCGCGCGGGCGATGGAAGAGTCGATAGAGAACCAACCCCACTGCGAGGACGTGCGCGTGACGGTGCTCGAAGACGAACTAGAGACCGAACTCGCGGCGTCGACGGCCGACTACACCGAACTGACGGGACGGTTCCTCGACGTCGAGATGGACATCGAGTACGAGGGGCTGAGCGTGGAGACGCGGATGGAGATGGAGGACGGCTACCCGCTGATGAAACTCGTCGCCGTCGACGGGTAATCCGCGTCGAGACGTCCCCTCGAACCGGATTTCACTTTCACTTTCGGGCGTGTATTTAAACCGTTCCGCGTCGAAGCGACGGGTATGAGTAGCCAGAGCACACTCGCTGATGACGACCTGTTCGGAGAGGCTGCTGAGGAGATGCGCGCCGAGGTGGAAGACCATCTCGACGACGCCCGGAACGCGCTTCCGGACGCCGACGACGTCTGGGACGCCGAAGCCGACAACGTCCTCGGCGTCCTGAACGGCCTGCGCTCCTCGCTGGACGTGGGCGACGCCGACGACCACCTGCGGCAGGCCAAGAAGACGTTCATCGTCGGCCAGCGAGCCGACGCGTTCGAGGACGCCGACGACCTCGAAGAGGAAATCGAGTCGATGACCGAACTGCTCGACTCCGTCCGCGAGGCGGGCGAACTCGTCGGCGAACTCACGAGCACGATGCCGCAACTGCGGAGTCAGTTGCAGGAGGCCGAGGACGCCGCCGAAGCGGCGGCCGAGGAGGACGAAGCCGAGGCGGACGACGAAGAAGAAGCGGAAGAAGCGGAGGCGGACGTCGACGCCGACGAGGAATCCGCGGACGAGGCCGAAGCGGACGACTGACGCCGGTTCGCTTCGCGTCCTCGAAGCCGCCTCACTCGCGTCAGTCGGGCCGCGAGACGTCCCGTTCGACGACGGCCTCGGCGGTGAACGCGTCCGTTCCGAGCGGTGCGTGCGGGCCGTGCTGTTCGGTGCTGCCGACGGCAGATAGGCGATATCGGCGTTCGACCGCGGGGTCCGATACGGTCCGTCCGCGTCGCCCCCGAGAGTCGCTTGTAACCGGCGGGAACCGGGGGCGGCGGTCGGGTAGCGTGCGAGATGGGACCGAACGACGGGGCGGCCCAAAGACCATTCAGGCGGGCCTGAGAACGCTCGGGTATGAGTGACGAACGAAGCCAAGGCGTCGACTTCGGCGACGTAGAGGACGACATCGAGAACTACGACTACCCGGCGACGCCCGAGGAACTGCGCGAGGAGTTCGGCGACGAGACCGTCGAGTACAACGACGGCGAGGAATCGTTCGGCGACGTCCTCGAAGGCGTCGGCGTCGAGGAGTTCCAGTCGGCCGAAGAGGTGTACGAGACGGTGATGATGATGGTCAGCGGCGAGGCGGCGGACGAGGGCCACAGCGACCGCGGCGCCGGCACGGCACCCGACGAAGAGACCGAGTCGTTCTGAGTTCGGACGGTCGGACGCTTTTTTCTCAGTCGTCGCCGGATTCGGACTCGACGGTCGTCCGCGAGGCGCGGCGACTCGCGCGTTCGACGAACTCCTCCGGCAGTTCGTCTATCTCGCCGGCCTGCACGCCCCAGAGATGCGCGTAGAGACCGTCCTCGGCGAGTAGTTCGTCGTGTCCACCGCGCTCGACCACCCGGCCGTCTTCGAGCACGAGGATGGTGTCGGCGTCCTTGATGGTCGAGAGGCGGTGAGCGATGCTGAACGTCGTCCGGTCCTCCGTGAGGCGGTCCAACGAGCGCTGGATGAGCATCTCCGTCTCGGTGTCGACGTCCGAGGTGGCCTCGTCGAGGACGAGAATCTCGGGATCTTTGAGGATGGCGCGAGCGATGGAGAGTCGCTGGCGCTGCCCGCCCGAGAGCTTCACCCCCCGCTCGCCGATTTCGGTGTCGTACCCCTCCGGAAGGTTCGAGATGAAGCCGTGCGCCTCGGCGGCCTTCGCCGCCTCGACGACTTCCTCGTCGGTGGCGCCGAACGACCCGTACTTGATGTTCTCCGCGACGGTGCCGTAGAACATGAACGTATCCTGGCTCACGTAGCCGATGGCCCGCCGGAGACTCGGGATGGTCACGTCGCGGACGTCCGTGCCGTCGATTTCGATGGCGCCCTCGTCCACGTCGTACATCCGGAGGAGCAGTTTCAGCACCGTCGATTTCCCGGCGCCCGTGGGACCGACCAGAGCGAGCGTCTCGCCGCCGCCGACCTCGAAGGAGACGTCCTCGACGATGGTCTCGCCCTCGTCGTAGCCGAACGTCACGTCGTCGTAGACGACGCCGCCCTCGTCCACGGCGAGTTCGTCGGCGTCCGGGTCCTCGGTTATCCGGGAGGGTTCGTCCATCAGCCCGAAGATGCGGGCGCTGGAGGCCTTCGCTCGCTGATACATATTGATAATTTGACCAAATTGGGCCATCGGCCAGATGAAGCGCTGCGTGAAGACGATGAAGCCGACAAACTCGCCGGGGGTGAGCGACCCGCTGAAGAAGAGCGGGGCCGAATCGGTCGCCTGGTAGGTGAGCACCCAGACGCCGCCGACGAGGAAGGTGAGGACGAAGCCGACGCCCGCCATGACGCGAAGCGCCGGGAAGAACTTGATGCGGGTGCCGATGGCGTCCCAGTTGGCGTCGAAGTAGTCGCCCGAGACGTCCTCGACGCGGTCGGACTCGAAGCTCTCGGTGTTGGACGTCTTGATGACCTGGATGCCGCCGAGGTTGTTCTCCAGGCGGGAGTTGACGCGGCCGACCGACGAGCGGACGTCCGCGTACTTCGGCTGGATGATCTGGATGAACTGGTAGGTGAAGTAGCCGATGAGGGGGACGACGAGTAAGGTGACGATGGCCAACTGCCAGTTCCAGTAGAGGAGGATGGCGGCGATGCCGATGACCATCACGCCGAGGCGGAACGCGGAGTTCATCCCGTCGTTGAGGAATCTTTCTAATCGATTGACGTCGTTCGAGAGGATGGACATCATCTCGCCGGTCTGCTTGTCGGCGAAGAAGTCCATGTTGAGCCGCTGCATCTTGTCGTAGGTATCGGTTCGAACGGCGTGTTGGATGTGCTGGGAGAAGGAGTTCCACCCCCAGTTGCGGGACCAGTGGAACGCCGCGCCGCCGAAGAAGGCGGCGGCGATGAGCGCCGTCGAGAGGTAGAGCTGTCCCGTCTGCGTGCTCGGTATCCACGCGTCGGGGACGAACCAGAGATCGAACGTCCGCTCGTCGAGGAAAATGGCGTCGACGGCGACGGTGAGCAGCACCGGCGGGATGAGGTCGAGGAGGCGGGCGGCGACGCTGGAGAAGAGACCGACGACGAACGCGAACGAGTTCTCGCGTCCGTACTCGGCGAACAGCCGACGCATCGGGTTGTCGACGTTCGCCCGTTGGTCCTCGAAAGGGTCGTCTTCGTCTACAGGAGGAGCCATTGACATTTTTCAAGGGACGGTCGCACTAAAGCGTTCGTTACGAACCGAAACACGCCGGGAAACCGACGTCGCGCCGCGTCGGGTCGAACTCGCATTCGTATCTCAGAGCTGTCTCGACTCCACCTCGGGGTCGATGCCGGCCTCGGAGAGGTCCGCTCGGACGCGCGCGCGGAGGGGGTCGGGGACGGTGTCGCGGCCGACGGGGACCGCCGTCTCGCCGTCGCCCTTCACCTTCCAGTAGAGGACGCACGCGGAGGGTTCGTAGTACTCGATGCTGTATCGGTCGCCGGCGCCGCGGTAGTGGACGCGAGCGGCGAATCCCTCGGTGCGCCATCCCTCCAAATCAGCCAACGCGGCGGCGTCTGCGGCGTCGCTCATATTCCGACGTTCGTGTTCGGCGGTCCTCGGTGTTTCGCTTCCGAGCGCCGAGCGACGCGGACAGAGCGACGCGAGCGGTCGAACCGTCAGTAGTCGCCGATTCTGACGGTATCGCCCACGTCGACGCCGGTTTCGTTGGTGTAGCCGTACGGCACTTCGAGCACGTACTTCCCCGTGCCGCGGTAGCGCGTCAGGTCGTCCTCGGAGCCCTCGGGCGGGAGTTCGGCGTGGTGTATCCGGGTGATGGTGCCGTTGGCATCGACGAAGACGATGTCGAGCGGGAAGGCCATCTCGCGCATCACGTAGGCGTGTTCGCCCTCGGAGTCGTGGACGAACAGCATCCCCTCGTCGGCGCCGAGCGACTCGGTGTCGCTGAGCCCCGTATAGCGCTTCTCGTAGGTGGCGGCAACGCGGACGTCGACTTCCGTCAGGACCTCGCCGTCGGAGACGATTGCGACGGACGTCCGGTTGTAGTCGTCGCCGCCGGGGAGTAGCGCCGGGTTGGAGGCGACGACGACGGCACCGACCGAGACGAGGACGAGGGCGGCGAGGAGAGCCGACCCAAGCGAGTACCGAGAAGCGACCATAGCCGGAGAAACGGACGCGGCCGACCTAACGGTTCCCCCGCGCGCGGCGATTGGAAACCGTTATCCGCGTGTGCGGACTCGTTCGTGTTGCGGGCTCGTGGTCTAGTGGTTATGACGCTTCCCTTACAAGGAAGAGATCGGTGGTTCGACTCCGCCCGAGCCCATTTCTGACGACACGCAGCGACGAGCGAAGCGAGTCGTCCGTGGCATCGAAATGGCGACGTGGAGTCGAACTCGGGAGTGGAGCGAACGAAGTGAGCGGAACGACGATAGTTCGACTCCGCCCGAGCCCACTGAAATCTGCGAACGACGGCGAGCAGGATTTCCGTGACGGAAGTGGCGGAGCAAACCTTGCGGCAACCGAGCGTAGCGAGGTTGACGGAGTGGTTCGACTCCGTCCGAGCCCTCGGAATCAACGCAACGGGACATACGGACGCGCGCTACAGTCGCCAGATCTGACGTACAGCCGACAGCTACACCCGTCACGGGATTCTACCCGAACGCGTATGCACCGATCACTCGCTCTCGGAGTTGCGCTCCTCCTCGTCGCGTCGGGCGTCGGCGGCGTCGCGTCCGTCGCGGCCGCGTCCCCCGCCCCGTCGAGTGACGATTCGACGCTCGCGGCGCAGCAGGCACCCCGACAACCAGGCGGAACGAACGCCGCGGCGGCGAAACGAAACGACGACCAGCAGTTCGACTTCGACCTCGTCCGGACGTCGAACTGCGGAGTCGCGTGCCGGGACGTGACCGTCCGAGTCACGAACATCGGTGACGAACCGGTGCGGAACGTGCGCGTCAATTCGCGTCTGAAAGCCGGAAACAGCGTCATCTGGCGCGGGAACGACGCCGCGCGGACGCTGAAGCCCGGCGAGTCGAAGACGGTGACGAAGCGCGTGCGACTGGGACCGCTCGACGCCTACCGCGTCCAGCGAAACGGCGGGTCGGTGGCCGCGGTCACGACGGTAGCGTGGAACGGCGGCAGTGAGACGTTCACCGAGCGCCGAAAAGTCGCGTAGGGCGCGGCGGTACACATCGAAACCCTTTTTTGAATCATCGGCCTCTCTCGAAACGCGCCGCCTTAGCTCAGACTGGGAGAGCACTCGACTGAAGATCGAGCTGTCCCCGGTTCAAATCCGGGAGGCGGCATTTTCCTGCAAACTACCGGGAGAGCGGAGCGGCCGAATCGCGAGCGGTGAACGTGCGCTCTATTCTACGCCATATACGCTCGGTAACAGTCTGAATCGACCGATTACGCCGTCCTCGCTCCTGAGAGCACGGCGAACAGGGCGTCGAGAATCGGGCGCCAGTGAGCCGCCGGAGGTTCGAACTCGGACGACGGCTTTCCGGGTCGAGCGCCGCGGCGACCTCCGAGGCATATCAATCTTTAACAGCTGACCGCGGCTGAGTTGTTATATGACCGTCGTCAGCGTGTCGATGCCGGAAGAGTTGCTCGAGCGAATCGACGAGTTCTCCGAGGAGCACGGGTACACGGGCCGAAGCGAAGTGATCCGGGAAGCGAGCCGAAACCTCCTCGGCGAGTTCGAGGACAAGAAGCTCGAAGGTCGCGAACTGATGGGAGTCGTCACGGTCGTCTTCGACTACGAGACGACGAGCGTCGAGGAGAAGATGATGCACCTCCGCCACGAACACGAGGACCTCGTCGCCTCGAACTTCCACAGTCACGTCGGCGGCCACCACTGTATGGAGTTGTTCGTCCTCGAAGGGTCGCTCGAAAACATCTCCACGTTCGTCGGGAAGATTCGAGCGACGAAGGACACGCTGACGGTCGATTACTCCGTACTGCCCGTCGACGATTTCGGACCGCTCGCGGACATGAAGTAGCGGGCTTTCGAGGCGGTCGTCTCCGTCGGGTCCGGTCTCGACCGCCGGGACGCGGTCCGACCGGCGGCCTTCGACAACGCTCTTCCCCGGTCGCCCCGATACCCGGACGAACCAGGATGAGTTCACACGCTCGATACCGACGACCGCTGTTGTACGTGATGAGCGCCTTCTACACCCTCGCCGGCGTGATGCACTTCGTCGCGCCGGAGGCGTACGAACGCGTCGTTCCGCCGCAGTTCCCTCGGCGGCGCGCCCTCGTCTACGTCTCCGGCGTCGCGGAGGTGGTTCTCGGCGTCGGCGTCCTCCCGCGACGGACGCGCCGTCAGTCGGCGTGGGGCCTCGTGGCGCTCCTGTTCGCCGTCTTCCCGGCGAACGTCTACATGGCGACCAACGACACGCTGGGCGACGTCGTCCCCGACCGGTTCCGTGGAATCGCCCGCGTCGCGGCGTGGGTGCGACTCCCGCTCCAGGGCGTCCTGATGCTGTGGGCGTGGCGATACACGCGGCCGGCATCCGACCCAGCGGACGATTCTCCGTAGCGTTCGCCTCGAAACCGTCGGCTCAGGTGTCCGGCCGGACGTCGAACCCCTCCACCTCCTTGACGTCCGTCGACCCGCACGCGGGGCAGTCGCCCCGAGCGGTTTCGAACTCCTCGCCGCAGGCGGTACACTGGTAGCGGACGCCTCGCTCGGTGTCTGGGAACAGCATGTCCCGGACGGTATCCAACACTCCCATGGTTCGAGTTGGCACTCGACACACAAGGGCGTTGGTGAAAAGAAACCCCGCAGGCTTACGGACTGTTCGAGTCGGGGCCGTCTCGGCGGGTTCCGTCTCCGGTACCGTCTTCGCTCCCGCTCTCGGCGTTCTCCTCGTCGCGCGCGATGGCGTTTTGGAGGTTGTCGATGTCGGTTATCTTCTCCAAGTCGCCCATCGCCAGTTCGGTCTTCTGCTGGCTGTTGTCGCCGGTGGCGACGCCGCTCGTGAGGATGCTACGGACGCCCTCCTCGATGGTCATGTCGACGTCGTACACCTGACTCCGGGGGACGTGGGTGAGAAAACCGCCGGTGACGGGGTTGGGCGCGAGCGGGACGAACATCGTCACCATCTCGTCGTGACCCGTCGTCTCCTCGACCGTCGTGGGCGACTGGGCCGTCTCGAAGCCGATGACGTAGACGTCGTCGCCGAGCAGTTGGACGAGCTTTATCTCCTGGAAGTTCTCCGCCTCTTGGTCGAGCATCACGTCGCCCATCCGCCGGAAACTCTTGTAGACGGTCCCGAGACCGGGGATGGAGGAGATAGCGAGGTCGACGAAGCTGATGACCTGCTCGCCGTAGTGATTTCGACCGACGGAGCCGACGACGACGATGACACCGAGGAGGACCAGAACCGCGATCAGTTCGGTGAAGAAGTCGATGACGACCGAGTAAAGCTCCAGCTCGATGAGTAGCTGGATGAATCCGGCGCTCTTGATGAACGAGATGACGCCGAGCCACTGCAACAGGTCGATAACTGGGCGGAGCGCGTTCGTGACGAACTCGAGCGCGACGTTGAGGATGTACAGCGTGACGATGAACGGGATGATGATACCGATACCGCGCATCAGCACGTCGAGCGTTCCTTCGTAGAGGGATTCGCCGGCCTCCTTCGCATTCGAGTGGGACGGGGTGGATGAGTCCGAACCAGACATTCAAGTATCGGACCATAACACCGCACTCATATCAACGGCTCGGCCACGGACCGTCGAGAACCCACCGTCTCGGAGGACGAACGCTGTGAGAGCAGTTAACGCTCCTCGCCAGCGGTGCGTTCGAGCGTCCGGAGCGACTCGTGAAGTCGGTCGTTCGCCCGCGAAGAGCGGATGAGGTGCGCCGCGCCCGTCGAGGTGACGGCGTTCGTCCAGCGCGCCAACCGTCGTCGGACCCGGGAGCGCGACCGGAGCGCGACGGCCGTCCGCCAGGCGCTGTCGCGACACTCGTCGATGGTGAACACGAGGAATCGCTCGTCGAACGGTCCGAAGGATTCGTCGAGCGCCCGGAGTCCGGCGGCGTCCCGGGCCGCCAGCGCGTCTTGCGTCTCGTCGACGACGTCGCGGATGACGTCGGTGACGGCGCGGTGGTCGGCGCGCTTGGTCGCCCGGTCGGGGTCGACGCCGACGGCGGCCACGGCCAGCGAGAGGTCGTAGTTGATGTGGGCGTTCACGCCGAGCGCCGTGTCCTGGAGGACGAGCGAGTCACCGCGTTCGGCGGCGTCGAACGCCAGCAGCCACGGGTCGGCCAGCGACGCGACGTTCCCCGACTCGTAGTCGTGGACGGCGACGCGGTAGAGGTTCGCGAAGGCGACGAGGTAGTCGTGAACCCACTCGGGGTCCTCGAACGCCCCGCGTCGGATACGCGCTGCGACGGCGCCCGTCATCCGCACGTACACCGAGAGGAACGCCGCCCGGCGATCCCCGCGCACCTCGAAGGCCGTACAGAGCGCCCGCAGTCGGTCGTGCGCCTCGGCGGCGTCGGCGTACGGCTCAGCCGAGAGCGCCAGCAGTTCCGGGTCCCCTCGCCGGGCGGGTGGCGTCGGCGGTCGCCTGCGAACGCCCTCGGCGGCGGCGCGGAACCGTCTGCGGCGCCGCGCGGGGCCGGTCGACCGCGCGGTCGGTTGCATACCACTGAGGATGCCGCATGACGGCATAACCGTTCACTCTCTCGGGGACACCTTCCCGGCGACTCGACCGTCCGCGCTCCGGTCGAGGAGGGGGACGTCGACGGTGACGACCGACCCGGTCGGGTCGTTCTCGGCGAAGCGGACCTCCCCGCCCGCGATTTCGGCGCCCCACTTGACGATCCAGAGTCCGAGACCGCTCCCGTGCACCAGCGCGCTCTCGGTGCCCTCCGTCAGCGCCCGGAGTTCGTAGTCGTCGATACCGGGACCGTCGTCTGCGACCGAGACGCGGACGCGGTCACCCTCGACGCGGGTCGTCACCTGAACGCGGGGGCGGTCGGAAGGGTTGTGTTCGACGGCGTTGGCGAGGGCGTTCGAGAAGACGGGTTTGAGAAGTCCCGCGACGGCGATATCCTCGTCCGGCGGGTCGTAGTCGACGACGGCGTCGGGGTGAGACTCGCGGAGGCCGTCGACGCAGGGTCCGAGCAGGTCCGCGAGCGGTTTCGCCTCCGCGTCCTCGTGTCCCTCGTCGAACAGTTCGATAGCCTCGCGGCCCTTCCGACCGATCTCCTCGATTCGGAGCGCTCGGCGCTTGACGACGCGGGCGTCTTGGTGGTCGGCGAACCGGTCGACGTAGCCGTGGATGACGTTCGTCTCCGTGCGGATGTTGTGCCGGAGGATGCGGTTCAGCACTTCGAGTCGCTGCTGTTGACGCAGGTGCCTGCTGACGTCGTGGAACGTGACGACCCGGCCGATGGGCACGCCGCGGACGTTGGTGATGCGCGTCACCGTCACGTCGTACGAGCGGCCGCCGCCCTCGTCGCCGACGGTCAGGTACCCGGACAGCGCCCCCTCCTCGGGGAACCGGTCGTACTCCGGGATGACGGCGCTCGCGGGCGACCCGAGCGCCTCGCAGGCGTCCACGCCGAGGATTTCGATGCCGACGTCGTTGATGTCGACGACGTGGTGATTGACGTCGACGACGACGGCCCCCTCCTGCATCCGGTCGAAGAGGAACTGCCGAGCGCGCTTTCGCGGGGCCGGACTCGTTCCGATCAGGCGGAACCGGGTGAGCGCGCCGAGGTAGATGGCGCCGGACAGCGAGAACGCGACGGGCGTCGGGTCGATGCTGGAAGAGGGGAGCGCTCCGGCGATGAAGAGGGCGTTGGTGACCCACGGCGCGAGCAGACCGACGACGAGCGCGACCCCCTGCGTGCGGAACGTGACCGACTCGCTGGCGAGGAGGTCGACGAGCAGGATGACGCCGGAGAGCCCCAGGAGGTAGGTGTAACCCGCGACAAACCAGTACCAGTGACCGCCTTGGTGGACCTGTACGATTCCGTTCGCGTCGACCAGGTACGACTGGACGTACAGTAGTTGGTGGTGGTCGCCGGTTGCCGCGAGGACGACCGTTATCGCCGGCACGACCGAGAGGAGGACGACGTGGCGCGGGTGGGCGAACTGGTCGCGGCCGGTGTACTCCAGGGCGAACAGAAGCCACGCGACGGGGATGACCACGACGCCGAGCCACCCGAGGCGCGTCCAGAGCAGTTTCTCGGCGATGCCGGCCGCCTGGAGCTTGAAGATGATGCACGCCGACCACCAGCACTGACCCGACAGCATCGCCACGAGGGGCGTCGCCCCCGGCTCGGGTCGCTCCCGCCACGCCCGTATCGCCGCCGCTGAACCGACGGCGACCGACACGAACAGCATCACCACGAGCGGATTCACGGGAACGTCGATACCGCACGTAACTCGTTCAGCCCATATGAATCATCCGTCAAAAAGAGAACGTCAGCGGTGGTGAGTTGATACTATTCTTATGTGTTAGTGTAGTCCGAAGAAAGGAGGTCCGGCCGAACGCGCGGCGGACTCAGACGACGGCGATACCGAGGACGACGGCGATGACGACGAGGTGTTTCGCCTCGCCGGCGATGGAGAGACGGCCGTAGTTCTCGCTCCGGCCGACGAACGAGGCCAACACGAAGGCGTACGCGAGGCCCACGAGGATGCCCGCGGTTAGCGCCGCCGAGAGCAGTCCGTCGAGGAACGCCCACGAAACGAAGGCGACGAGGAAAGCGTCGATGCCGTAGAGGATGCGCCGGGTCCGGTCGACGCCGAACACGACGGGGAGCGTCGAGACGCCGATGGCGGCGTCGGCCTCCCTATCGCCGACGTTCGGTATCTCCGTGTTGACGAACGTGTCGACAAAGAAGTACGTGAGCACGACGGCCGCCGTCGGGGTGAACGCGGCGTCGGCGAAGGCGAGGGGGAGAAAGAGCACCGCGATGGCCCACGCGCCCGCGACGACGGCGGAGTTGACGACGAGTACGTCCTTCAGTCGCTTGAAGTGCGCACCCGCGGAGGGGAGCCAATCGGAGGCGTACAGCACCCAGAACGCGCCGGGGAGGAGCGTGATGGCCAGGGCGAGCGGTCCGCCGACGATGGAGATAGCGAGCGCCAGTCCGTACGCCGCCGCCGAGAGCGTCGAGAGCGTCTTCGCGTGTCGGCGCATGAACGCCGACTGCTCGGGGTTCGACAGTTCGTCGGTGTCCGCGTCGGCGACTCGGTCGCCCACGTAGACGGCGAACGTGACGAGGCCGACGACGAGGGGCGCGGGACTCAGCGGAAGCGAGAGCGCCATCATCACGGTCAGCACCTCGACCATCGCGATGACGACGAGGTAGAGCGAACTGTAGACGAGGACGTCTCTCAATCGGCCGTAGTGTTCCGAGACTGTGCGGTGTAACCGGCCGGCACCGTCTGCGGGTGCGGACGCGGGGTAGGATTCGTTGGACATGGGTTGGGTTGGTTTCGGGAACCGCGAGGGCCGACCCGACGCGGTTACCGATACCCTAACCGCCATGATATGACCTGTTAGTTACTAGTTACATATCCGAACGGTCAAAATCCTTAACTACGAGTTTAGCTCGCTCAACGAGCCGTTTGACCCGAAAGAACGTGTTAGAATCGGTTTCAGCGCGTCTGCGCCGAGCAGGTCGGCCGGCATACTTTTTCCCCGTTTCCGGGTAGTTACGAGGGATTGGATACATGAGCAGTGAATTTCCCGACGTTCGAGAGGGCAGCGTCCTCCGCGTTCCGGCGCTGGACGCCGAGCGCGTCGAGATGCGGTTCGCGCCGGTGCTCGCTCGCGACCGGTTCGACCCCGGCGAGTGGCGCCGCGAGGACCTCTCGGCCGACTCCGACGCGGACGAGTGGTACCGAATCGACCTCGCCGACCTCGACCTCGCGGACGGGCGCTACGAGTACGAGTTCGTCGTCCACCGCGAGGGCGAGGACGAACCGGTCGTCGCGGCGGACCCGTTCGCCGAGGAGATAACCCGCTTCCGCGGGCACCGCGGCGCGTTCCGCATCAGGGACGGCGAGCGGTTCCGCCCGCCGTTCTCCTGGGAGGACGAACTGGTCCCGCCGGACGGCGAGGAGGACGAGGAGCGTTCGCTCCCGGCGAACGAGGAACTGGTCGTCTACGAACTGCCGCTCCGCTGGGCGGCGTCGGTCTCCGGCGAGTACCGGCGGGACGTGCCCGACGGCGACTTTCAGACGCTTCTGACCGACCACCTCGACCGACTCGCGGACATGGGCGTCAACGCCATCGAACTGCTGCCGATACAGGACGCCCCCGTCAGCATCAACTGGGGATACGGGACGCGCTTCTTCTTCGCGCCCGACCTCGACTTCGGCGGCCCCGTCGACGCGAAGTTCCTCATCAAAGCCTGCCACCGGCGCGGCATCCGCGTGCTGATGGACGTGGTGATGAACCACGCGACGGAGACGCCGCTGGTGACGCTGGCGGGCGACCGGTTCTTCCTCGACCCCGAGGAGGACCCCGACCGACCTCAGTGGGGCGGCCGCCGGTTCGACTTCGAGGCGACCGTCGACGGCTACCACCCCGCACGGGAGTTCTGCCACCGGATGGCCGCGTTCTGGATCGAGGAGTACCACGTCGACGGCTTCCGGATTGACGAGTTCAAGGGGATGGACCACCGCGCGTTCGTTCAGGAGTTCCGCGACCGGGCGTGGGCGGTGCAAGAGGAGGCGTTCCCGGACCGCCCGTTCTTCGTCGTCGCGGAGGACTCGTGGGGACGGACCGAAATCGTCCGCGACGACGAGGCCAACCCCGACGACCGGAGCGTGGTCGACGGGATGTGGAACTTCGACTACCGCGACGAGGCCCGTCGGTTCCTCCGCGACGGCGTGGAGAGCGAACCCGAGGAGGCGACGCGAACCGACCGCGTCCGCGCCCTCGTGACGGGCGACCGGACGTGGGACGACCAAGAGCGGGCGTTCGAGGACGGGTTCGGCGACCTCTCGACGGCCGTCAACTACCTCACCTCGCACGACATCGGCGAACCGCACGAGCGGCGGTTGATGAACCTCTTCTTCGGCGACCTCGTCGAGTCGGAGGGGTTGGGAGACGGCTCCGTCGAGAACGTCCAGTACCTCCTCGACGACGTCGCCACCGCCGGACCGAGAGTGCGGATGGACGCCCACACGGAGGCGCTCGACCGGGTTCGCGGGTCGTTCGCCCTCCTCCTCACGTCCGTCGGCGTGCCGATGTTCCTCGCGGGCGAGGAGTTCGGGGAGATACACGACCTTGACTACGGCCACTGGCAACGGCAGATGGAGGACCCCATCCGGTGGCACCGCCGCGAGTACCCGGGCCATGAGGACCTCCTGTCGAGCGTTCGCGACCTGATTCACCTGCGGACCTCGACGGAGGCGCTCCAGCGCGGGGAGACCGACCTCTTCTACACCCACCACGCGTTCGACGACCCGGACGCGCCCCGCGTGTTCGCCTACTGCCGAACCGCCGACCGCGAACTCGGGAGCGAGGGGCAGGTGGTCGTCGTCGCCAACCTCGGTCCGCAGGAGTTCGAGGGGTACGAACTGCCGTGGGAGTGGGACGACGCGACGGAACGCGGCGAGTCGCTCCGCGGATCGCCGCCCGAGTTCGACCCCGAAGCGGGCGAGGCGACGGTGTCGCTGGCGCCGTTTCAGGTGCGCGTGTTCGAGACCTGAAGCGGTTCGACTTTAGGCCGCGCAGTTGTTCGCGCCGGTCTCTAACTGCGCCGCGTCCCGGTCGTTCTCGTACTCCTCGCGGCCGGCGTTGATGGCGATGACCGTCTCGTAGTTCGCCGGCTTCTCCGGGACGTTCTCCACCATGCGCTCGACGAACGCCTCGCGGTCGAGTCCGAGGAGGTCGAGGCGGGAGGTCACCTCGCCGAGCGACGCCGCGACCGGTTCGCCGGGCGACCCGTTCGCGTACCGCCCGTCGCTCTCGACGGTGACGTGGCCGGGGAGGACCGTCAGGTCGTCCGGCAGTTCGGAGAACACGTCGTGGAGCGTGTCGTACGCCATCTCCGCGCCCCGCTCGGCCCCCTCCTCGCCGAACTCCAGTTCGGTCCGGCCCACCGAGTCGAGGAACAGGGAGTCGCCGGTGAGAACCGCCCCGTCGCCGACGCGGTAGGCGACCATCTCGGTGGTGTGACCGGGCGCCGCGAGGGCGGTCAGGTCGACGTCGCCGACGGGGACGACGTCGCCGTCCTCCACGGGGTCGAACTCGAACTCGACCCGGTCCGCCGCGCGGGCGCCGAGATGGTAGGGGACGTCCAGTCGGTCGGCGAGTTCGCGCCCGCCGGAGATGTGGTCGGCGTGCACGTGCGTGTCGAGGACGCGCGTTATCTCCCATCCCCGCTCCGCGGCGGCGACGACGTACTGCTCGACGTGCCGCGCCGGGTCGACGACGGCCGCCTCGCCGTCGGACCCCACGAGGTAGCTCAGACAGCCCTTGCCGCGTCGCTGGAACTGCACGACGTCGACGTCGCCGTCGCCGTCCTCGGCCCCGTCGTTCTCACCGCCGACGGCCACCTCGGCGCGTTCGTACAGGTCGTTCCAGTCGCGCATCCCTCCCTTCACGACCCGCACGTCCTCGTAGCCGGCCGCATCGAGTTCCGCGGCCAGCGTCGACGAGGTGGCGGCCTTCCCGCAGATGACGGTGACCGGTCCGCCGTCGGCGAGGTCGGCTATCTCGGACTCCCGCTCGTCGTCCAGCGTCTCGTTCAGTCCGAAGGGGACGTTCACCGCGCCCGGAACGCGCCACGCCTCGTAACTGTCCGCCGGGCGCGTGTCCAGTATCGTTCCCGCCTCTCCTCGGTCGATGGCGTCCGCGAGTTCGCGAGCGGATATCTTCGCGTACATCTCGTCCCGGGATTCGCCTCCCGGCGGAATAAGGCTTGTGAGAATTGCGCAATTCTATAAAAAGTGCGTCGGCGAAGAGACGTAACGGACGGGTCGCGAAGGAGAGGACGGAGCGGCCGCTTCTGAAGAGAGGAACGGCTGGAAGGGAGAAGAGTAGGGATGGAGATATAGTAGCGTCTGCAACTGTCGACTTATCCGACCGTGCGCTGTCGTGCGGTGGAGTGAGTGATGACGTGCAGACGCTATATAGGTCGCTCCGGAATCGATGGGAGCGTCCGGGCGCGACGGGCGCTACAGGAGCGACCGGAGGAGTCGGAGCGGGAAGGTGATGATGGCGATGATGAGGTTGATGACGCCGCGAAGCGCCGAGCGGATGGTTCCGAGCATAAGCGTCGGTACCGCTCCGCGTCGCCTATCGGTTGGGGCTACACACGTCGGGTGGCCGGACCCGAACCGGACGACTCCACCGCTCTCGCCGCCCTCGACGCGGTTGTCCGCGCCCCTCGTCAATGGGCATCGCGCTTATCCGCTCGCGGGGCCTACGAGCGTTCGAAGCGCGGTCGGCGAGGCTCGACATCATGACACGTTCACACCGAGACGACGACGACGAGCACGGACCCGACGACGAGCGACCGCGGACGCGCATCGACATCAACCTCTCAGTGACCGACCTCCTGAGCGACCTCCTGAGCGAGGCGAAGCGGGATTCGAACCGCCGGTCGCTGAGCGAGCGACCGAGCGGTCGACCGAGTCGCGCGGCTCCCGGCGCACGGCGACAGGGCGGGACCGCCGACCGCGAAGAGACGGACGCGCGGGCCGACTACCGCGTCGACCACCACCGCGAGGGCGACGAACTGACTATCGTTGCCGACCTCGCGGACGCCGCGCACGAGGACGTGACCGCCGGCATCGACCCCAACCGCGGCGAGTTCGTCGTCGCCGTCAGCGGGCGCGTCGCCGGACGGGTCTCGCTCCCGTGGGACCCCGTCGACGTGGCTAGTACGACGTTCAACAACGGCGTCCTGCAGGTTCGACTCCGCCCGGTCGACGCCGCGGCGTGAGGCGAACGCGCGGAGCAACCCCTTCCGACGCCGCGGCGGTCACGGCGACCGCGAGGCGTCCGCGAACCGTGCGGTTGGCCACCACACTTCAGAACCCCCTGATTCTGCCGTTCGAGGCCGCTACAGACCCGTACGGGCACGTTTTCCGATTCCGGTTCCGAGCGTTCGGTCTCGGAAGGGTTATCAGTGGGGCGCGGCTTAATCCAGAGGCTATGGCAAAAGGCAAAGTCGACTTCTTCAACGACACGGGCGGCTACGGATTCATAGAGACCGAGGACCACGACGAGGACGTTTTCTTCCACATGGAAGACGTCGGCGGCCCGGACCTCGAAGAGGGTACGGAGATCGAGTTCGAGATCGAGGACGCCCCGAAGGGTCCCCGAGCGAAGAACGTCACCCGCCTGTAAGTCGACGCAGACATCCAGAACGTAGCGGACGGAGGCTGACGACGCCGCGGTCGATTGAGTTCGGTCCGTATGCGGCAGTTCTCTGAACTACCTATCTTTCTGAGCCGTGCGGTTCGGTCGGCAGGTACATCGCCAGCCAGTACGTTCAGGCCCCCCTCCGCCGTAGACTCCGGCATGTCCGACGAGATGGAGTACTGCGATGTGCGGGGCGCGCACGTCCCGAAGGTCGGTCTCGGGACGTGGCGACTGTCCGGCGAGGAGTGTTACGACGCCGTGTCGACGGCGCTCGAACTCGGCTACCGCCACGTCGACACCGCGCAGATGTACGACAACGAGACCGAGGTGGGGCGAGCGCTGGCCGACGCCGACGCGGACCGGCGGGACGTGTTCCTGACGACGAAGGTGAACCCCCGGAACGCCGGCCGCGACAGCGTCGTCGAGTCCACGAAGGCGAGTCTCGACCGCCTCGACACCCCGTACGTCGACCTGTTGCTCCTCCACTGGCCGAACCCGTTAGTCAGGGTCGAGGAGACGATGGACGCGATGAAGCAACTGGTCGACGAGGGGCGCGTCCACCACGTCGGCGTGAGCAACTTTCCGGTCCCGATGCTGAAGAAGGCCCGCGAGGTGTCCGACGTGCCGGTACTCACGAATCAGGTGCAGTTCCACCCCCACCGGCCCCAGCGAAAGCTTCTCCGGTACTGCCAGTCCGAGGACCTGCTGCTGACGGGGTACAGTCCGCTGGCGCAGGGCGACGTCGTCGACGACGGGACGCTCCGCGAAATCGGCGAGCGGTACGACAAGACGCCGGCGCAGGTGGCGCTACGCTGGGCCACCCAGCACCGGAACGTCGCCGTCGTTCCGAAATCCACCAGCCGCGACCACCTCGCGGCCAACCTCGCCATCTTCGATTTCAAACTCAGCCGCGAGGAGGTTGACGAGGTGACGCGCCCCTCGCTGCTGAAGACGGGGGCGTCGATGGTGAAGGGGATGCTGCGGTAGTCGGCGGAAGAGGAGGAGAGACGAAAAGAGAAATGCTCAGGCGGCCGCGGCGACGAGAGCCTTCATGGTTCCCGAGCGACTCCGCCGCGTCGCCCCCCTCATCGTCTGGAGCCTCTGCGTCGTCGTCGCCTCCGCCGCGACGCCGCCCGGCGACGGACTGGGCGCCGCGGGTCCGCTCGGACTCGGCGTCGACAAGTGGGTCCATCTCGGCGCGTACGCGGTGGCGGCGTACCTCGCGGCGTTCGCCCTCCGCGCGCGGGACGTTCGGCGAGTGGGACTCGCCGCCCTCGTCGCCGTCGCCCTCGGCGGCGGCGTGGAACTCCTGCAGGCGACGCTGCCGGCGCGCCACGCCGGACTCGCGGACGCCGCGGCGAACGCCGTCGGCGCGGGAGTCGGAGCGGCGGCGTACGCCGCCATCAGGCGCTCTCTGGCGAGTCAGCCCGACTGACAGGGGCAACGTTAACGTTCGGACCGTCTGAACCTTCAGACCGCACGGACGGCGCCGGCGCCTCCCGCCGACCGGCGAGGGGCACCGAGGGACGCTTACGGTCGACTGCGGAGGCCCGTCGCCTCGTCTATCTCCAGCACCCACCCGGCGATACCCCGCATCGGTTCCGACTCGGAGAAGAGACTCGGGAACCACGCGTTGTCCTCCATCGCGTCGACCACCGCGTCCCACTCGTCCTCGGCCACGGCTTCGAGGCGTCCCGCGACGACGACGCTCTCCCACGCGTGGCGCCCCGCCACGTCGAACGCCGTCAGCGTCGCGCGGGTCGTCGCCTCGGCGAACGTCTCCTTTCGACTGGTCTCCCCGCGGAGGAACACGAAGTAGAGGTGTTCGCCGTCGTATCCGAACGATATCGGCACCCCGTACGCCTCTCCCTCGTCGGCGAGCGAGAGGACGCCCACGCCGTGTTCCCGCAGGAACTCATCCACCTCGTCGTGGTCCATCGGGTCGCCCTGGAGCGGTTCGAACTCGTCCGTGTCTCTCACGACCATGTCTCCTACTACGACTTGTGTCGGCAAATATTGTGGCCTTTCTCGGGCGGGAGGTCGGCGACTCGGCCGTTGGCGTCCACAACGCGCCGTCGACGCGCGCTTTTTACGCGACGGCGGCGAAGGGCGGACGTAGTTTCGATGACGGTCACGACGCTCCACCGCCCGACGCACCGCGACGCCCTCGCCCTCTTGGAGGAGGCGTTCGGCGACGGGCGTATGGTGACGATGTTCGGGCGCTGTACGGTCGAGTACGACGGCCGCGCGGAGTCGAGTCTCGGACCGGGCGACCGACTCGTCGTCTGCAAACCCGACGGGACCATCCTCGTCCACACCGACGAGCAGCGCAAGCCGGTGAACTGGCAGCCGCCGGGGTGTACCCACCGCGCGAGCGTCCGCGACGGTCGGTTACGAGTCAGAAGCGAGCGTTCGACGCCGACGGAGCGCCTCGACGTGCGGTTCGAACGGCTCGAACAGGTGTCGGCCTACGAGGTGACAGACCGGAGCGACCTGCGTCTCACCGGGAGCGAGGAGGACCTGCGACAGCGGATTCTGGACGACCCCGCCTTGGTCGAGGAGGGGTTCGTCCCGCGGGCGACCGAACGCGAGACGGCGGCGGGACCGGTGGACGTGTTCGGCGAGGACGCCGAGGGGCGTCCCCTCGTCGTGGAGTTGAAGCGGCGGCGGGTCGGCCCCTCCGCCGCCAGCCAACTCCGGCGCTACGTGGAGGCCGTCGACGCCGAGTTCCCCGACGAGGGCGTGCGCGGGATACTCGTCGCGCCGTCGGTCACCGACCGGACACAGGAGTTGCTGGACGAGAAGGGTCTGTCGTTCGTCGCCGTCGACCCCGTGGCGACGGACGGGGACGAAGAGGCCTGAGCGGCTTCGAGCAGGCGGCGGATCTCGGGGACGAAGTAGCGCGTCGGCGGGTCCACCTCGTTTTCCAAGACGAGAATCGTGCGTGACCCACGTCGGCGCGCGAGGAGAATCCGTCGGTGACGGGGGTTCCGAGTGCGAACGGAGCACACGGCCGTCGAGGCGGTCGATGTTCGAAGCGCTTTTAGGCCGCATGACCGTTCTTCCGCACAAGTAACCATGGCAGACAAGCCCGCCTCGATGTACCGCAACATCGACAAGCCGTCGTACACCCGACGCGAGTACATCACCGGTATTCCCGGCTCGAAGATCGCACAGCACAACATGGGCAACCTGCAGACGGGCCCCCAGGACTACCCCGTGCAGATCAGCCTCCGTCTCGAGGAGGACTGTCAGGTCCGCCACGGGTCGCTCGAATCGGCGCGTCTGTCCGCCAACCGCGTGATGCTCAAGCAGGTCGGACAGGAGAACTACAAGATGGTGCTCCGCAAGTTCCCCCACCAGGTCCTGCGCGAGAACAAGCAGGCGACCGGGGCGGGCGCGGACCGCGTCTCCGACGGAATGCGCCAGTCGTTCGGAAAGGTCGTCGGAACCGCCGCGCGCATCCACAAGAACGAACGCGTCTTCACCATCTACTGTAGCGTCGAGGACGCGGCCATCGCGAAGGACGCACTCCGACGCGCCTACAACAAGATGTCGCCGCCCTGCCGCATCGACGTGGAGAAGGGCGAAGAACTGCTCGTCTCGTAACTCGGCGCGCACCTTCGATTCCGAACAGCCGAGACCCGGCCACTTTTACTTTCGTCGCGCCGATTCCGTAGCAGATGCTCCGACTGGCGGTGACGACGGACAGCGAGACGTTCGAGCGGATGCGGGACCCGCTGGCGGCGCGCGAAATCGCCGTCGAACACCTGCCGGCGAAGGAGCGGTCGATTCGGCTGACCGGGGCGGGCGAGTCGTTCGACGTCGGCTTCGTCTACCCGACGCGGCTGATGGAGGGCGGCGCGCTGGACGCGCGCGCGCCGATGCCGTGGGTGAACGGACGCGAGGCGGTGCTCACCTCGCGGAACAAGGGCGGCGTCGTCGCGGAACTGGCGCGCGCGGGACTCCCCGTTCCTGAGACGCGCATGCTGTCGAACCCGGTGGACGAGGACGTCGTCCTCGACGCCGTCGCGGACCTCTCGTTCCCCCTCGTCGTCAAACCCAACTCCGCGACGCGCGGCGTCGGCGTCGCCAAGGTGGCCGACGCGGACTCGCTGCTCGGCGTCGTCGACTACCTGAACCTCGTCCACGACTTCCGGTCGACGGGCGACAAATCCTACCTGATTCAGGAGTTCGTCGCCGACGCGCGCGACTACCGCGTGATGGTCGTCGACGGCGAGGTGGTCGGCGGCGTCGAGCGCAGACTCCCGGAGTCATTGGGCGAGGGGCGCTGGAAGCACAACGTCCACCGGGGCGCGGCGGCGACGGCGGTTGACGTCCCCGACGAGCACCGCGACCTGGCCGAGTCGGTGGCCGAGACGCTCGGAATCGACTACCTCGGCGTCGACTTGCTCGTCTCCCCTGACCGGACGCTCGTTTCGGAGACGAACGCCCGGCCGACGATAGACCACGAGAAGTACGACGAGGACTTCTGGGACCGACTGGCGGCGTTGATACGGCGGACGGCGGGGCGGACCGAGCGGTAGGAGCCTCGACGGAGCGTGTGAAAATCCGAGTCGAATCGCGTCGAGCGGTCGCCGCTACTCGACGTCGATGGCTGCGGAGTCCTCTGCCTTCTGGAATGTGACCTGGAGGACGCCGTTCTTGAACGACGCCGACGCGGAGTGTTCGTCCACGCGAACGGGGAGACGAATCCGTTCGTCGTACTCGCGCCGGTCGCTCGCTGCGCTCACAGTGAGCGTCTCGCCGTCGCACTTCAGGTCGATGGCGTCCTTCTCCACTCCGGGTAAATCCGCGACGAGTCGAACCTCCTCGCCCTCATCGTAGACGTCGATGTGGGTCTCGGAGGCGAATCCGGTGGTGTCCCCACCGGTCATCTCGCTCATCATCCGTTCGATCTCGTCGAAGATGTTGTCGAACGGATCGTCGCGCTCATCTCTCATGCAAGAGTTCGTTGGTGTGTTCTCATCAAAAGCCTTCTCCCCCCGGCGGCGGCGCGCGGGCAATCGGGTGCGCGTCGAATCGCCCGTTGCACGATGATGAGCGTTACTGTTCGTCTCTGCGCACGTAGACGTGCGTCGTCGCGCGGTGACCTCAATCATCGTTCAGGCGGAAACGATAGTTGCGAAGAGTGACGACACCGATTTCGGGCATCTTCGTCGCTGACGGGAGACACAGGGATTCAAGTATCTCGCCCGCCGATACTCGGATATGAGTGAAAAGTCGAACTTCGGCTCGGCTGAAGACGCGGACGACGTCGTTCGCGTCGGACTGAACGGGTTCGGTCGCATCGGGCGGAACGTGTTCCGCGCAGTGATGGAGAACCCGAGCGTCGAACTCGTCGGCGTCAACGACGTGATGGACTTCGAGGACATGGAGTACCTCGCGAAGTACGACACCGTCATGGGTCGGCTGGACGACGTCTCGCTCGACGGCGAGAAACTCGTCGCCGGCGATAGCTCCGTTCCCCTCTACAACGTCCAGAGCCCCGCCGAACTGCCGTGGGACGAACTCGACGTCGACGTGGCGCTCGAGTGTACGGGGATCTTCCGCACGAAGGAAGACGCCTCCGCGCACCTCGAGGCGGGCGCCGACAAGGTGCTCATCTCCGCGCCGCCGAAGGGCGACGACCCGATCAAACAGATCGTCTACGGCGTCAACCACGACGAGTACGACGGCGAGGACGTCGTCTCGAACGCCTCCTGTACGACGAACTCCGTCACGCCGGTCGCGAAGGTACTCGACGAGGAGTTCGGCATCGACTCGGGCCTCCTGACGACGGTCCACGCCTACACCGGGTCCCAGAACCTCATCGACGGCCCCAAATCGAAGAAGCGCCGCGGCCGCGCCGCCGCCGAGAACATCGTCCCCACGTCGACGGGCGCCGCGCAAGCCGCCACTCAGATTCTGCCGCAGTTGGAGGGGAAACTCGACGGGATGGCGATGCGCGTCCCCGTGCCGAACGGCTCCATCACCGAACTCGTCGTCTCCCTCGACGAGGCGCCCTCCGTCGAGGAGATAAACGATGCCTTCCGCGACGCCGCCGACTCCGGCCCCCTCGCGGGCGTCCTCGGCTACACCGACGACGAAGTCGTCTCCTCGGACATCGTCGGCCTGCCGTTCTCCTCGACGGTCGACCTCCAGTCGACCAACATGGTCAACGACGGCGGTCTGTACAAGATTCTCACCTGGTACGACAACGAGTACGGCTTCTCGAACCGGATGCTCGACGTGGCGCAGTTCGTCACCTACGAGTGAACGTCCGGTCCGACTCGCGGTCCACTCACCACTAAGTAACCGCTCTCCGTCTTTCGACGACACACGCACACCCATGTCCACGTTCAAGACTCTCGACGACCTCGACTCCGACCAGCGCGTCCTCGTCCGCCTCGACCTGAACTCGCCCGTCGAAGACGGCGAGGTGCAGGACAACCGACGCTTCGAGCGCCACGCCCAGACCGTCCGCGAACTCGCCGAAGCGGGCCACCGCGTCGTCCTGATGGCCCACCAGGGCCGCCCCGGCGACGACGACTTCGTCTCGCTCGACCAGCACGCCGACATCCTCGCCGAACACGTCGGCCGCGACGTGGCGTTCGTCGCCGACACGTACGGCGACGAGGCGACGGAGGCCATCGAGTCGCTGGAGTCCGGGGAGATACTCCTCTTGGAGAACACCCGGATGTGCGAGGACGAACTGCCGGAAGAGCACCCCGACGACAAGGCCAAGACGGAGTTCGTCCAGACGCTCGCACCGCTGTTCGACGCCTACGTCAACGACGCCTACTCGGCGGCGCACCGCTCGCACGCCTCGCTCGTCGGCTTCCCCCTCGAACTGCCCGCCTACGCCGGGCGCGTGATGGAAACGGAGTACGAGGCCAACTCCTCGATAGCGACGCGGGAGTTCGACGGACAGGTGACGATGGTCGTCGGCGGGACGAAGGCGACGGACGTCATCGACGTGATGAACAACCTCGGCGAGACGGTGGACCAGTTCCTGCTGGGCGGCATCGCGGGCGAACTGTTCCTTCGCGCCGCCGGCCACGACGTGGGCTTCGACGTCGGCGAGATGGACCTCTTCGACGACCAGTGGGAGGAGAACCACGAGACCATCGAATCCCTGATAGACGAACGCGGCGACCAGATTTCCCTCGCGGTTGACCTCGCCTACGAGGACGAGGACGACGAACGCGCCGAGATATCGGTCGAAGACATCGACGAGAAGGACAAGGGATACCTCGACGTCGGGTCGGACACCGTCGCCGAGTACGACCCCGTTATTCGAGATTCGGAGGCCGTCTTCGTGAAGGGCGCGCTGGGACTGTTCGAGGACGAACGGTTCTCGAACGGCACGGTGGGCGTTCTCGAAGCCATCTCCGAGACGGACTGCTTCTCCGTTGTCGGCGGCGGCGACACCTCCCGCGCCATCGAGATGTACGGACTCGACGAGGACGACTTCGGCCACGTCTCCATCGCCGGCGGCGCCTACATCCGCGCGCTGACGGGCGCCTCGCTGGTCGGCGTCGAGATGCTCGAACAGAACTGAGACGGTCGGACCTGCGACGAACCGGCGTCTCCGACGCGCCAACTTTCTTGCGCGCGTCCGCCGAACACGGGGCCATGAGAGTGGGAATCTGTTCGGACACGCACGACAATCTGGACCTCGCGCGCGGCGCCGTCGAGACGTTCGAGGACGCCGGCGTCGAAACCGTGCTTCACTGCGGCGACGTCGTCTCACCGTTCACGGCGAACGTCTTCGATTCCGGTTTCGAGTTCCACGCCGTCCGCGGTAACAACGACGGCGAGTGGAACCTGCAATCGGTAATCGAGTCGTTCGGCACCTACCACGGCGACTGCGCGACGTTCGAGTTCGACGGCGCGTCGGTGGCGCTGTACCACGGGACGAACGAGACGCTGGTCGACGGACTCGTCGACGCGGGGACGTACGACTACGTCTTCCGGGGACACACGCACCAGCGGACCTACGAGGAGCGAGGCGACACCGTCCACGTCAACCCCGGCGGACTCCCGATTCCCGGCGCCGACGACACCTATCACGTCGCGCTGTTAGACACCGAGGAGGAAGAGGTGGCGTTCTACGAGGTGTGAGTCTCGGTCCTCAGTCGTCCGCGAGTTCCGTCCCGGGGACGCGGTCCGAGCGGTCCTCGCCACCGAACCCCGAGGGGTCGCCCGTGATGCCGACGCCGAGGTACTCGTCGGTCGTCGCCACGCTCTCGGCTTTGCTCGCCGACTCGGTCATCGCGCGGATGGCGTCGACGTTCTCGGGGATGACGTCGGACTCCTGGTGGATGGCCTGGAACAAGTAGAGGTCGCGGCCCTCGACGGCGATGGACTCCCCCCAGACGCAGTTCTCCCAGAGGTCGCCGCGGGGGCGGCCGGCGTCGTGCGCGAAGTCCTTCAGTTTGCCCGCGCCGTCGATACCCATCCCCTCGGAGATGACGAAGACGCGCGACTCCGCTTCGAGGAGTTGGCGGACGTGCGCCGCCGTCACGTCGTCCTCCAGGGTGACGTTGAGGCTGTGGACGTGCATCAGCGTCGCCGGCACCTTCAGACCTAGCGTGTCTATCTTCAGATCGGGGAAGATGGTCCGCACGTCGGGGCCGTGGTGACTCGGGATGTCGATCGGGTCCGGGAGGATGTCGTTGATGGGACCACGGGAGTTCTGACCCGGGTCGCCGCCCCGGCGGACGAGCGTCGCGCGCACCTTCTCGACGCCGTACTCCTCTTCGAGGGGGGCGACGATCCGCGAGAGGCCGGTCGTGTTGCAGGAGACCGCGCGGACGTAATCCGCGCCGAGAGCGTCGTCGTAGTTCGCGCGGGCGACGAAACTCACGTCGCCGATGTCGGCGTCCTCGCCGCCCTGGAAGACGGCGGGCGTGTCGTGCGACTCGTAGAGGGCCTTGTTATCCGCGCCGATTCCCGACGGCGTGCAGTCGACGACGACGTCGGCGTCGGCGACCATCTCGTCGACGGCGCCCTCGGCGTCGATACCCGCCTCGGCGAACAGCGGCATCCGCTCGGGGATCGCGGCGTACATCGAGTATCCTCGCTGAACGGCGGTGTGAGCCTCGAAGTTCGGTTGGGTCTTCGCCACACCCACGAGTTCCATATCCGGTTGTGCGTCGACGGCGTCGGCCACGCGTTTGCCGATCGTGCCGTAGCCGTTGACACCCACTCGTATCATCGGTGAGGTGTCGACGGCCGAGGACAATAGTTATTTCGGGGATTTTTTGGGAGAAATTAACTCCGCGGCGAGTAACGCGGAGGATTCGTACGAGCGCGAGTTACTCCTCGCGGGTTCGTCAACTCGGTCGGTACCGCGAGACGGGGGTCGGATGGGAACGACTAACCGGCCGGCCGACCCAGTTCGCTGCATGACGGACGACGAGTTGCGCGACGCCGCGGAGACGGCAATCGGCCAGTGCATGGCCATCGGAGCGGACGAATCCTGCGTCGTCGTCACCGACGACGAGCGCATCGATATCGGCGAAGCGCTCTACGACGCCGCCTCGGACGTGACCGACGACGCGACGCTCCTGCGCTACCCGCCGGGGAATCAGCACGGCGAGGAACCGCCCACTGCCGTCGCCGCCGCAATGGCCGCGGCGGACGTGTTCCTCGCGCCGACGACGAAGAGCCTGAGTCACACCCGCGCCCGCAGCGACGCCTGCGAGAGCGGCGCGCGCGGCGCGACGCTACCCGGTATCACCGAAGACGTGTTCCTCGCCGGGTTGGACGCCGACTACGACGCCATCTCCCGGCACTGTCTGGACGTGCTCGAACAGGTGACGGAGGCCAGCGTCGTCCGCGTCGAGACGCCCTCGGGCACCGACATCACCTTCGAACCCGGCGCGCGGGAGTGGCGCGCCGACACCGGTATCGTCCACGAGGCGGGCGGGTTCTCGAACCTCCCGGCGGGCGAGGTGTTCGTCTCCCCCGAGAACGCGAACGGCACCTACGTCGTCGACGGAACGATGATGCCGCACGGCCTGCTTGAGGGGGGTCAACAGCTCCGATTCGACGTGGAGGACGGCTACGTGACCGACATCTCCGACGACAGCGTGCGCGAACAGGTCGAGGCGGGCGCGGAAGAGGTCGGCCGCGACGCCTACAACCTCGCCGAACTCGGCATCGGCACGAACGTCGGCGTCGACCACCTCGTCGGCTCGGTGCTCTTAGACGAGAAGGCGGCCGGCACGGTGCACGTCGCCATCGGCGACGACGCCGGCATCGGCGGCGACACCGAGGCGCCCCTCCATCTGGACGGCATCATCAAGGACCCGACAGTCTATGCAGATGGGGAGGAAGTGGAACTCCCAAGCGCCGAGTAGTCGGCGACCCGAACTACCGACTTCGCACCTCGTTCACCAGCGTCGGTACCACCACGCCGACGCCGAGCAGGATTCCCAACAGTATCCACGAGCTATCGGTGAACTGCCCCGCGAGGAGCCACAACAGGAGGGAGAGGACGACGAACGCGGCGGTGACTTTCGTATCGGGAGCGACCATATCCGTCGATCGTCGGCCGTAGCTGTCAAACTACCGTCCCGTTCGGCCGTGACAGAGAACCCGTCTCACGGGAGCGGCGGAAGCGCGGATTTTTACGGCGTGACGGGATAACGGGCCGTATGAGCAACACGCAGGACCGCATCGCGGTCGACTGTCCCTCCTGTTCGCCCGCGGAGGAGACGGTGCACGAGGTGCTGAAACCGGGCGGCCACGCCACGGTTCGCTGTACGGAGTGCAGTCACGTCCACAAAGTGCGGGTCGAAGAGGAGACGGAAGTCGAGCGGAAGGTCGTCATCTCGCAGGACGGCGAGTCGTTCACCACGATGGTGGACGCATCGCCGACCGAGACCGTCGCCGCCGGCGAGGAGTTCATCGTCGACACTCCCGAGGCCATCATGCTCGTGCGCATCACGGGCATCGAAGTCGGCCCGGAGCAACGCGTCGACGAGGCCACCGTCGAGGACGCCGAGACCATCTGGACCCGCGCCGTCGACAACGTCTCGGTGAACGTCACGGTCAACCCGAAGGAGGGGACGGGCTACCGCGAGAACACGCGGAGTTTCAAGGTGAACGTTCCCGGCGACTACGAGTTCACCGTCGGCGAGACGGAGTCGTTCGGCGACGAGGAGTTCCTCGTGAAGGCCCTCCACGTCCGCGACGACGCGCCGGAGTACCGCCACGGGAAACTCGACCACGACGGCGACATGGTGTACGCGAAGGACGTCAACCGCCTGTACGGCACCGACAAGACCACCTCGGCGTGGTCGGCCTGGTGACCGTGACCGAACGGGTCCGGTAGCGGCGGCCGACGCCGACGCTCAAGGGGTTTGAGCGGCCCACCGGATACCGACCGGTGCGGCGGCCGTCGGAGACGAACGTCGACCCGGCTAGCGCGGTTAGCGAGCGTCGCCGACGTCGCGTCCGTCGACTCGGTCCGGGTCGACCGTCAGGTCGGACTCGGCGCCGAGTCCGTCGTCGAGGAACGGTTCCAGGGCCGCGAGGAGGGGTTTCGGTTCGACCGTTCGCGTCGCGTGGTCGTAGGTGACGAGTCCGTGGTCCGCGAGCATCGGCAGGTGCGAGTGGTGAAGCGCCACGCGTACCCGCTCTCCGATTTCGCCGACGGCCGTCGACTCGCTGTCGTCGTGCTTGACGGCCGCGACGAACGCGGCGAGCGTCGAGAGCGGCGTCGGGGTGTCCGTTCCCTCGGCGAGGAGGAAACGGATAACCGCGCGACGACGACTGTCTTGGAGGACGTGGAACGCGTCGTCGCGCGAGATGCGCGCACGCCGGGCCGAGCGGTCGCCGTCGGTTCGGGTCGCGGAGGTGTGAGTGTCGTACGCCGAGTCGTGTGCGGAGGTTTCTCGGGCACCCATCGTGAGAGCAAGATACCGCCAGTGATGTATTAACTATCCCGTACGTTCCGTTGGGTAACGATTTGGAACGAGTTCGACGAACCCGGTCGCTGTCTGCCGATTTCGGGCGTGAAACGGTCCGAAACAGTTCTCTACTAAAGAATGTTATGGCCACGCTTCG
Organism: Halogeometricum sp. S1BR25-6; assembly: GCF_031624495.1. Lineage (NCBI taxonomy): Archaea > Methanobacteriati > Methanobacteriota > Halobacteria > Halobacteriales > Haloferacaceae > Halogeometricum > Halogeometricum salsisoli. The sequence continues at coordinate 588,922 of NZ_JAMQOP010000001.1, read as the reverse complement.
ACGGGTCACCGAGCGAAATCGGGGCGGAGCGGAGTCGCTTTCACCCGCCCTCCCGTCGGGAAACGTATGCCGACGCGAGACCGGTCGTCGCTCGATTGGGAGGAACTGTTCGTGCTGTGGGCCGCCCGGCGGAGCGGCGTCCTGGGGGCGCTCCTCGACACCGCAGGAACGGCCGAGTCGGCGGCCGCCGAGGCCGGCGTGGCCGAACCCGCCGCGCGCGCCCTCGTCGAGTCGCTCGCGGACCTCGGCTACCTCCGCCGGGTCGGCGGCGAGTACGAGATAACGAACCGCGCCCTCGGCTTCCTCGCCAAGCGCGACGTGCGCTCCATCGGCCGCCTGCCGCACGCGTTGGACCTGTTCGACTACTGGACCGCCCTCCCCGAGACGATGCGGACGGGCGAGGCGCCCGACCCGCCCGCGGAGTGGACGCGGAACCGACTGGGGGCGCACGCCGCGACGGACGAGGCGCGGGTGCGGGCGCGCGTCACCGCCGCCGTCCGCGAGGCGCCCGCGGCGGACCGCGTCCTCGACGTCTGCGGCGCCTCGGGCGCGTACGCGACGGAATTCGCCGCCCGCGGGTTCGAGACGACGCTCGTCGACGAACCGGCCGCCGTCGACGCCGCGGCGCCGATGCTCGCCCACCGGGACGTTCGGACCGTCGCGGCCGGCGTGCCCGGCGCGGCCGACTTCGAGGCCGGCGGGCCGTTCGACCTCGCGTTCGCGGCGGAGGCGACGAGCCGGTTCGACCCCGCGGAGAACCGGACGCTCCTGTCGGCCGCGTTCGACGCCCTCGAACCGGGCGGGACGCTCGTCGTCGTGGACGCCTTACGCGACGGGTCGCCCGCGGCCGTCCGAGCGCGGGTCCGCGCGCTGGGCGTCGGCCGCGGCGACGCCTACCCCGAGGAGACGTACCGCTCGTGGCTCGATGCGGCCGGGTTCGTCGACACGACGGTGCGCCCGGTACCCGGCGACGACCGCTCGGCCGTCGTCGCGCGCCGCCCCGAGCGTGCGGTTGATTAGTGCGGGATTCCGAGAGGAGGTATGGACCCCGCGGTACTGCGAGAAGACATGGTCGACGGCCTCGAACACGGGATGGACGTGGCCGAGTCCGTCGCCCTCGCCATGCGAACCGTCCCGCGACACGAGTTCGTCGAGAACGCCCCGTATCAGAACCGCGACGGCGACTACGAGGGCTCGACGGTCCTCTCGCCGGCGAACGTCGCCCGACTCCTCTCGGCGCTCTCGGCGGACCCCGACGAGGACGTGCTCGTCGTCGGCGCGGGGGTCGGCTACACCGCCGCGCTGCTGGCCGAAATCGTCGGCGAGACGCACGTTCACGCCGTCGACATCGACCGCACGCTCGTTTACGCGGCCCGCTCGAACCTCCAGTCCGCGGACGCCTCGGCCGTCCTCGTCGACTGCCGCGACGGCGCCGAGGGACTCCCCGAGTACGCGCCGTTCGACCGCATTCTGGTCGAGGCGGCTGCCATCGGCCCGCCGGAGCGCCTCGTCTCGCAACTGGCGCCCGACGGTCGACTCGTCTTCCCGATGGGCGGCCCCAAACAGACGCTCGTGAGCGTCGACGACGCGGGCGAGGTGGTGGAAAAGCACGGTCCGGTCGCCCTCGAACCCCTCCTCGTCGAGGGCGAACAGCGGAGCGGCCTCGCCCGCAACCGGACGGCCCGTGAGGACGCCGAACTCGACAGCGACGAGACGGGCTACTTCGCGCCGACCGGGTGGGAGCAGGAGTGGATCGACTGGGACGAGCGGCTGAGCGGACGACGGCGACGATACGAGCGATAGCTCGATTCTCCGGTTTCGGGAAACAGCGGCGTCCGTTATGCGCTCGCGCGGCGTAGGGAACCACGAGGAAAAATGCAGAAGAACGTCGGTGGCTACGACCGCATCGCTCGACTCGTCGTCGGACCGCTCCTCGTCGTCTTCGGTGCTGCGGCGTTCGGCGGGGTGATCACCGTCGCGGCCGGGACGCTCGGTCTCGCCCTCGCGGGAATCGCCCTCGTCGTCGGTTCCGTCCTCGCGGTGACGGGCATCACGCAGAAGTGCCCGCTCAACCGCGCACTCGGAATCGACACGTACCGCGGTGAGGCGAAGACGGACGCGGAGACCCCCGGCCGGGACGCCGGCCGGCCGAGCTAACTCGATTTTTCGTCGGTTTCGTCGTCGGTCGCGCGGAAGCGAACTCAGCCCTTCAGGCCGCTCCCCGTGAGCGGTACCACTACGTCGTCGTCCGGCGACAGCACGCCGCGCTCGCGGTACTCGCGGAGGGCGGCGGGCGCGACGGCGCAGGTGGGTTCCGTGTAGAAGCCGCGGCGGTGGAGTTCTTCTAGCTCCCCTTCGACCGCCGACTCCGAGAGCGCGATGGCGTCGCCGTCGGTGGCGTCGACGGCGGCGAGAATCTGCCCGAGGCGCGCCGGTTCGCGTATCTGGATGCCGTCCGCAGCCTCGTTCGTCCCCTCGCTCGGCCCGTGCAACTCCTCGGCGACGGGGGCGTAGCCGGCCGCCTGCGCGCCCAGCAGTTTCGGCATCTCGTCTATCCACCCGGCGTCGCGGAGGGCGCGGAAGCCGCGGTAGGCGCCGAGGAAGAGCGTCCCGTGGCCGAGGGGGGTCACGACGGCGTCGGGCGCGGACCACCCGCGCTGATAGGCCACCTCGTGGGCGAACGTGGCCGTCCCGGCGAAGAACGCCGGGTTCCACGCGTGGGAGGCGTACCAGCCCTCCCCCCGTTCGACGGCGTCGACGCAGGCGTCGGTGACGTCCTCGCGGGACCCCTCGACGCGGACCGGCGTCGCGCCGGCGCGTTCGATGGCCCGGAGTTTCGACGCCTTCACCGACGCCGGGACGTATATCTCGGCGTCGATGCCGGCGCGGGCGGCGTAGGTGGCGATGGCGGCGCCCGCGTTGCCGGAGGAGTCCTCGACGACCGTCTCGACGCCGAGTTCCGCGGCGACGGAGAGCGTCGTCGTCGCGCCGCGGTCCTTGAACGACCCGGTGGGGAAGACGTACTCCAGTTTGAACGAGGCGTCCCACTCGGGGGCGTCGGCGAGGGGCGTCATCCCCTCGCCGAGGGTGACGTGCGGGCCGACGGGCAGGAAGTCCGCGAACGACCAGAGGCCGCGCCGGTCGTCGAATCCGCGCGGGTCCGGGGCGTCGCGCGAGGGGCGTGGGTCCGCGAGGAAGTCGAGGGGGGCGCCGCAGTCACAGCGCCACGTCCACGCGGACTCGTACGTCTCGCCGCACGCCGAGCACCGGAGGGAGAGCGAAGAGAGGGACATCAGTAGCTGTCGACGTCGGTGCCGACGGAGCAGACGTACTCGCCGGTGGCGACCTGCGGGAGGCGGCGGGAGCGCCAGAAGATGCCCGACCCGTCGGCGGTGACGCGGGCTTTGAGGCTGCCGAACACGTCCGTCACCTCGAACACCACGTCGCCGGCCGACACCCGTTCGCCGAGGCTCTTCTGGAAACGGACGAGGCCGCCGGCGGGCGCGCCGTACTGGTCGAACCCCGTCGCGCGGGTCTGCCGTTCCGTCTCGACGGAACCGTCGAGGAAGCCGTAGCCGTGGAGGACGTTCTCGACGCCGCGGACGCCCTTGCGGATGCTCTCCTCGTCCCACCCGACGCAGCCCCCGAGTTCGGGGTCGATGGTCGGGACGCCCTCGTCGGGGCCGGCGCGGGCGAGTTGGCCGTCCGGTCCCTTCTGGTCCAACACGTAGCCGCACCCGAACGTCTTCGCGAGGGAGAGACAGTCGCCGTGGAGGCGGTGGTGGCGGCCGCATCGAACCCGAACCTCGTCGATCATCTGCGAGGTCGACCCCTGGTGGAGGTCGACGATAAGGTCCGCCTCCCGGGCGACGTCGAACGTCGCCGCCGCGATGCGTTCCGAGGAGGTGCCGTTGCTGTCGCCCGGGTACGCCCGGTTCATCTTCGTATCGTCTATCGGGTTCCGGTGCTGGGCCACCTGAAAGGCGTGGAAGTTGACGATGCCGACGACGAATATCTGACCGGAGAGTTCCGAGGGGGCGAGGCGCGGAAACAACCGTTGGACGACGCCGACGCCGTTCAGTTCGTCCCCGTCCGAGGCCGCCTGCAGGTAGAGCGTCTTCCCGTCGGAGGCGCCGTTGATGACGGCGCAGGGAAGCCCCACGGGCGACCCGTCGCGCATCTCACCCACTTCGAGGCGGCCCGTGTCCGCCTCGCCGGGGGCCGCACTCGCACTGCCGAGCGAAATCATTACTAAGACGGTCGGATGCGCCGCCCTTTATCCGTTCGGTATCGCTTCACGTCCGCGGGGCGGCGGACGGGTCGACAGGGAGAGACCCGTACCGAGGAGCGGAGGTTCTCTTCACCCGTTAAATCAAAAGCGGTACCCATTCGGAAACAACAGTTATCCGTGTCCATAGATAATAACAAGATGAGAAGCCCTGAAAAATATGGGTATATACCGACACTATGTCCGCGGAATTGCAACCGGAGACGTTCCGACGAGCGCTTCTCCGAATGAAGCAGGGCGGTTGTTCTGTTCTCGTTAGCTGCGAGGACGACCTATGTACGAAGCGAGCGAGTCGTCGGACGCTCGGGTCGCTCCCCGACTACCCGCGGGTCGTCGTGACGGCCGAGGAAGACGACGAGACGCTGGGAGAACGACTCCCCCGCGGCGTCGGCGTCGGCAGCGACTCCGTCTCCGTCGTCGGGTTCCGGAACATCCTCGACGAGGCGTCGACGCCGCAGGCCGGGGCCGACGGCCTGTGCGACACCGTCTGCGACGCCGTGGACACGTTCGGCGCGTCGGGGTCGCTGGGACCCGGCGAACTCCGCCTCAGCGTCGACTCGATGGCGGAACTCACCGAAACGGTCGGCGACGACCGGACCGTCGACCTCCTCGGCGGCGTCACCGACTCCGTGGTCGGCGTCCGCGGGATGGCCTACTACCACGTCGACGCCGACGACACCCCGTTCCGGGACTCGCTCGCGGCGTCCTGCGACGCGCAGGTCGACGTCCGCGCGGAGGACGACAAGATATACCAGCGCTGGCACCTCCCGGAGCACGGGTCGACCCGCTGGCTCCACCTGTAGAGGCGTACCGAACGCCCCGTTAGTCAACGTTTAGCACACACCGGGAGAGTTCCACACGACCGGGAAAGACTTCTTCTCGCGCTCGAATACGGCCGTATGGCACGCGGCGAAACCGACGACCCGGACGCGCTCTCGACGTTCCGCCAGTTCTTCGCCCTCGACGGCGACGTGCTCGTCCTCTCGGCGGCGATGTTCGCGTTCAGCCTCGGTTTCCAGATGACGGGGCGGTACATGCCGCGGTACCTGAGCGTCCTCGGCGCCGGCAGCGTCGTCATCGGTCTGTACGGGAGTTTCGGCAACCTCATCAGCGCCGTTTACCCTTACCCCGGCGGCGCGCTCTCGGACCGCATCGGGTCGCGGGCGTCGCTGACCGCGTTCGGCCTCGCCTCCACCGTCGGCTTCCTCGTCTGGGCGTTCGCCGACGCCTTCGGGACGGTGACCCTGCCCGGGTTCTCCCTCGGCGCGTTCGGCGTCGACCCCGTGCTGCTCCCGGTCGGCATCTTCCTCGGCCTGCTATTGGCGCAGGCGTGGAAGTCGTTCGGCCTCGGCGCGACGTTCGCCATCGTGAAGCAGAGCGTTCCCCCGGACCGCCTCGCAACGGGGTTCGCAAGCACCGAGACGTTCCGGCGCACCGCCTTCCTCCTCGGCCCCCTGTTCGCCGCCGGCGTCCTCTCGCTGTTCGCCTTCGAGCGCGGATTTCGAATCGTTCTCGTCGTCGCCGCCCTGTTCGCCGCCGTCGCGACGGTGGCCCAGCACGTCCTCTACGACGCGAGCGAGGACGGCGTCGGCAAGTCCCTCGAGGGCGTCGCCACCGTCGTCTCGGACCTGCGCGGGATGCCCGCGGCCCTCCGACCCCTGCTCGTCGGCGACACGCTGGTCCGCTTCGCCAACGGAATGGTGTACGTCTTCTTCGTCATCGTCGTCGTCGAGTTCCTCGGCGTCGGCCTCTCCGTCCCGTCGCTCGGCGTGACGCTCTCGCCGGACGCCTTCTTCGGCGTCCTCCTCGCCGTCGAGATGGCCGTCGCCCTGCTGACGATGGTACCGGTGGCGAAACTCGCCCGCCGGGTCGGCCTCAAGCCCGTCGTGGCCGTCGGATTCGCGGTCTACGCGATATTCCCGGTGCTCCTCGTCAACGCCCCCGACAGCGCACTCGTCGTGACGCTGCTGTTCGCCTTCTCGGGGCTCCGGTTCGCCGGCCTGCCCGCGCACAAGGCGCTCATCGTCGGCCCCGCCGAGGAGAACGCCGGCGGGCGCGTCGTCGGCTCCTACTACCTCGTCCGCAACGCCGTCACCATCCCGTCGGCGGCCGTCGGCGGGTGGCTCTACGCCAGAGACCCCGAGACGGCGTTCCTCGTCGCGACGGCGGTGGGAGTGCTCGGGACGGGCTACTTCCTCGCGTTCGGCCGCGAGTTCGAGGCCTACACCTGAGGGCGGCGCGTTCCGACGAGGCTATGCGAACCGGGCGATAACGGGGGAGTGTGAGCGACGAGGTTCCCGGGCGGCCGCCGCAGGGCGGACTCGCCCACGCGTTGCACGTCCCGCGGAACGCGAAAGTCGGCGCCGCCGTCGGCGTCCTCCTCGCGGGCCTCGCCTATCTGTTCCGCGTCCTCGAACTGCTCGGCCCGTTCGCCGGCACGCAACGGTACCCGCTGCTCGGGGCCGAGGGCTGGTTCGCCGTGCTGGCGTTCGTCCTCGCGTCGTCGACGGCACTCCTCGTGACCGCTGCGCTGACGGCCGTCTCGGCCTACAGGCTCTCGAAGGAGGTCTGAGAAGGGCGCGGCGTCGGCGTCCGGCCCCGCGTCGAGGTCTCACCCCTCGAACTGCTGGGGGTCGTCGAGGAGTTCGCCGAGGCGTTCGGCCCCCGCGCGGGTCCCCTTGGCGATGAGAACGTCCTCGGGGCGGAGGGCGGTGGTCGGACCGGGTTGGACGACCCACTCGCTGCCGTCGGCGCGGCGGACGGCGATGACGCGCATCCCCGTTTCGGTCTTGACCATCCGGTCGCCCAGCGTCTCGTTGGCCAGCGAACTGTCCGGGCCGACGCGGAAGCGGACGATTATCTCGTCGGACTCCTCGACGGCGGCGGCGACGACGGGGTGGGCGTCGATGCCGCGCAGGACGCCCTCGGAGATTTCGAGGGCGGCGTCGGAGATGACCTCCGTCGCGGAGGCGATGTGGAAGAGGCCCCGGAGTTGCACGGGGTCCTCGACGCGTTCGGCGGCGCGGAGCACCCACGCCTCGAACCGCGATTTGAGCGCGTCGACTTCGGCCTCCAGTTCGGACACCTCCTCGGCCACGTCCTCGGAGTCGAACAGCACCGACCCGTACGCGAGGTCGACGGCGAGTTCGCTCATGTCCTTCATCAGGATGATGGAGTCGACGGCGCGTTCGAGGTCCTCGATGGGTTCGTCGTGCGTCTCGGGGAGTTCGAACGGGGCGCCGGCGGCCGCCTCGAAGACGGTCCGGACGCCGCTCTGGGGGCCGCGCAGGAGGAGGATGTCGCCCCCCTCGACGGTCGTCTCGTGGTGGGGGTTGGTGATCCACCGGCGCTTGCCGGTGGCCGACCGGCGGCGGATAGCGATGACGCGGACGCCCGTCTCCGTCTCCATGTTGATGTCGGCGAGCGAGCGACCCGCGTACGTCGAGGCGTCGTCGACGGTGGCGCGCACCAGCATCTCCGTCGCCTCCGGGAGCGCCGAGCGCATGGCGTCCGGCAGGCCGATGTCTTCGAGGACGACTTTCGCGATGTCGCCCGCGGCGTTGGATATCTTCTCCGCCGCGCTGATGACGCCGAGAACGGGGGCGAGTTGTTCGGCGTCCTCGGGGGTCCGCGCGGCCATGAGGAGGCTCATCCGACCCTGCAGTTGCAGCACGTCCATGCGGGCTTCGAGTTCGAGCACCTCGCGGGCGATGTCGTCGCTCCCGTTGAGGACCGCGGAGAACGAGAGGTCGATGAGGAGTTCGGCGGTGTCCTTCATCTCGGCCAGCACCGCCTTGACGCTGACCGGTTCGTACTCCACGTCCTCGGGGTTCATGGGACGATGTTCTGCCCGTCGTGTGAAAAGGTTTGTTAGCGACAACGTTTGTCGAACCCCGTACGCGGAGCGCCGATATCTGCGTATCGGCGTGCGAGTCCTCGGCACGCCTCGAATCGGACGGACCGCTTCGCGAGAGCGGCAGTGAATCGCTCACAGACGGGTGACTGACGGCGATTCCGTCGAACGATTGGTCGACGATCGTCGAAAATATCTTGGGGTGAACGATAACGCTTTTTTGAGACGGACGGGAACCGTAACAGTATGTCAGACGAGTTAAAGCGGGGTCTCGAAGGCGTTCTCGTTGCTGAGTCGGAACTGAGCCACATCGACGGGGACGCCGGAGAGTTGGTGTATCGCGGGTACGCCATCGAGGACCTCGCGCCCGACGCGTCGTACGAGGAAGTCGTCTACCTCCTCTGGCATGGGGAACTCCCGACGCGCGAGGAACTGGACGAGTTCTCCGAGAAGATGTCGAAGGAGCGCGAACTCGACGACGGCGTGCTGGCGGAGATTCGAGAACTCGCCGAGGCCGACGAGGTGCCGATGGCGGCGCTCCGCACCGTCGTCTCGTCGCTGTCGGCGTACGACGAGGACGCCGACCACGAGGACGTGACGGACCTCGAAGCGAACGTCCGGAAGGGCCGGCGCATCACGGCGAAGATACCGACCGCGCTGGCGGCGTTCAACCGCCTGCGAAACGGCGAGGACGTGGTGAGCCCCCGGCAGGACCTCGGACACGCCGCGAACTTCCTCTACATGCTCAACGGCGAGGAACCCGACGAGGTGCTCGCGGACACGTTCGATATGGCCCTCGTCCTGCACGCCGACCACGGGCTGAACGCCTCGACGTTCTCGGCGATGGTCACCGCGTCGACGCTGTCGGACATGCACAGCGCGGTCACTTCGGCCGTCGGGACGCTCGCGGGGTCGCTGCACGGCGGCGCGAACGCCAACGTGATGAGCATGCTCAAGGAGATAGACGACAGCGATAAAGACCCCAAGAAGTGGGTGCAGGACGCCCTCGAAGGCGGCCGCCGCGTCCCCGGGTTCGGCCACCGCGTCTACAACGTGAAGGACCCGCGCGCCGTCATCCTCGGCGAGAAAAGCGAGGAACTCGGCGAGGCCGCGGGCGACATGAAGTGGTACGACTACTCGGTCGCCATCGAGGAGTACATCGGCGAAGAGAAAGGCCTCGCGCCGAACGTCGATTTCTACTCGGCGTCGACGTACTACCAGATGGGCATCCCCGTCGACATCTACACGCCCATCTTCGCGATGTCCCGCGTCGGCGGGTGGGTCGCCCACGTCATCGAGCAGTACGAGGACAACCGCCTCATCCGCCCGCGCGCCCGCTACGTCGGCGACGAGGACCGCACGTTTGCGCCCGTCGACGAGCGATAACCGGCCCTAGGACCGCGAGCGCCGAAGGCGGGAGCGGGCCGACGACCGACCACCGGGAGGGAGGAGGCTTTTTGGCGTAGCTTTTTGCCAGCGAGCGGAGCGAGCGCGGCAAAAAGGTACAGGTCGACCGCCTCATCCGCCCGCGCGCCCGCTACGTCGGCGACGAGGACCGCACGTTCGCGCCCGTCGACGAGCGGTAAGGGCCGTTCGTCGCGTTACTCGTCCTCGCCCTCGTTCTGAACCGGGACGTACGACCGACCGTTTCCGCGTCCGAAGAGCCACTCTCTCGTCGATAGCTTCCGTTCCGCGCCGTCCCTGCGGGCGATGTCGAGGCGCTCTTCGGTCGTCTGGAAGTAGTTGACGACGGTGACGAGGACGACGCCGCCGAGGGTGTTCCCCAGGAGGACGGGGAGAACGAACCCGACCAGACCGGGCAGGAACGCCACCTGCCCGACGAGGGCGAGGTAGGTCAGTTCCGTGAACGAGACGACGGAGTGATAGAGGTTGCCGAACGGTATCGCGAGAAACGCGACGTAGACGACGAGAAAGCGCGTGGTGCTGTCGTTGACGGCGTACACCAACCAGACGACGCCCGCGACGATGAGGCCGGCGAACGCCGCCTTGTAGAAGAGGTCCCAGAACGGCGTCTCGACGCCCTTCGTCGCGAGGGAGGCGGCCGCGGCCGCGGCGTCGGTCGAGAGCACGCCGGTCCGGGCGAGGATGAGCGCTCCGAGGCCGCCGCCGACGAAGTTGCCGAGGATGACGACGGACCAGATGGCGAGCAGTCGGGGGACGCTCGCCAGTCGCTCCAAAACGAGGACGACCGGCGGGAGCGTGTTCTCGGTGTACAGTTGGTACCCCCCGATGATGATGAACACGAACCCGAGCGGGTAGAGGAGCGCGCTCAACACCGGGTCGCCGCCGGTCGCCGCCGTCATCGACGCGTACAAGAGGTAGGTCACGGTGATGGCGAACCCCGCGGCGAGGGCGCTGAAGAACAGCTCCCGGACGCCCGTCGTCGCCTCCTCGTCCGCGGCGGCGACGATTCGCTGGAACACTTCGTGGGTCTCGAACTGGTCTCTGACGACGCCGCCGACGGCGGGCGCGCCGCGCCGGGAGTGTTCGATGGCCTGTCGAACCGTCTCGTCGTCCGGTGAATCGTCCATGGCGTTCGGCTACAGACGCTCGCGGAAAAATCCATTCGGTCGCGTCGGGAACGCAAGTCCCGCCGCGGCGCTCAGTCGTCGCCCTCGACGCTCCCCCGTTCGCGCAGGAGGCCGGCCGCCGTCCCCGCCCAGTCGGCGTACCGAAAGGCGACGAGGACGAACAGGCTCATCCACGCGTACGCGAGGAACACGCCGACGTAGACGCCGAACAGACCCATCTCAAGCCGGTAGACGGCGAGGTAGGAGAACCCGACGAAGAAGCCGAACATGCCCGTCAGTCGCGCGAGGAAGGGAAGTCGCGTCGCCCCCGCGCCCTGCAACGCGCCCGACAGCGAGACGAACAGGGCCAGGAGCGGGGCCGAGAGACCGTAGACGACGGCGAACTCGGCGGCGTATTCGAGCGCGGCGGTCGACCCGCCGAAACCGAGGGCGGCGACGACGGGGTCCGCGAACGCGACGAGCAAGAGACCGATGAGGCCGACGGTGCAGAGGGCGAGGGCGGCCGTCGCCCACCCCTCGTACCGGGCCGTCGCGGGGTCCTCCCGGCCGAGCGCCTGTCCCACGAGGACGCTCGCGGCGACGTTGTAGCCGCGGACGAGCGGTCCCGTCACCTGCTGGTAGACGCGGCGGCCGATTTGGAAACCGGCGTTCGCGATATCCCCGAACGAGAGCAGCAGGGCGTTGAACGGGAACTCCGCGAGTTCGGCGGTGAACCCCTCGGCTATCCGAGGAAGGCTGACGCGGACGAGTTGCGCGCCGACGGTGGGGTCCGTCGGCCGCGCGAACGCGACGGGCGAGGACGGTCGGTAAGTCGCGACGAGGAGGAGGGCGGCCGAGAGAACGTTCGCCGCCGAGGTGGCGAGGCCGACGCCGAGGACGCCGAGTCGCGGGAGGCCGACCAGACCGAACCCGAGACCCACCGACAGCGAGACGTTGAGGACGTTGGCGACGACGTTGACGTACATCGGGGTGCGGGTGTCGCCGAGGCCCTGCAGGGCGCGCGCGGCGACGAGGACGACGAGTCGCGCGGGCGCAGTGGCGAAGATGACCGCGAGGTAGGTGCCGCCGAGGCGGACGGCGTCGTCGCTGGCGGGGAACAGACCGACGAGGGCGTCGCCGAGGAAGTGGCCGGCGAGCACGAACGGCAGACCGACGGCGAACGCGACGAGTATCGCCTGCGTCACCGCCTCGTCGCGGTTGGCGTCGGCACCGCTCCCGGTATCCTGACTGGAGAGGGCGATGGCGGCGCCGCCGAGTCCGAGGCCGATGCGGAGGGGAAAGCGGGCGAACAGGTCCGCGAGGCCGATGGCGACGACGGCGGCGGGCGACAGCGCCGCGGTCACCAGCACGTCGACGGTGCGCATCAGCGTCCGCGTCGTCTGCTCGGCCATGACGGGCCACGCCAGCGAGAACACGCGTCGCCAGACGCCGCGGAGTCGCCCGGAGTCCATGCGGCCACGAGTCGCGGGGCGCGCTTGACGGTACCGGAAACGGAAGGTGCCTCGGCGTCGAACGGTCCGCTCATGCCGCCGTTCTTCGTCTACGGTACGCTGACCGACTCCGTACAGGTGGCCCGACTCCTCAACGAGTGGTCGTTCGGCCCCGACGCGCGCGTCGACGGACTGCACCGCGCCGAGGGACGCTACCCGACGCTGGCGCCCGGCGGGTCCGTCTCCGGACGCCTGCTCGAAACCGACGAGACGGCGACGCTGGACACCTACGAGGGCGTCGACTCCGGCCTGTACGTCCGCGTCGAACTCCCGCGCGCCGACGGCGGAAGCGCGTACGCCTACGTCGGCGACGCCGGCCGCCTGAACGCGGACGCCGAGTGGCCCGGCGAGGGTGACCTCCGAACCCGCGTCGAGCGGTATCTGTCAGAGAACAGCGTTGTGGTCGAACCGAGAGAGTCAGGATAAGACAGTCGAACGACGACCGTCTGACGCGCCGTTCGGGGCGCTCCCGTCTCCCGGTTTCACTTTCACCGCGCCTGGATGATGTTTATGTAGTAGCCGGTCGGTAGAACAACTGCACGTCATACGCGTGCATTCCCCCTTACACTTCTCCGAGCCGCGGCGCCCGGGAGCAGAGGCCGCGGCGACTCTCCGGCGGCGCACAAATTGACGCGTTCGAAAGCGTAATGCGAACGCTTACCCGGCGGGCCGCGGAATCGCGGCGTATGATATCGCTTGCCGACGTCGAGGCGGCGCGCGACCGGGTGGAGGAGGTCGCAAAGCACACGCCGCTGGACTACTCGTACACGTTCTCGGAGATGACCGGCGCGGCGGTCCACCTGAAGTTGGAGAACAACCAGCGCACGGGGTCGTTCAAGATACGCGGCGCGATGAACCGCATCGCGACGCTCTCCGAGGAGGAGAGGGAGGCGGGCGTCGTGACCGCCAGCGCCGGCAACCACGCGCAGGGCGTCGCCCTCGCGGCGACCCGGGCGGGCGTCGACTCGACGGTCGTGATGCCCGAGCACGCCCCCATCTCGAAGGTGAAGGCGACGCGCCGGTACGGCGGGCGGGCGGTGCTGCACGGGGCGGACTACGACGAGGCGCAGGCGCGGGCGCACGAGATAGAGGCCGAAGAGGGCCGCACCTACGTCCACGCGTTCGACGACGACTACGTGATGGCCGGGCAGGGCACCATCGGCCTCGAAATCGTCGAGGACTGCCCCGACGTGGACACCGTCGTCGTCCCCATCGGCGGCGGCGGCCTCATCTCCGGCATCGCCACCGCGGTGAAAGCGCAACTGCCCGACGCGCGCGTCGTCGGGGTGCAGGCCGAGGGGGCCTCCAGCGCGGCCGAGTCGCTCCGGAAGGGGTCGGTCCACGAACTCGACAGCGTCAACACCATCGCCGACGGCATCGCCACGCGCCGTGTGGGCGACAAACCGTTCGAGGTCATCCGAGAGCGCGTCGACGAGATTGTCACCGTCTCCGACGAGGAGATAGCCGTGGCGCTCACCTACCTGCTCGAACGGTCGAAGACGCTGGTCGAGGGAGCCGGCGCCGTCGCTCTCGCCGCCCTCGTGTTCGAGAAGTTCGATTACGAGGAGGGCGAGGTGGTCGTCCCCGCCCTCTGCGGCGGCAACATCGACATGAACCAACTCACCACCGTCGTCATGCGCGGCCTCGTCGAGACGGGTCGGTATCTGAAGGTTCGGACGGTACTCCGGGACCGACCGGGCGCCCTCCGCGACCTGCTGTCGGTCATCGCCGACGCGCAGGCGAACATCTACGCCATCAGACACGACCGGACGTCCCGGGAGATAGGCATGAACGAGACGGACGTGGAACTCGACTTGGAGACGCGGGGGCACGACCACGTCGAGGACCTGCTGTCGTCCCTCCGCGACCGAGGCTACGCGGTCGAAGTGCTCGTCTGAGCGGGCGAGCGACTCCGACGGCGGAGAGAAGGACCGCAGTTCTCTCAGTTTTAAGTCGGGGGGAGCTGAGAATCCGCGTATGAAGCGAACCATCAGCACGGACGATGCTCCCGCGGCGGTGGGCGCGTACAGTCAGGCGACGACGAACGGCTCTATCCTGTTCACGGCCGGACAGATTCCTCTCACCCCGGACGGCGAACTCCTCGATGACGAAGACGTCGCCACGCAGACGGAGCAGTCGCTCGACAACGTGGTGGCCATCCTCGAATCGGAAGGCGCTGGCGTCTCGGACGTGCTCAAGGTGAACGTCTACCTCGACGATATCGACGACTTCGAGGAGATGAACGAGACTTATGCGGAGTACTTCGAGGAGGAACCGCCGGCACGGAGCGCCCTCGAAGTCGGAGCCCTGCCGAAGGGAGCGAGCGTCGAGATAGAGGCTATCGCCGACGTGTCGGGGGAGTGACGCCGCGCACCCGGTCGGCGGTGCTGTGGGGTCTCGTGGGGACGCTCTCGTTTCTCGTCCTCGTGCAGGGGTACCGCCTCCTCGTCGGAACCCTGAACATCGGGTTCGGTGCGACGGCCGCCGTCGCCGTCCTCGTCGGACTCGTGGTCACCGCCACGGCGTACGCCACCGAACACCGTCTCAGCGCGAAAGGAAGGACTTAAACGCATCACCGGGCTACCTCGAATTGAGCCGGGATGGCCGAGTGGTAAGGCGCACGCCTGGAAAGCGTGTTCCCTTTGGGATCCAGGGTTCAAATCCCTGTCCCGGCGTTCTGCTGATTTCAGTCCCCGAACGAGGCGTTTTATCGTCGAGCGTACGCGACTGGAATCCGTGAACGGTTACGAAGGGATTTGAATCAGGGAGCGAGCGCAGCGAGCGACCGCAGTTCAAATCCCTGCCCGGCGTTTCTGACGCGAACTACCCGACGAGCACCGCGTAGCGTGTGCTCACCACCGTGAGCGTCGAAACGACTAGGAAGGGATTTGAGCAGCGAGCACCGCGAAGCGGTGCGAGTGAGTTCAAATCCCTGTCCCGGCGTTCTGCTGATTTCAGTCCCCGAGCGAGGCGTTTCATCGCCGAGCGACGGTGGCGTCCGGGATACGGTCACAGCGTCGAAGAGAAATCACACGGACCGTGTGGCGAAACAGCAGCGACTTCACCGTGCGAACTTCTCCCAAAGATTGATGAGCGTGCCGCGAGTAGGTGTGTTTGACAATGCCAGACACAAAGAACGGCAGGGAGCGCAAGGGTCGTAACAAGCGAAGTCAGCTCCAAGAGAGCCTCTATACCGAAGAGATGGACGCCCTCGACACAGAAGACGAGCTTCCACCGTTCGAGTCGGACCGACCCCGCGAATCAGAGTTCCTCGCCGACGAACTCCCCGACGGCCGCTGACCGGCCGTCGGCCTCCCTCGCGCGATTTTTTGGAATCTCAACCCCCGAGCGGCGGCGCTGCTCCGCTCGGTGACTATCGTTCGACGGCGACGGCCACGGCCGAACCGCGGGTTCGTTCCACCGTCCGAGAGTATATAAACTACCCCACGAACGGCGTTTCGACTCCGCGTTCGCACGCGCGTCGGACGGACGACAGCGACGACGGAAACGCGACACGCGGGGTGGTTTTCGGGACGTTCCCTGAATCGTGGTGACACCCCGCACGGTAAGTCGTAGCGAAGCTTTTATATAGAATCACAAACAATCCTGCGGTGACTATGAGTCAGCGAATGCAGCAGGGACAGCCCATGATAATCATGGGAGAGGACGCTCAGCGCGTGAAGGACCGCGACGCGCAGGAGTACAACATCAACGCCGCCCGTGCCGTCGCTGAAGCGGTACGCTCCACACTCGGCCCGAAAGGGATGGACAAGATGCTCGTCGACTCGATGGGCGACGTCACCATCACGAACGACGGCGTCACCATCCTCCAAGAGATGGACATCGACAACCCGACGGCCGAGATGATCGTCGAAGTCGCCGAGACGCAGGAGAACGAGGCGGGCGACGGGACGACGACGGCCGTCGCCATCGCCGGCGAACTCCTGAAGAACGCACAGGACCTCCTCGAACAGGACATCCACCCGACGGCCATCATCAAGGGCTTCCACCTCGCCAGCCAGAAGGCTCGCGAGGAAGTCGACAACGTCGCCGAGAACGTCGACCCCGGCGACGAGGAACTGCTGAAGAAGGTCGCCGAAACCTCCATGACCGGGAAGAGCTCCGAACTCAACAAGGAGCTTCTCGCCGAACTCATCGTCGAGGCCGTCAACGGCGTCACCGTTGAGGCCGACGACGGTTCCCACGTGGTCGACCTGGAGAACGTCTCCATCGAGACGCAGACGGGTCGCTCCGCCGGAGAGTCCGAACTGCTCAACGGCGCGGTCATCGACAAGGACCCCGTCCACGACGACATGCCGACCGAGTTCGACGAGGCCGACGTGCTCCTCCTCAACGAACCCATCGAGGTTGAAGAGGCCGACGTCGACACGCAGGTCAGCATCGACTCGCCGGACCAGCTCCAGAAGTTCCTCGACCAAGAGGAAAAACAGCTGAAGGACAAGGTCCAGAAGATCGTCGACTCGGGCGCCGACGTCGTGTTCTGCCAGAAAGGCATCGACGACATGGCCCAGCACTACCTCGCGAAGGAGGGCATTCTCGCGGTCCGCCGGACGAAGAAGTCCGACATGACGTTCCTGAAGAACGTCGCGGGCGGCGCAATCGTCTCCGACCTCGACAGTCTCACCGACCGCGACCTCGGTACGGCCTCGGTCCGCCGCGACGACGAGGACGACCTGTTCTACGTCGAGGGCCTCGGCGACGAGCGCCACGGCGTCACGATGCTCCTCCGCGGCTCCACCGACCACGTGGTCGACGAACTCGAACGCGGCGTCGAGGACGCCCTCGACGTGGTGGCCACGACCGTCTCCGACGGCCGCGTCCTCGCGGGCGGCGGCGCCATCGAGGTCGAACTCGCCTCGCGCCTCCGCGACTACGCTGACTCCGTCTCCGGCCGCGAACAGCTCGCGGTCGAGGCGTTCGCGGACGCACTCGAACTCGTCCCCCGCGTTCTCGCCGAGAACGCCGGGCTGGACTCCATCGACACGCTCGTGGACCTGCGCTCGGCCCACGAGGACGGCGACACGCACGCCGGGCTGAACGTCTTCACCGGCGAGGTCGAGGACACCTTCGAGGCGGGCGTCGTCGAACCCGCCCACGCGAAGGAGCAGGCGATTTCCTCCGCACAGGAAGCCGCGAACCTCGTCCTCAAAATCGACGACATCATCGCCGCGGGCGACCTGAGCACCAGCGGCGGCGACGACGAGGGCGGCGCCCCCGCCGGCGGCATGGGCGGCATGGGCGGCATGGGCGGCGCGATGTGAAGTAGGGAACCGCCCGACTCACACTCCGTCCCGACCTCGAATCGCCGCGCGACCGTCGGCCCGCAGGCCGAACCCGATTTTCTTTCGGTGCCCCGTCGAAGAGCGGTTGCTCCGAGCGAGCGAGACGAAAAAAGACGAGCCGAGCAGTGCGATTACTCGCTCTCCTCGTCGGTCAAGCAGGGCGGGAAGCCTTCCACGCGAAGGAACAACTGCTTGCTCTCGGCCGCGAGGTCGTCCCAGTGAATCTCGCCGTCCGCGACGATGTTCTCCGGGTCGAGCGCGGGGTCGCGCAGGACGGTCAGCCCGGTGAACAGGGGGAGGCGCAGTTCGGGTTCGCCGCCCTCGCCCCCGTCCTCGGTCGGCGTCTCGGATTCGGTCGGAATCTCCGTCCTCGTCTCCGTCGGTGCCGCCGTCGTCGCGTCCGTAGCGGTCTCAGTTTCAGTGTCAGTTTCGGTCTCAGTCGCGGTCGGCGTGGCCGTTTCGGGAGCCGCGGCCGTCGGCATCTCCGTCTCGGTTTCCGTCTCCGCCGGCGGCGCCGCACAGGGGTCCGGGAGCGGTTCGTACCCCTCGGTCGTCCCGACGACGACGCGCATCACGTGACCGAACGCCTCGTGCGGCCCGCAGTAGAGGTCGTAGACGCCGGGTATCTCGAACGTGTAGAGCCAGTAGGCGCCGGCGTTCAACACGGGCGAAGAAAAAGGCGGGACGCCCTCGGGAACTCGCCGCATCTCGCCGCGCGCCGGGTGGTACGCCGTGATGGTGTGGTGCGGCGTCGTGTAGGAGAACTTCACCGTGTCGCCGGGGACGACGTACAGACCGCAGGGGTCGTAGAAGAACTCCGGAATCTCGCGGCCTTCGACCGGCCGGACGAGCAACTCGACCTCGTGGTCGGGTTCGACGGGCGGGGTCACGTCCGGAGAGATGGACGCGTATCCGAACACCGGGTCGGCCGAGGGGGGTTGGTTCGTCCCGTCCGTCTCCTCGCCCGCCCCGTCGTCGGTGGTCTCGTCGGCGTGTTCGTCGGCCGCCGCGGTCATCCCCCACGCGCCGACGCCGCCGGCGGCGACGGCGCCGATACCGGCCGCCCGCACGAGGGTCCGACGCCGGAGGGCGAACGCGTTCTGCGCGTCGGTCGTCTCCGCATCCGTCCGGCCGTCGGGGGTGGTGTTTGGATCTGACATCGAGGTATGATGACCGGACGCGTAGAAAGCCTCTTCTGCGCATTTCGGGAGTTTCAGACCGTCGGGACGCTCTAATTCGCACAAGTGATGTATGGTTGAAGTTACGGGCGAACCGGTCGGCGGGCGCGGATTCGGCGGCCAGCCCGAACGAGGTAGTTCTATCTATCTCTCAAAATTCTCCTTGGAAAGGTACCTCATCCAAATAGCGACGAACTCGTGAGAGTTCGGTCGTATTCAGCATGAACTAAGTAACGCACCGCGGAACAGGGTGGTAAGATGTACACGCTGCTCTTGAACAGCGACGACGTCCACGAGAACGCGAACATGGGGGACCTCGTCCCCGCCATCGAGGAGGCGTTCGCCGCCTTCGAACGCGGCGACGCGCAGATGCCGCCGAAGTCCTACGTCGACCTGCCGCAGTACAACGGCGACTTCCGGTCGATGCCGGCGTACATGGACGCCGGCGACTGGGACGCCGCGGGCATCAAGTGGGTGAACGTCCACCCGGACAACGGCGACAAGTTCGACCTGCCCACCGTGATGGGGACGATGGTGTACTCCTCGCCGGAGACGGCGTTCCCCCTCGCCATCATGGACGGCACCGAACTGACGATGAAGCGGACGGGCGCGGCCGCCGCCGTCGCCACCGACCACCTCGCCGTCGAGGACGCGACGTCTCTCGGAATCGTCGGCGCGGGCGTCCAGTCGTACACGCAGTTGGAGGCAATCTCCACCGTCCGCGACATCGAAGAGGTCGTCGTCTCGGACCTCGACGAGGAACGCGTCGCGCGCTTTCTCGACGCCTTCGAGGACGAGTTCGACGTTCGGGCGGGGTCCGTCGAGGAGGCCGCCGCCTGCGACGTGCTCTCGACGGTGACGCCCGTCGAAAGTCCCATCGTCCCCCGGGACGCCGTCGGCGAACACACGCACATCAACGCGATGGGCGCGGACGCCGAGGGGAAACACGAACTCGCGGACGAGGTGCTCCTCGATTCGAAACTCGTCATCGACGACCACGAGCAGACCACCCACTCGGGCGAGATAAACGTCCCATACGGCGAGGGCACCCTCACCGACGAGGATATCTACGGCGCCATCGGCGAGATAGTCGTCCGGGAGAAGGCGGGCCGCACCGCCGAGGACGGCATCACCGTCTTCGACTCGACGGGCCTCGCGATTCAGGACGTCGCCGCCGCGCACGTCGTCTACGAACACGCCGACGAGAACGACAACGGCTACGAGTTCGACCTGCTCGGACTCGCCGGTCAGGGTCGAAGCGAGCGCTGAATCGGTCGGCTATCTACGTCTCGTCCTCTTCGCTCGGTCCTCGCTGCGCCGCGAGGAACTCGAGCAGTTTCGTCACGGCCCAGACGGCGAGGAAGAACGGGAGCAGGGGGAGAAACAGTGCGAGGAGGACCAGGAAGATGATCCAACCCACGGAGTTCATGCCGCTGTCGGTGTGCGATTTGTACCCCGGCGTCACCGTCCGGTAGACGCGTCGCAGTGCGTCCGGAGATTCTTCTTCGTCTGCCATACCGGCCGCTACGCTCCCCGGCACAAAAACCCGTTCGTCGTCGGCCGTTCAGAACGGTCGCCGGCGCGTCCGTTCGCCCGTCGCTCCGCACTCGGGGCGGGGGCGGGGCGGCTACTCGACTTCGAGTTCGACGGCGGGACGGAGCGGAATCGCCCGCTTCGTCGCCTCGGCGTCGTCGCCTTCGAGTCGAATCTCCACCTCGGCGTCGAACTCCCGCGAGAGGAACTCGGTCGCCGCCTCGTACGTCTCGTACTCGTCGAGGTCCGCGAGTGCGGCCACCTCGTCGTCGTCGTGTCCGCGAGCGAACTCCACGAGTTCGCCCACGAGGTCGTTGACCTCGTTCCCGCGTTCGCGCAGGTCGGGGTTCTGCATCACCGTGCTCATCACGGCGCCCTGGTCGCCTCCCTCCGCGGCGACGGCGTCGAACACCTCGCGCTTCCAGTCGGCGGCGACGGTGACGACTATCCTGTCGGGGTCGGCCTCCGGCACGTTCTCGTCGGCGTTCGCCAGCGACTGCTGGATACCCAGAATGTCCTCGGTCAGCCGCTCTATCTGCGACTCGCTCGCCTCGACGGCCTCGCTCTCGAGGGACTCGTCCGGTTCGGGCCACGGCGCGTCCTCGGCAGGCGTGCCGGTCAAGCGCTCGTGCAGTTCGTTCGTCATGAACGGAACGAACGGCGCGAGGAGGCGCAGGCGCGTCTCCAAGACCTCGCGGAGCGTCCACCGCGCGGCCGGGCGGTCGGTGTCGGTGCGGCGGCGGTACCAGCGCAGTTGCTCCTCGAAGTCGTAGAACGCCGTCTGACTGGCGCTTCGGGTCTCCGAGGATTCCATCGCCTCGGTCACCTCCCGAACCGTCGCCTGCAGTTTCGACAGAAGCCAGCGGTCCTCCTGCGCCAGTTCGGGTCGCTCCGCGGGCGCGTCCGATTCGAGTATCTCGTCGGCGCGGGTCCAGAAGCGCTCCAGTTGGTTCCGGACGGACTCGACCTGGTCGTCGCGCCAGTCGTAGTCCTGCCACGGTTCCGCGGAGTTGAGCAGGAAGAAGCGCACCGTGTCGGCGCCGTAGTCGTCGATGGCGGCGCCGGGGAGGACGACGTGTCCCTTCGAGGAGGACATCTTCTCGCCCTCCAACAGCCCCATCCCCATGATAACGACGCCCTGCGGCCAGTTCGGCCGGTCGAACAGTTCGGCGTGGTGGAACAGGTAGAACGTCAGGTGGTTCGAGATGAGGTCGTTCGCCGAGAAGCGGTAGTCGACGGGGTACCAGTAGTCCCACTCCTCGCGCAGGTCGACCGCGCGTTCGGGGGCGTCGTCGACGGCCTCAGGTCCGTAGAAGAGGGCGTCGAAGAACTCCCGGTCTAACTCCTCCACCGGCACGTCCTGCAGGCGGTGCGCGATGGTGTAGTAGGCCATGTAGATGGTAGAGTCCGACAGCGGTTCGATGACGAAGTCCTCGTCCCACGGCAGGCGGGTTCCGAGTCCGTAGTTGCGGATGCACGGCCACTCGTTCAGCCAGTCGATGGTGTGGTCGTACTCGCCGCGGGTGTTCTCGGGGACGGCGTCCATCTCGGAGACCACCTCGTGGGCCTTCGCTTTCCAGTCCTCGTCGTCGTAGCGCAGGAACCACGTGTCCTGTTCGGCGACGACGACGTCGCCGCCGCACCGGCAGACGACGTCCTCGGAGAACTCCTGCATCGTCCCGAAGGCGCCCTCCTCGCGGTGGGCGTCGCGGAATCGCGTTCTCACGTCCTCGACGAGTTCGCCGGCGAACTCGCCGTAGTCGTCGTTCATGCGGCCCGCGTGGAACTCCTTGTTGTAGAGGTCCTTCGTCGCCTTCTCCAGGGCGGGGTCGTCGGAACTCGTGACGCCCGCCTCTTCGACGGCCGACTGCGCGGGAATTTCGCCGTAGCCCTCGACGGTCAGAATCGGAATCGGTTCGATGGCCTCCACGTCGGCCGGGTCGATGCCGTACTCCTCCATCCGGGCGTCGTCGTCCTTCGCCTCCTGCAGGGCGACGTAGTCGTCGGGCGAGTGCGCCGGGACGGACATCACGACGCCCGTCGCGTTCTCGGGGTCGACGAAGTCCGCCGGGAGGACCAGCACCTCGTCGCCGGTGACGGGGTTGGTGACGCGTTCGCCGACCAACTCGGCGCCGGAGACTTCTTCGCGAACCTCGACGTCGTGAGCCTGCAGGCGCAGTTTCTCGGCGGCGGCCGCCGAGACGAACCATTCCTCGCCGTCGACGTCGGCGTAGACGTAGTCGCCGTCGGGGTTCACGTAGGCGTTCGTCACGCCGCGAACCGTCTCGGGGCGCAGCGTCGCCATCGGGACGACGCTGTCGCCGCGGCCGAAGCGGACGAGCGTGTACTCTTGGAACTCCGCTTCTTCGCCTTCGAGCAAGTCGTGCGTCGTGACCGGTTGCTCCTCGTTCGTGCAGTACTTGACCGGATGGAGACCTTTCTCCAGCAGACCGCGCTCTCGCAGGGTCTCGTACTGCCACGTGATGAACTTCGAGTAGCGCTCGTCGTTCGTCGTGAACTCGCGGCGCCAGTCGACAGAGAGGCCGAGCGACTGCATCCCTCTCTTGTAGTGTTCCTCGATGAAGTAGCGGGCGAAGCCCATCGGCGTCTCCAGGTCCGTCAGCGTCTCCTCGGGGACGTTGTACGTGTCGCGCAGAACCGAGAGCTGCTTTTCTTCTCCCTTCTTCAGCCGTTCGACGGCGCCGATGATGGGCGTGCCGGTGACGTGCCACGCGATGGGGAACAGGACGTTGTCCCCCTGCTGTCGGCGGTAGCGGGCGTACACGTCGGGGACGGTGTAGGTTCGCGCGTGTCCGATGTGCATCCCGCCGCTGGGATACGGGTAGGGGACCGTGATGAACGTCGGGTCCTCGTCGGCCTCAGAGGGGTCGGCCTCGTACCGACCGCTCTCGGCCCACCGCTCCCGCCAGCGCTCCTCGAGTTCCTGCGGGTCGTATTCCATGTCTGTGAGAACAGGATGCGCGCATAAATTAACTCCTATACCCGACTTTCGGGGCCGTCCGGTCCCAAGAGAATCCGTGGTGAATGGTGACGCGTCACAGGAGAACACGGCTCGGGCGGAGAAGCGGGGAACTCGTGCGGACGGAGACAGAACAGTTCGGCCGACACTCACCACGACGACCTACAACTACTATGTTCGGAACCTCCCTAGCCGAGACGTGACAGAGATTACCAAGCGTTCGACACTACGGCTGTTCGGGGCTGGACTGGCGTTCTCGGCGCTTCCGGGGAGCGCGATGGCGGACGGCAAGGCGAACGAGGAGAGCGACGAGACGGGTCAGGGTCGGGACGGCGCGGACGACGGAGAGGGGAGCGCCGGCGCGCCGGTGGAGACGGTCGTCGAGATACCGGGCGAACCGGTGCCGGAGAACCTCGCTCTCGACTGGGACGGCACGCTGTACTTCGGCATCACCGCGGGGGAGGTGTGGGAGGTGACGAACGCGCAGACGCAGGAGACGGGGCTGATACCGGAGCATCTCACCCGGGTGGCGACGCTCCCCGGCAGCGTCGTCGGCGTCGAAGTTGTCCCCTGCGGGTCGATATACGTCGCCTCCTCGACGGGCGGCGACGACACCGGCGTCTGGGAGGTGCCGCGCGACGGCGGCGACCCGCGACCGGTCGCGTCCATCTCGGGCTTCCCGAACGACGTGCTGTACGACCCGGACTTCGACCGACTCCTCGTCACGGAGTCGACGGGCGGCGCCGTCTACGAGGTGCCGTTGAGCGAGGAGGACCCGGCGGCGCACGTGTGGTTCGAGTCGGCCGCGCTGGAGACGGAGAGTTTCGGAGCGAACGGCCTCGCATTCGCCCGCGACGGTTCCCTGTACGTCGCCGTCACGCGCGCGAGGAGCGACGAGGGGGAGGACGTGGGGCGACTCGTCCGCGTCGCCGTCAAGGCGGACGGCCGGGCGGGCGAGTCCGAGACGTACCTCGAATCGCCGGAGATATTCGGCGCCGACGGCGTCACCACGAACGGGCCGGACGTGTATGTCGCCGCCAACTCGCGGAACCGAGTCGTCCGCGTGGCGCCCGACCGGTGCGTCGACATCGTTGCCGACGCGGACGACGGCCTCGTCTTCCCGTCGGACGTACTGTTCGGCGTGACGCCGCGACAGCGGAGCGACCTGTTCGTCTGTAACTTCGCCAATTCGAGCCCGGAGGACGGCGCGATTCTGCGGGCGCACCCGTTCGCGGCGAAGGCGGCGGAGACGAAGCGGGGGGAGAAGGAGAGCGGCGAAGGCGGCGAAAACGCCGAGAACGGGGAGGGGAAACAAGGGCGCGAGAACGGAGCCGAATCCGAATCGACGGCGTCGGCCGAGTCCGACGGGTAGGCGGGTCGGACGGCTGAACGGTAAAGAAGCGAAAGAAGGCGTCGAGACCTGAACGTCGAGGCCCGAAGGCCTCGGTGGCGGCGGTACGCGTTCGAGGTGTGCGGTCCCGGTCGGCCGCTCACTCGATGTCGATGTGGCGGGAGTCCTCGCGGTCGATGGTCACCTTCGGGAGGGTGACAGTGAGGACGCCGTTCTTGTAGGAGGCGGCGGCGTCCTCGGCCGTCACGTCGCCGGGGAGGCGGAAGGTGCGGTGCATCGACTCGTGGCGCCGTTCGCGGCGGAGGTACTCGCCGCCGTCGGCGCCCTCACCGGAGTCGGTCTCGGTTTCCGTCTCGCGGGAGGCGGAGATGGTCAGCGCGCGTTCGGTGATGGAGAGGTCGATATCCTCCTTCTCGAACCCGGGCAGGTCGGCCACGACGACGAACTCCTCGTCGCCGTCGCGGACGTCGACTTCCATGCCCCGGGTCGAGGAACCGGTCCACTGGGAGTCGTCGAACTGACGGCTCATCTCGTCGAACTGTCGGGACATTCGCTCGAACATCGATTCCATGTTTTCGAAGGGGTTAGAACGTCGCATCATTGGTAATTCACCGAGCGCTATAACGCCGTTCGAGGAGATAAATACCGCGGGATGCGAGACGACAATTCGCACGGTAGGAGCCTCTGGCCCCGAAAATACTCCGCTTTCGACAGTCGAGTCGAAGACGTCCGAGCCCGTTCAGATAACGTCGATGTCCGTCGACTCTTCGTCCTCGTCCACCGACTCCTTCGGGAGGGTGACGGTGAGGACGCCGTTGTTGTACGTGGCGGACGCCTCCTCCGCGACGACTTCCTCGGGGAGCGTCAGCGAGCGCTTGATGCTGTTGCGGGTGCGCTCGCGGCGGATGTACCGGTCGCCCGACTCCTCGTCCGAGGCGCTTCGCTCGGCGCTGATGGTTAGTTCGCGCCCGGACGCGGAGATGTCGATGTCGTCCTTCTCGTAGCCGGGCAAGTCGGCGGTGACGACGACGGTGTCGTCCGTCTCGGAGACGTCGACGGAGACGTCCCGAAGCGAGGCGAGGCCGGACTCCTCGAACTCGCGTCCCATCCGCTTGAAGAACTGTTCTATCTCGTCGAAGGGGTTCTGACGCGCCATGGCCGTGTGGCAGTTCGACCCGTCCCGGCATCAAGGTTTTTGCGGGCGCGAGGGCGGCGCGACGGACGGCCGGTCGCCGTTCAGTAGAGGACGTGCTGGCTGTCGTACGAGCCGAGGCGTTTGACCCACCCGCGCGAGGCGATCTCTTCGACCGCGTCGAGGGCCTCCTGGGCGCGTTCCTCGTACAGGCCGGCCTCGAAATCGACGTGGAACAGGTAGTCGCCGAGGCGGTTCCCGCTGGGGCGGGACTCGATGCGCGAGAGGTTGATGTTCCGTTCGGCGAACGCCTCGAGCAGTTCGAGCAGCAATCCGGGGTAGTTCGCGTTCGGATAGACGACGACGGTGGACTTCCCGCCCGCGTCGGACCGGGCGGATTCGGGGGCGATGACGAAAAAGCGCGTCGCGTTCGAGGACTGGTCTTGGATGTCCTCCGCGACGACGGAGAGTCCCTCGCCGGCGTTGTCGGGGTGGCCGATACCGGCGATGGAGGAGTCCTCGCGGGCGCGTTCGACGCCGCGGGCCGTGCTGGCGACGGCCTCCAGTTTCATCTCGGGGTAGTTCGTCTCCAGGTAGGTCCGACACTGCGCGAGGGCCTGCGAGTGGGAGGCGACGACGGAGAACTCCTCGGACTGCGCGAGGAGGGCGTGCCGGATGGGCGTCACGATTTCGCGGGTGACGGCGATGTTCGCGGAGGCGATGGCGTCCAGCGTCTCCGTGACGCTGCCTTCGATGCTGTTCTCGATGGGGACGACGCCGCGTTCGTACTCGCCGGCGTCGACGGCGTCGACGATGGCTGACACCGACTCGCGGAACGCCACGTCGTCGGCGACGGCGCGCGCCGCGCGGTGTGAGTACGTCCCGGCCGGGCCCAGCGTGACTGCCTGCATGGGCCGACGTTCTCTACCCCTCTGTAAAAGGCTCTCGGGTCCGCTCGTCGCGGACGCTCCGAGCGCTCCGCCGTCGACGGGTGGTATGATATCCCCCGCGGGCGTGGGTGGAGTCCGTGAACAGAAGACGCTACCTCGCCGCCTGCGGCGCCGGTCTGGCGGCCCTCGCAGGGTGCAACGCGCCCGTCGTCGACGACGGGACGACGGACCCGAGCGCACAGGTCGTCAATCCGGGATTCGAGTCGGGGCTCCGAGGGTGGTTGATCGGCCGTCACCTGCCGACGGACCCGAACACGGGCCTCCCGGTCGAATCGGCCGCGAGGGTCGTCGACGACCCCGTCGCCTCGGGCGACGCCGCCCTCCAGTTCTTCATCAACGGTCTGCAGGACGACGGCGTCATCTGGGCCCAGCAGGCCGCTCGCTTCGACGAGGTGGACACGCTCTCGGTGTCCGTTCACTCGCCGGAGGAGTCGTTCAACACCATCACCAGACTCGCCGCCTACGCCGGTCCGCGGCCCGAGCGCGGATGGTTGCGCGAGGAGGAGTTCGACACCGAACGGGCGATAGAGGACCGCGCCGGGTGGAGCCGATACGAGTACGACGTGGACGCCGAGGACGTCGGCATCGTCGCCGTCGGCATCAGCGTCGTCTGGGAGACGGAGGTGGCCCGGACGATAGACGACGTGACGCTGTCCTGAGCGCCTTCCCTACCGCTCCGCGCAGAAGTCGACGAAGTTCCGGAGTATCTGTAGTCCGGTCTCGCCGGACTTCTCGGGGTGGAACTGCGTGCCGAACACGTTGCCCGCCTCGTTGGCGACGATAGCCGGGAACTCGACGCCGTAGTCCGTCGAGGCGACGACGGCGTCCGCGTCGTCGGGGACGGCGTAGTAGGAGTGGACGAAGTAGGCGTACTGTCCGTCTACCCCCTCGACGAGGGGGTGCTCTCGCTCCACGTCCAGTTCGTTCCAGCCCATGTGCGGCACCTTCTGTCCCTGGTCGAAGCGGACGTTGCGACCGGGAATCAGGTCGAGACCCTCGACGTCCCCCTCGCCGGCGTGGGCGGCCTCCTCCGAGGTTGTCAGGAGCATCTGCATCCCGAGGCAGATGCCGAATATCGGCTGGCCGCGGTCGGCCGCCTCGGCGAGGGCCTCCCGGAACGGGCCGGCGTTCTCCATCCCCTCGGAGAACGCGCCGACGCCCGGGAGGACGATGCCGTCGGCGTCGGCGAACGTCTCTGGGTCGTCGGAGACGGTCACGTCCGCGCCCGCGCGTTCGAGGCCGCGCCGCGCGCTCCGGAGGTTGCCGAGGCCGTAGTCGACCATGACCACCGAGGCCACCGTCTCCCGCGTTTCGGCCGTCGTCGTGCTCATACCAGAGATGGGAGGAGCGCGGTCAAGTGGCTTTCCCTCGGGGTAGATTCGGCCGCCCCGGACGGTCGACGACCCGGAGAAGAGCGCGGGTGAGAACGGCTCAGAAGTCGCCGAGACTGGACTGCCCGTTGCCGCCGTCGGCGAGACCGGAGAGGTCGGCCGCCTTCGCGACGGCGTCGAAGAACGCCTCCTTCTGGCTCCCGTCGTACAGCGTCGCCGCGGGGTGGACAGAGACGAGCGTTCGCTGCGAGCGGTCCCCGAGGCGCACGTCGACGACGTCGCCCGCCTCCTTCGTCACGGCCACCGAGCGGTCGAGCAGGTGCTCAGAGGGCACCTTCCCGAGGGTGACGACGAGGTCCGGGGCGACGCGTTTCAGTTCTGCTTCGAGGTAGCCGCGACAGTTCCCCAGTTCCTCCTTCGTCGGGTCGCGGTTCTCCGGCGGTCGACACCGGACGCAGTTCGTGATGCGGACGTCGGCGCGGGCCAGACCCACCTCCCGCAGAGCGTCGTCGAGAACGCTCCCCGACCGCCCGACGAACGGTTCCCCCTGTTCGTCCTCGTTGGCCCCCGGCCCCTCGCCGAGAAAGAGGAGGTCGGCGTCGTCGGGGCCGACGCCGTTGACGATTCGACTCCGGGACTCGACGAGGGCGGGACAGCGCTCGCACTCGCGGACGCAGAGGCCGTCCATCGCGTCGTCGCTCATATCGGAGAGGCGGGCCGGTCCGACTTAGCGGCGGCGGTCGGTCGGCGCGCCCTGCGCTTTGCTCCGACTCCTACCCCTCGCGCCACCGCCGGCCGGACCGGGCGAGGAGGCGCGCCACTCGGAGGGGTTCGGGACGTCCGCTCCCCTCGGGGGTGTACGCGCGGACGGCGCGCGCCGCCGCCTCGTCGTCGATGCCGACGGCGCGGACGAACACGGTGTCGTCGCCGACGTCGACGGGTCGCCGCGGCGGAAGTGACTCGTAGACGGAGAGGCGGGCGTCGAGTGCGTCGCCGGAGAACTGCTCGCGGAGCGCCGACGCCAGCCCCGAACTCCCCTCGAAGGAGACCGAGAGGACGGGTCGCTCGACGGCGTCGGCGAGTCGTTCGAGGTCGACGAGATTGAACCACGCGGGGGCGACCCCCGCGACGAACAGCAGACGCACGTCTTCGCGTCCGAGGTCCGAGAAAAGCCGACGTATCGCGTCCGTCGAATCCGTGCCGCCGACGGCGCAGGTACCGTAGGCCGCGCCGTCGACGACGCGGTCCGCGCGGACGACCGCGCCGCACAGCACGCTCTCCGCGTCGGGCCGTTCGCTCGCGTCGACGCCCCGACCCTTCGGCGACCGTTGATCAGCGTACGACTCCGCTACGCCGAGTGCCCGCGTGCCCGACTTCAGCGTCGGCGTCACGACGGGTCGTCAGTCGTCCTTGATCTCTTTGAGGCGGTCCAGCAGTTCGTCGTTCGAGGCCCCGTTCTCGAAGTTCACCTCGCCCTTGTGGTCGCTCTCGGAGGTCGCGACGCCGTCGTTCTCGTCGAGATCTTGGTCGTAGTCCTGACTCTCTTGTTCTGACTCGTCGTAGCTCCCAAATCCCATACACTTCCACATAGCACGTTCGGACGGAAAAGTGATACGCTAATCGGGATTTTGTTCGGTGCCTGAACGTAGGAAATATACGATTTTGCCCGATCCGTGGGGTTCGACCGCCTAGGGTCTTGCCGACTCGGGGGACTTTTTCCGTCGCGGGGATGCACCGGACGGTATGGAGATATTCGCGGTGACCGAGGGCGCCGAGCAGTTCACCTGCAACGCGTACCTCGTGGTCGGCGACCGGACCGTTCTCGTCGACGCCGGCGCGATGCCCGGCGTCGAGGACGTCGTCGCCGAGCACACGGAAGAGGTGGACGCAGTCGTCCTCACGCACCAGCACACCGACCACGTCGCGGAACTCGACGCCGTGTTGGACCGGTTCGACGCCGACCTGTACGCCTACGCGGAGCACCCGCGCCGCGACGGCGCCCTCGAAGACGGCGACGAGGTGACGATGGGTGAGGAGACGTTCGAGGTGGTGTACACGCCGGGACACGCCTCCGACCACGTCTCGTTCGTGAGCGAGACGCGCCTGTTCAGCGGCGACGTGGTGGTGTACAACGACGGCGCGTTCGACGACGGCAGTTTCGGCCGCACGGACATGTCCGGGCAGTCGCGCGAGCGACTCGTCCAGAGCCTCGATACGCTCCTCGAACGGACGCCCGAGTCCGTCGAAGAACTGTACGCGGGCCACGGCGACGTGTTCCGGAACGAACCGGACGGCGACTCGGTGCGCGAGGTGATACAGCGGGCGCTGATGCGCGCGGAGCGTCGCGAACCGAAGTATCCCGAGGAGTAGGGCGAAGTCGCTCGATTACGCGGCGCGGCGTTCCTTCGACTTCGGACGGAGGTTCTTGTAGCCGCACTTGCGACAACTGTCCGCTCGCGGCGGGTTGCGCGCGTTGCAACGCATACAGATCTGCTTTTCGAGCGTTCGCTTCGTTGCGGATTCGTTGCTGGGCATGCAGGACGTTTCCCCAGCCGTCCGTATAACGCTTGCGAGACGGGGGACACCGGCGCCGCCGCTCTCGGAAGCGGAGAACCGACGAGAAGTCGTGCCGTCGTCTCAGGCGCCCGCCTTCTGCAGCGCCGACTCGATGTCTTCGCGCTGAGTGACGCCGACGAAGCGGTCCACGATGCCGTCGTCGTTCTCGACGATGAGCGTCGGGAGCGAGCGAACCTGGTACTCGTTGGCCACGTCCTGCTCGTCGTCCACGTCGACCTTCTCGAACTCGACGTCCGCGTAGTCGGCCTCCAACTCCTCCAGGATGGGGTCCTGCGTCTTACACGGGCCGCACCAATCGGCGTAGAAATCCTTGAGTCGAACGGTCATAGTGTCCGCCGTGTGATAGCCTGTCCCCGCGCATAAGGGTTTCTCAACCCCGCCGGGTTCGCGCGGAGTCGAAACGTTTAGGACGGGGGAACTCACAGAAGATGACATGAGCAGTGGACAGAACAGCGGCGGCTTGATGTCTAGTGCGGGTCTCGTTCGGTACTTCGACGCCGAGGACCGCAACGCCATCCGCATCGACCCCAAGACCATCGTCGCCTTCGGCCTCCTCTTCGGCGTCCTCGTCATCGTCCTGAACTCGGTCGCCTTCTGAGGCGAACGAGTCCTCCGAACGCTCGGTTTTTCACCCCGGGCCACCGACGGACACGTATGCTACGCGCAGGCGTCGTCGCCGTTCAGGGCGACGTATCCGAACACGCCGCGGCCATCCGCCGCGCCGCGGCCGCCCACGGTGAGGAAGTCGAAGTCGTCGAGATTCGGCAGTCGGGCCACGTCCCGGACTGCGACGTGCTTCTCGTCCCCGGCGGCGAGTCGACGGCCATCTCCCGTCTCCTGCGAGGAGAAGGCATCGACGAGGAGATACGCGAACACGTCGCCGCGGGAAAACCCGTGCTGGCGACGTGCGCCGGCCTCATCGTGGCGTCCGTAGACGCGAAGGACGAGCGAGTGGAGACGCTCGATTTGATAGACGTGACCGTCGACCGCAACGCGTTCGGCCGGCAGGTCGACAGCTTCGAGGCCCCTCTCGACGTCACCGGGATGGACGAACCGTTCCCGGCGGTGTTCATCCGCGCGCCCCTCATCGACGAGGTGGGCGAGGGCGTCGAGGTGCTGGCCGAGTGGGAGGGCACGCCCGTCGCCGTCCGGCAGGGCCCCGTCGTCGGCACCTCCTTTCACCCCGAGTTGACCACCGACAGCCGCCTGCACGATTTGGCGTTCTTCGACCGAGTGGAAGCCGACGCCGCCGACTGAGTCGGCGAGAGAACCGACCCGCGGTGTCGCAGACCACACGCGCGACCGTCGAGGAGGAACCGGACGTGTTTTTCCCCGCGTCGTCTCACCTGTGAGCATGGACGCCGACACGCCCACCGACGAGGTGTTGGACGAACTGTTCTCGACCATCGAGTCGCGGAAGGCCGAGTTGCCCGAAGGCTCCTACACGACGTCGCTGTTTACCCACGAGAAGGGCGAGAACTACGTGCTGGAGAAGGTCGGCGAGGAGGCGACGGAAGTGATTCTGGCCGCCAAAGACGACGACCGGGAGGAACTGCTGGCCGAGAGCGCCGACTTGGCGTATCACCTTCTGGTCCTCCTGGCGATGAAGGGCGTCTCGCTGGACGACCTGCGGGCGGAACTGCGCGACCGATTCTGAGCGGGGACGGCGCCGACCGGCGGCACAAGAGCTTTGCTCACATGTCGACAATCTGAACGTATGTCGCCCTCCAGACGCGCGACGCTCGGACTGCTCGGAAGCGCGACGGTCGCCCTCATCGCCGGTTGTGCGGCCGATGGAAGCCCGAATCCGACCGAAACCCGCGACGCGGTCGAGTCGACGGCCGGGCCGGATTCGGGTGCGGAGACGGACGCCGAACCGTCTGGGACGGCCGGCGCGCCCGCGGCGTTCGAGATGCGACTCGTCGGCCCCGAGACGGACCGGGTGCTGTTCACCGGTGCGGACGTGGCGCGGGTCGGCGAGGCGCAGCGCTATCAGACGTCGTACGGGCTGCCGATAACGCTCGACGACGACGCGACGGAGCGCATCGGCGACGACCTGAGCGCCGCCGGGGTCAACGAGAGGCCCGAGGCGTTCGAGTTCGTCCTGCGGCGGGACGGCGAGGAGCGAAGCCGGTTCGGAATCGCGCGGAACCTCGCAACGGACATGGCCGACGGCGAGTGGAACGGGGAGTTCGTCCTGATGACGGAGGACGAGGCGGCGGCGGAGAATCTGGAGCAGGCGCTCCGGTCGAAGTAGCGACGTCGGCCGCCGTTCCCGGACGGGAGCGCCCGATTGCAAAGCGCCAAGGGTGTGCGCTCACGACAGCGTACCCGTCCGTGTACGCCCCACGAATCAGGATGCCGTCCGCTCTCTCCGTCCGCCCTCGACCGCCCGACCGTCGGAGTCCCGCCGCGTGAGCCGACTGTTCGGCGGCGAGGAGCCCTCCGTGGAGTTCGTCGCCGGGAGCCTCATCGCGGGCGTCTTCTTCGGCGGCGTCGGCGCCGGCGTCGCCTTCCCGACGCTGCCGACGCTCGGCCCCATCCTCGGCATCTCGCCGTTTCTGGTCGGTCTCATCCTCTCGACGAACCGGTTCACTCGCCTGGTGATGAACACACCCGCCGGGCAGGTGCTCGACACCATGGGGACGCGCCGACCGATGATAGCCGGCTTCCTCGTGCAGGGGCTGGCGCCGTTCGGCTACGTCCTCGGACTCGACCCCGGTCCCGTCCCCCTCGACAGCGCCACGGTGTTCCTGCTGTCGCGGGCCTGCTGGGGCGTCGGGTCGGCGTTCGTGTTCGTCGGCGCGTTCAGCACCATCACGCACGTCACGACGGCCGAAAATAGAGGAAAATGGGTCGGCTACATGCGCGGCGGGCAGAGCCTCGGCTTCCCCGCCGGCCTCGTCGTCGGCGGCCTCGTCACCGACGCGTTCGGCTACGCGACGGCGTTCGTCGTCGCGGGGTGTGCGGGTCTGTTCGCCGCCCTCGTCGCGGCGTCCGTGCTCCCGGACGTGCACACCGACGTGGACGCGGCCAGTTCGCTCCGAGAGGTGCCGCGACTGGTCGCCGCCGACGCGCGCATCTTCACCGTCGGCGCCGTCAACTTCACCGTCCGCTTTCTGTTCGCCGGCGTCCTGCTCTCGACCGCCGTGCTGTACGCCGCGGAGTACGACATCACCGTCGGCGCGCTCTCCGAGACGGGCGTCAGCGGCTTCGTGATGGCCGTCGGCGTCGTCGCCTCCAGCGTCACGACGCTCGTCGTCGGGCGGTACTCCGACCGCCTGTCGAACCGCGCGGCGCTGACGCTGCCGGCCTTGGGGGTCCTCGCCGCGGGCTACGCGCTGTTGGCGCTCGTACCGACGCTGCACTCGGCGCTGGCGGGCGTCGCGCTCATCGGCGTCGGCGTCGGCGGGTCGAACCCGCCGCTGCTCGCCTACCTCGGCGACCTCAGCCCGGCCGACGACGTGGGGAAACTCGGCGGCGTCTACAACGTGTTCGGCGACGCGGGGTCGACGCTCGGTCCCCTCGTGGCGGTGCCCTTAGTCGAACTCGTCGGCTTCCGCGTCGAGTATCTCGCCTGCGTCGCCCTCGTCGTTCTCGTCGGGATGCTCGTCGCGCGGACGCTGTACGGGGAGAGGGCGACGGCTCCGCGCTCGGAGCTGTGAGCCCGTTCGACTCGACTCAACGGAACTGAATCCCCAGGTCGTGCATCCCCTCGTTGTTCTGCGCGACGTTGATGAGAAGCGGCGTCACCGATTCGACCTCCGCGGCGTTGGAGATACCGCCGGCGTCGAGGGCGCGGAGGCCGTCGATGTCCTCGGCGAGTCGCGATACGATGTCCTTGGCGTCGTAGTCGTCGGCGACCAGCAACGTGTCGATGTCTAACTCGGCGTCGAGGTCCGCGAGGCGGCCCGCCGCGAGGTTGTGGAACGCGCCGACGACGGGAACGCCGTCGGGGGCGGCGTCGTCGACCAACTGCGTGACGCTGCCGACGTTCGGCGGATGGTAGTGGAAGCCGTCGTCCTCGCGCTTGATGCCGGCGGCGGGCGTCACGAGGATGTCGTTCTCGTCGAGTCCGTCGGCGACGGCGTCGATGGTGTCGGCGATATGGTACGGCGGCACCGCGAGGACGACGACGCGGGCGCGGTCGGCCGCCATCTCGTTGGTGAAGCCGTTGACCTTCACCTCGCGGCCGCGGCTGTCGAGTTCCGTCTCGTACTCGTCGGCTTTCGCGCGGGCTTTCTCGGGGTCGCGCGACCCGACGACGACCTCGTGGTCGGTGTGGTAGGCCCAGCGCAGGGCGAGTCCCTCGCCGATGTCGCCGGTCCCACCGAGGAGTGCGATTCGCATGCTACCGCGTGCGGACGGCGGGGGGTAAAGCGTTGCGTGACCGCGAACGCCTGCCGCAGTCGCGGACGGAGGCGCGAGCGGTCAGACGTCCCCGAACTCCGGGCCGTAGGTGACGAGGAGGGCGATGAGCGGCGCGACGACGAGCGTCCCCAAGAGGACGTACCGTCTGAACCCCGCCGACGCCGGCAGGATGACCCAGACGCCGAGGCCGAGGAAGTCGACGAGCAGCATCACCGTGAGGAACCGCGAGAGGTGTTGCAGGGTGTCTCTCACGGGGCGACACCCCCGCTTCCCCATCGACGGGGATTCAGCCGCGCCGAGGCGTAGTGGGCCGCCAGCCACCCGCCCGCGAACCCGGCGACTCGTCCCGCCAATCCGTCGAATCCGACGGCTGCGAGGCCGAACTGGAGGGCGGTCGCGACGAGGAGGAAGGCGACGAACCGGACGCTCATGTCGCCCGCTTCGGCCGTCGGCGACTCGGAGAACGCGAAGACGCGGAACGCGACGGCGGCCGAGACGGCGAAGGCGACGGCCGCGAGGGCGAACGCGACGAGGCCCGTCGGGTTCGGTGCGAAGAGGAGGGTGACCGTAGTCCCGACGAACAGGCCGAAGAGGACGGACCAGACGAGTCGTTCGAGTCGGAGCGCGTCCATGTGGTGCGATGTCGAGCGCGGACGACCTAAGCGTGTTCCTCGTTCGAGAGGAGTTCCGGCAGGTCGTTCACCGAGTCGAGGACGGCCGACGCGCCGGCCGACTCGAACTTCTCGCGCCCCGTTTCGCCCGTCAGGCCGCCGGTGAGGACGCCGATTCCGCGGTACGTCCGGGAACCGTCCGCCTCCGCGGCGTTGACGGCCGTCCGCACGTCGTCGAGCGTGTCGCCGACGAAGACGACGGTGTCGGCGTCGAGTCGTTCGGCGAGCGTCGTGAGCGCGCGCGGGTGGGGTTTCCCCTCCTCCCAGTCGTCCATCGTGAACCGGTGGTGCTCGGGAACCGCGAGGTGCGCCCGCGAGAGGGCGATGTCCGCCTCGGCGGCGGGGCGACCCGTGAGGACACCGACGCGGTGCCGCGAGGTGAGGTAGTCCAGCGTCTCTCCGTCCACCAAGACGGGTTCGTCGTGGATGTAGCCCGGCGCCTCGAACGGCGGCGCTCCGCCCTCTAGGTCCCGAAAGAGGTCCGCGCCGAGGTAGAGCGCCTGGAAGACGGCGCGGAGGCCGTCGGGGTCCCACGCCTCGCGGACGGCGTTGTGGTCGGCGGCGGAGAGATGGCCGTCGACGACGGCCTCGGCGGCGGAGAGGCCGCCGCCTCGCTCGGCGATTTGGTCGGTGAACTCGCGGATGTCGAGCGGTTCGCGGTCGTCCGCGAGGACGTACAGCGCGGCGGCGTACGTCAGTTCCCAGTCGTTGTTGAAGCCGCCGGCGTCCTTGAACAGTTGAATCTCCGAGCGGTCGACGGTCCGGTCGTACAGGCGCGCGACCGACTCCACGATGGCGCGCCGGTAGGAGTCGGCCACGTCGACGAGGACGCCGTCCACGTCGAGGACGACTGCGTCTGCGTGCATACCGGAAGACGGCGGCACGGCACCGTTAGCGTTGTCCTTCGGAACGGCGGCCGTCGGGTC
Source organism: Halogeometricum sp. S1BR25-6 (assembly GCF_031624495.1). Taxonomy (NCBI): domain Archaea; kingdom Methanobacteriati; phylum Methanobacteriota; class Halobacteria; order Halobacteriales; family Haloferacaceae; genus Halogeometricum; species Halogeometricum salsisoli. The sequence goes on along the minus strand of NZ_JAMQOP010000001.1, from coordinate 552,436 downwards.
CTCGGCGCCCGCTCGGACCGTCGACTACCTCGACGACGTACAGCGTCTCCCGCCCGCCGGCCAGCGTCTCCGACTCGCAGGGGACCGTCGGGGAGTCGAACCCGAGCGTCGTGAAGAGGAAGTCCGCGCCGACGGCGGCGGCCACGTCGCGGGCGGGGCGGTGGAGTTCTTCCGGAAGGTTCAGCGCGTAGACGGCCGCCGAGCGGTAGGCGTCGCCGGGGTCGGCGCGTTCGCTCGCAGCCACCACGTCGTCCTCGACGAAGCGGAGTTCGGGGGGGACGTCGACGGCGCGCACGTCCGTGACGGTCACGTCCCGTCCGGCGCGCCGAAGTGCGAGCGCGACCGCCGGACGTCGGCCGACGCCGACCTCTGTCAGCGCCTTGTAACGTCCGAGACGCGAAGCGAGAGCCGCCGTAATCTCGGATTCCACGGCGGGATATTTATGGCACCGCCCTGCTTAACAACTTTCATGCTTGTCGACATCGTGCCCATCGGGGACCTTCCCGCGCAGGTCAAGCGCGAGGCATCTGCGGCCCTCCGCGGCGTCTACGACTGCGACGTCACGGTTCACAACGAGCAGTCGATTCCCGAGGGCGCGTTCGACCGCGGGCGCAACCAGTACCGTGCCGAGCAGTTCATCGAACTCGCGAGTCGGGTCGGCAGCGGCGAGAAGAACATCGGCATCACCGCACAGGACCTCTACTACCGGCGCCGGAACTACGTCTTCGGACTCGCGTACCTGAACGGCAACGGCTCCGTCATCTCGACGTACCGCCTCCAAACGTCTTCCGACGGCGGAATTACGACCAAGCCCCAATCGGAGGTGTTCGCCGACCGCGTCCGAAAAGAGGTCGTCCACGAAATCGGCCACACCCTCGGTCTCGAACACTGCGACAACTCCAAATGCGTCATGTCTTTCTCTCCCACGGTCCGCGAAGTCGACGTCAAAGAGGAGAACCTCTGCGGCACCTGCAGTCGGTTGGTCCACTGAGGACCCCGGACCACGAGGCGATGTCCCCACCGAGAACCCCAACGTCACAGCCACAGCTAACCGCCTCCGGGGCGTAGTACGGACGGTGAAAAGATGCACTACCTCGTCGCCGTCGACGGATCCGAACCGAGCGACAGAGCACTCGACCACGCGGTGATGCTCTCTACGGCCCTGGACGCGTCGCTGACGATCGTCCACGCCGTCGAACCGAACGCCGTCGAAGAGAACGCGGACGGCGACGACAGCCTCTACACCGAGGACCCGGACGACGCCGAGGCGCGCGGCGAACGGGTCGTCGCCGACGCGACAGAACGCGCCGTCGAGGACGGCGTCGACGCCGAGGCGGTTCTGCTGTACGGCGACGCCGTCGAGACCATCGCGGCGTACGCGACCGAGAACGGCGTCGACGGCATCGTCGTCGGTCACCGCGGCCTCTCCGACCGCGTCGAGGGGATGGTCGGAAGCGTCGCCAAGCGCCTCGTCGCGAACGCCGCCGTCCCGGTGACCGTGGTCCGCTAGATGCTCGACGTCGACGGACGCGCGGGCGGCGGCCAGCAGGTCAGAACCGCCCTCTCCTTGGCCGCCGTCGAGGGGCGGTCGATACGCGTCGAGAACGTCCGCGCCGAGCGACCGGACCCCGGCTTGAAAGCCCAGCACGTCGCCGCCATCGAGGCCGTGGCGGCGGCGACGGAGGCGACCGTCGAGGGCGCCGAGGCGGGCGGAGACGCGTTCACCTTCGAACCGACCGCCCCGCCGGGCGGCGAGTTCGCCGTCGACGTGGGCACGGCCGGGAGCGCGACGCTCGTCTGCGACGCCCTCCTCCCCCTCGCCGTCGTCCTCGAGGAACCGCTGACCGTCCGCGTTCGCGGCGGCACGGACGTGAAGTGGTCGCCGCCGGCGGACTACCTCCTGCACGCGAAACTCCCGTTCCTGCGGGGCCTCGACGTCGACGCCGACGTCTCGGTCGAACGGCGCGGCTTCTACCCCGCCGGCGGCGGGACGCTCTCGCTGACCGTCCGCCCGTCGACGGTCGCCGGACTGCGCCTCCGAGAACGCGGCCCGGTTCGGGGACTCTCCGCGCGCGCCGTCGCCGCCGAGTCTCTCGAATCCGCGTCGGTGGCCGAGCGGATGGCCGACGCCGTCGCGGACCGGACCGCGGTGCCGACGGAGACGACGGCGACGTACGCCGAGACGGCGTCGCCGGGCGCCGTCCTCACCCTCGTCGCCGACTGCGGCGACGCGCGGGCGGGGTTCGGCGTCCTCGGGGAACGCGGCGTTCCCTCCGAGTCGGTTGCCGAGGAGGCCGTCGAGGCGTTCCGCGGGTGGCGGGCGACGGGCGCGCCGGTGGACGAGCACCTCGGCGACCAACTGCTCCCGTGGGTCGCTCTCGCCGGCGGCGCGGTGCGGCTACCGCGCGTCACCGACCACGTGCGAACGAACGCCGCGGTGATACGGGCGTTCGGCTACGAACTGGAGATAGCGGAGGGAAACGAGGGCGCGGTGGCGTCCGCACCGCTGCGAGAGTAGTCGGACGCCGCGAAGAATCGAGCGGGCCGCGGACGGCGGTCAGTCGCGTCAAGCGCTCCAGCTAGGCGTCGAGACGGCGGCCGAAGACCTTGAGCAGGACCTGCGCGACGGTGCCGAGTTTCGTCGACCGACTCGACACGAGGGCGACGCCGACGAGGAGGAGCGCCCGCTTGGGCTTCTTCTTGAGGAGTGCGAGCGCCGCCTGGACCAGCGGGATGACGACGCCGAGTTGACGCGACTTCTTCGAACCGAGGAACTGCTTCAGCACTTGCTGTTTCATGTACTCCGTATCGACGGTCGAGGCCGTTAACGTTTGAGGCCGAATCGCCGAATCCGAGGAAAAAGCGGGTGGAACGCGGAGTCGAATCCGAACTCGAACTCGAACTCAATTCGACGGAGCCGTCAGTCCGACGAGTAGTAGTACTCGCCCGAGCGCTTCTGCTTGCTGTCGAGTTGCGAGCCCGGTTTGTTGATGCGGGGTCGTTGGGTGCGCTCGTCGCGACGGAACGTGATGTCGAGGTCCGAGAGGAAGTCGTTCATCCCGGCGCGCATCTCCTGCGGCGTTCCGGCGTGACCGTGTACCGAGGGTTCGCCGTCGAACACCATCAGGCGGTCCGCGAGCAGGTCGATCATGTAGATGTCGTGGTCGATGACCATCACCGTCGCGTCGTGGTTCTCGGCGTAGCGGCGGATGGCCGTCGTCGCCTGCACTCGCTGTTCCACGTCGAGGTGGGCCGAGGGTTCGTCCAGCACGTACAGGTCGGCGTCCTCGGAGAGGCAGGCCGCGATTGCGACGCGCTGACGCTCCCCGCCCGAGAGGTCGTCGAGGTTGCGCTCCATGATGCGGCCGAGTTGGAGCGGATTGGCGACTTCGGTCTTCCAGTAGGAGGTGCCGAAGTCCTCGGTGATGGAGGAGAGGAACGCGTCGACGCGCATCGGCTGGTCGATTTCGATGTACTGCGGTTTGTACGCGATGTCGAGGCGGAAGTCGAGTTCGCCCTCGTCGGGTTCGAGCGACCCCGCGAACATCTGCGCCAAGGTGGACTTCCCGATGCCGTTCGGACCGACGATACCGAGCACCTCCGACTGGTAGATGGTGCCGCCCTCGACGTCGAGGGAGAACTCCCCGTCGCCGTAGGACTTCGAGAGGTCCGGATAGTCGACGAGGGGGGCGCTCTTGCTCGTCTCGCGCGGCGCGTGCTGGTGGAACTGTATCTCGTCGGGCCGGATGCGCATGTTCTCGTTCGAGAGGTAGCCTTTGAGATACTCGTTGATTCCGTTGCGCACCGACTTCGGGTCGGTGACGACGCCGTAGGCGCCGGGTTCACCGTAGGCGATGTGGAGCGTGTCGGCGAGGAGGTCCAGGATGGCCAGGTCGTGTTCGACGACGAGGACGGCCTTGTCCTCCTCCTCGGCGAGTTCGCGGATGAGTCGCGCCGCGGTGACGCGCTGACCGATGTCGAGGTACGGCGTTATCTCGTCGAGGAAGTAGAAGTCGCGGTCGCGGGCCATCGTCGCTGCGAGGGCGACGCGCTGGAGTTCGCCGCCGGAGAGGGTGTCGAGCGGTTGGTCGACGACGGGGGCGATGCCGAGTCGCTCGACGTACTCGTCGAGTTTCCCGCGTTCGTCCGTCGCGGCCAGCAGGTCGCTCGTGACGCCGTCGAACTGCTTGGGAATCTGGTCGACGTACTGCGGTTTGCGCGCGATGGAGACCTGCTCCTCGCGGACGCGTTCGATGTAGTTCTGGAGTTCCGTCCCCCGGTAGCGTTCGAGGACGGCCTCCCACGTCGCCTCCTCGTCGTAGTTCCCGAGGTTAGGGACCATTTCGCCCGCGAGGGCGTGGACGGCCGTCGTCTTCCCGATACCGTTCGGACCGAGGATACCCGTCACTCCGCCCGACTCGGGCACGGGGAGGCCGTAGAGGGCGAAGGCGTTGTCGCCGTAGCGGTGGACGGGGTCCTCCTGCAGTTCCGTGGGGAGGTTGATTATCTCGATGGCGTCGAACGGACATTTCTCGACGCAGATGCCGCACGTTTCGCCGAGGCAGACCTCCTCGGAGATGCGTATCTGGTCGGGGCCGCCGTCGTACGGTTCGTCCTCCTCGAAGTACTCTCCGCGCGTGACGATGCACTCTTTACCCGTTCGGTTCGGCGGGCAGTAGTTGGCGCACTCGTAACTGCAGCGGTCCGGTTGACACCGGTCGAGGTCGACGACCGCGATGCTGTCTTCCGCCATGAATTACAGGGTCGCTCCCGAGGTGAGCAGGATGCCGAACGCGATGAACCAGAGGGTGAACGTCATGAAGGCGATGTAGAGGTAGTCCTTCGCGCCGAACTCTGAGACGTCGACGCCGACGACCTTCAGAAGGGGAAACTGCGCGAGGACGGCCGCCCCCAGCACCGCCAGCGCCTGCTGGTTCGTCGCCGCCTCGGACACGGGGACCGACCCCAGTCCGACGAGCGTGCCCGACGCCAACGCGGCCGCGACGCCGGCGAGGCAGGCGAGCGTGGTGACCGTGACCCCCCGCATGTGACCCGAGAGGCCCGTCTGCGTTTCCGTTGCCATGGGTACGACTCCGATACCCGGCATCAAAAGGCGTTCGTTCCCGCACGCGGGGGCGGCGCGCTCCGCCGCGATACGCGTCGAAGTTGAATCGTTCGGCCGCGGCCGTCCACGAAGGTTTATGGCGTTTGCACGTTTCGATTCGTAACGATGGCAGAGGCAGAACAAGAACAGGAGAGTCTCGACGACCTCCCCCCGAGTGCGAAGTTAGTTTTCAAAGTACTCGAATACAACGGCCCGCTCACGCAGAAGGGAATCGTTCAGGAGTCGATGCTGTCGGCCCGGACGGTTCGCTACGCGCTCGAACGGCTGGAGGGAATCGGCGTCGTCGACGAGGACGTCTACTTCGCGGACGCGCGGCAGAATCTCTACCAACTCACCGACGCGGCCCCGAAGCGACCCTCGGAGGGCGACGCCGACGAGGCGGAAGCCTGCTGCGCGGAGTAGCTCCGTCGCACCGTCACCGGCTCACCGCACGCGCGCACCGACATACGACCACTCCGCGACGGCGTGGAAAACTAACCTTCTCTCTTTCCGCTCGGCGAGCGACGGCGTTCGGTGCGGCCAAGCGGAGTGAGAACGCTCCTCAGCGACGGGGTGTTCCCGAGCGACGAACGGACCACAGTTGCCACCCCGACACGAGAGCGACCAACGAGAAGCCGACGAGAGCGACGAGCGCCCAGGCACCGCCCTCGCCGAGGAAGAGCCTGTACGCCTGCGCAATCGCCGCGATACCGACCGCGGCGACGACGAGTAACAGTCGGCGGGGTGACTCGCTCGACATCGTACTCCGGTCTACGACCGCCGCCTGCTTGTATCACACGCCCTTGGGAGTGACTACCACGCGCGAGGAGCGAAACGTCGGTGACGGCGAAACGGACGGAGACGAGGAGAGAGAACGGTCTACGTCGGGTGGACCGTAATCTTCTGTTTTCGGTCGATGGCCTGTTCGAGTTCGTCGGCGATGGCGCTCCCCCGGGAGACTTGGATGTCACCGCCGCGGCCGACCGTCGCGGTGAAGAGGTAGTCGCCGTCGGCGCGCACTTCGACGGTCTCGCCGACGTGGTCGTCCATCCGGACGACGACGTGCCGGGAGGTCACTTCGGGGGTGACGACGTCGCCATCGTCACCGCCCGACCCGCCCGACCCGTCGGACGCCGACGACTGGGCAGGGTTGTCCTCGTGGGTCCGCACGTCGATGTCGATTCCGAGGCGGTCCTCGATGTCGGAGATTCTGCCGCCGCCCTTCCCGATGACGTAGGAGATGTCGTCCTCGTCGACGTAGACGGTCGCCTTCTCCTGACCCTGCAGTTCCACCTCGACGTGACCGCGGGCGATGGAGCGAATCTCCCGCTCTATCTCCTGTCGCGCGAGTCGGCTCACGCCCGTCTCGTCGCGGCCCTCCGCCTCGTCCCCGAGGGGGACGGTGACGACCTGCCGGTTGAACGTGTAAATCTCGTAGGCGGGCGTGTCCGTCTCGAAGTCGGTGACCTGGATGACGGGCCGGGCGAGGTCCTCGGCGGTGAGACCCTCGGGCACCTTCACCTCCGTCCGCACGTCGTAGACGGTGTCGACGCGGCCGTCCTCGATGTAGACGACGGTGTCGACGACTTGGGGAATCATGCCGAGTTCGACGCGGCCGACGAGTCGCTGGAGGGCGTCGATGGCGCGCGTGGCGTGGACGACGCCGACCATGCCGACGCCGGCCAGGCGCATGTCGGCGAACACCTCGAAGTCGTCGGTTTTGCGCACCTCGTCGTAGATGGTGTAGTCGGGGCGGACGAGGAGGAGCGAGTCGGCCGTCTTCGCCATCTGGCCGTCGAGCGCGGTGTACTGGGTTATCTCGGGGCCGACCTGCAGGTCGCGCGGTTTCTCCATCGTCTTGACCGCGTAGTCGCTGTCGTTGAGGAACTCTGCGACGGCCTGCGCGAACGTGGACTTCCCGGCGCCGGGCGCCCCCGAGATGAGGACGCCGCGCTGACGTTCCGAGAGGCGGTCGCGGAGTTCGTCGGCGAACTCGTAGTCGTCGAGGTCGGTCTTGACGATGGGCCGGACGGCGGTTATCTCGATGCCGTCGGCGAACGGCGGGCGAGCGAGGGCGATGCGGTAGTCGCGGAACTGGACGATGCTCATGCCCGGTTCGGAGAGTTCGACGAAGCCCTCGGGACTCGCGCGGGCGGAGTTCTCGATGTCGTCGGCCCACGCCTTCATCGTCTCCTCGTCGGACACCTCCTCGCTGATGGTCTGGTAGTGCATCTCGCCGATGGCGCCGCGTTTCGCCTTCGGTTTCGTGCCGGTCTTGAGGTGAACGGACATCGTCTCGTCGTCGAAGAACTCCTCGATGACGAGGCCGCCGGACCCGCGGGTGCGAGCCTCGACGAACTCCACGTCGATGCCCTTCGCGCGGGCGACTTCGGCCTGCACCTGGTCGCTCGTCAGGAGCGTCGCCCCGTGCTCCTCGGCGATGTCGCGGATGACGGCGTCGATGTCACCCTCGTGCGCGCCGGTGGCCTCGCTCGGTTTCGTCCGCCGACCGACGTACTCGACGGTCACCGACCCCTCGTCGGCGAGTTCGGTGAGGCGCTGGAGTTCGGAGAGCCCCTCCCAGCCCGTGTCGTAACCGCTGTTCGCCTGTGATTCGAGTTCGCCGACGACGGCTTCGGGCACGCAGACCGTCTCCACGTCGCCGCCCGACTCGACTCGCTCGGACACGCGACCGTCGATGACCGCGCTCGTGTCCGGCACTAGCTTCATGGCCCCGGCTTGGCGTGGGAGACGGATAAAAGAACGTATCACGGCGGACCGACGACCGGCCGCCCCCGGCGACGTGATGCCTCGGTGAATATAGTAACGTCTGCAACTGTCTTCTCATCCGACCGCGCGCCGTCGTGCGGTCGAGTGAGTGATGACTTGCAGACGCTACTATAGTATCCGAGTACCGGAATGACGGCGAAGTGAGACTTTGTTTTTGAAGATTATGGGTCTCCCTTTTTCCGCATCGTCACAGAACTTGGCTGTCGGCAAAAAATTATTTTAGTACACCGCTTCTCGGAGAAATTGTAACGATGTTCTACCACGAAAACGGCCTCCAGTACGAGGTCGAAGTCGAGGACCCGAACCCGCAGTTCGCGAAGATGCTCCAGCAGGCCATCGGCGGTGCCGAGGGCGAGATGCGCGTCGCCCTGCAGTACATGTTCCAGTCGTTCGCCGTGCCCAGCGAGATGAGCGAGTACAAGACGCTCCTCATGGAGACGGCGATGGAGGAGATGGGCCACATCGAGATGCTGGCGACGGCGGTTGCCAAGAACCTCGAAGGCGCCTCCCCCGAGGCCCGCGAGTCGGCCCGCGAGGACGCCGTCATCGACGAGATGATGCGCAGCGGTCAGCCTCGACAGGCGCTCTCGGCCGGTCTGCACGCGATGCCCGTCGACAGCAACGGCGTGCCGTTCACCGGCAACTACGTTGTCGCCAGCGGCAACCTCGCCGCCGACATGTACGCCAACGTGATGGCCGAGTCCACCGGCCGCACACTGGCGACGCGCCTCTACGAGTTCACCGACGACCCGGGTATGGAGGACATGCTTGAGTACCTCATCGCCCGCGACACGATGCACCAGAACCAGTGGCACTCGGTCATCGACTCCTTCGACGAGCACCTCCCCGTCCCCGCGAGTTTCCCGCAGGAGAAGGAGAACCAGGACTACAACTACACGTTCATGTCCACGATGCGCGAGGAACGCGCGGACCCCGAACAGCCGTGGACGACCGGTACCTCCCACGACGGGAAGTCGGAGTACTCCTACACGTCCGAGCAACCCGACGGCGGCCCGCCGAACGTCGAGAAGGTCATCGACGAGATGTACAACGAAGTGAACTGACGACGGACGCCGCGTCCGTCGGTCGCGCCGCTCTCGGATGAGCGCCCCGGACCGGAACTGATTCGGGTCGGAGTTCTCGCTGAAAAGAGCGTCAGGAGCGACGCTTCATACTGACTGCTCTCGTCTCTTACCGGTGACCGACGGGACTGAGGGTCGCGATCACCGGTGAATAGTGAACGCAGTCAGTATCAGTCTTCGCGGTCGTCGGGGTTCTCGTGCTCCGCTTCTTCCCACTCCTCTTCGTCGGCGTCGGCCTCGCTCTCGTCGTCGGAGTCCGAATCCGAGTCCAAGTCCCCGTCGCCGAGAGCCTCGGTCTGTTCGACGGCGTCGACGTCGCCCTCGCCGCCGCCGTACTGTTCCTGTTGTTCCTTCTCGGCGTCGGTGTCGTCGTCGGTCATGCGGATCGAGGTAGGGGCGAGAGCCCGAAGGGCGCATTACCTGTATATGCCGGCCGCTTGTGACTCGTGGCGGCCGCGGCGGGCGGTCAGTCGCTCGGGGCGGCCGCGCCCCCGCCCCCGCCCGAACGCTCGCGGACCACCATCGACACCTCCTCCTTCGGGCGCGAGGTGATCGTCGGGACCACCTCCAGATTCCGGTCGGAGACGAGTTCGAGGTGGTACTTCCGATAGATTGTCGCGAGGATGAGTCGGGCTTCCAGCATCGCGAACCGGTCGCCGATGCAGCGCCGCGGTCCCGCCGCGAACGGGAAGTACGCGAGGTTGGGTAGCGAGCGCTCGAACTCCCGCGTCCAGCGCCCGGGGTCGAACGCCAGCGGGTCGTCGTACCAGCGGGCGTCGCGGTGAACGACCCACTGATTCATGAACACCCGCGCGCCGGCGGGGATCGCGTAGCCGCCGACCTCGTCGGCCGCCCTCGCCTCGCGGCTGATCCCCGGCACCGGCGGGAACAGCCGCATCGACTCCTTGACGACTTTCTCCGTGTAGGTGAGATCGGAGAGGTCGGCCATCGTCGGGGCGTCGCCGCCGAGCACCGCGTCGAGTTCCGCGACCAGTTTCGCCTCGACCTCGGGGTGCTGGGCGAGGAGGTAGGCGGTGTACGTCAGCGACACCGCGGTGGTCTCGTGGCCCGCCGTGATCAGCGTGATCGCCTCGTCGCGGATCTGTTCCTCCGAGAGGGGGTTTCCGTCGTCGTCGCGCGCGTCAAGGAGCATCGACACCACGTCGTGTTCGCCGGGGTCCCGCCGCTTCCGTCGGATGATGTCGTCGACCACGTCGTCGAGCGTCTCCCTCGCGCGCGCCATCTTCCGCCGGGACGGGAGGGGGACCTCGTCGGGCAGCAGGAGGTTTGGGAGGCTGGTCGTCGCCGGCAGGAAGTCGTTGATCGCCCCCTCGATGTCGTCGACGTAGCGGCCGATGTCGACGCCGAACAGCGCCCGCGCGACGATGCGGAGCGTCAACTCCATCATGTCGTCGTGGATCGCGCGTGTCTGCCCGTCCGCCCACCCCGCTATCGCCTCCTCGGTGAGGTCCGTCATCATCTCGGCGTACACCTCGATCCGATCGGGGTGGAACGACGGCTGGACGAGATGGCGGTTGCGCCGCCACTCCTCGCCTTCGCTGTTCAGGAGACCGTTGCCGAGCAGCGGACCGAGCACGCGCTGAAACTGCTCGCCCTTCACGTAGTTGGCGTTGTTGTGGACCAGCACGCGTTCGATGTCCTCCGGGTGGTTGAGCTGGTAGACGTGACCGTCGGGGCTCTTCCAGTGGACGACGTCGCCGTACTCTTCAGCCATGCGCTCTCTGAACTCCAAGCCGCCGAGGTTCGCCTGCACCATCGAACCGACCACCGGCAGCCCCGAGGGGCCGGGCGGGAACTCGACGGCGGTTTCGTCGTCGCTCATCGAGAAAACGTACGCCGGCCGCTCGGTTGAGGATTCCTTCCAGCATGCTAGAACCGGTTATTCCTATCCGTCCGTCCGGCGTACGACGGGGACACCGAACCATGTCCGCAGACAGTCTCCGCTACGCCACGCTCACGCTTTCCGGGGCGGTCCAACTGCCCGTGTTCGACCGGTTCGATCGCTCCCCGTCCGTCCGGGTCGAGGCCACTCGGTATCTCGGTCCGGTCGAGAACGGGGAGTACGTCGGCCTGTCGGACCTGCGTGGCGACCTCGGCGTCGCCCGCGACCTGCTGGCCGACGGCGACGGGGTGCTCCGGTACGACGTGGCCGGGGCCGCGGGGCACGGCATCGTCTACGCCCACTACCGGAGCGTCGGCCCGGTCGGCGACCTCCTCGCCATCCTCTACCGCAACGACATCGTCCTCGATTGGCCCATCGAACACCGGCGGACGGAGGCGGGGTCCGAGATTCGGTTCACTGTCATCGGGACGGGCGCGGGCATCCGTCGGTCGGCCGCCGCCGTCCCGGACGCCGTCGGCCTCTCGGTCGAACAGGTCGGCCGGTTCGAGTCGCGGACCGAATCGGCACCCCTCCTGACCGACCGGCAGGCGGCGCTGCTCGAACTCGCGGTCGAGGAGGGGTACTACGAGGTCCCCCGGGAGACGACGCACCGCGCGCTCGCCGACCGACTGGGCGTCGCGGCGGGCACCGTGAGCGACCGCCTCCAGCGAATCGAGCGCCGCGTGATGACCGCCTACGCGGACGGTCCGGACCGGTGACGCACACCGAGCCGTCGGAACTTATACCGCTCGCGGGATATCTCCGCGCATGCGAGAACTGCGCGAACTCACCCGAGAACTCGTCTCGACGCCGAGCCACGAGGACGAGTCGGCCTGCGGCGACGTCGTCGAGTCGTGGCTCCGCGGGGAGACGGACGCCGACGTGACGCGGGACGGACACGGCAACGTCCTCGCCCGGCGGGGCGCGGGGACGTCGCTCGCCCTCGTGGGGCACCACGACGTGGTGCCGCCGGACGACTCGCAGGTGGACAACGGCGAGTACGTCGTCGAGGAACGCGACGGCCGCCTGTACGGCCGCGGGACGGCGGACATGAAAGGTGCCGTCGCGGCGTCGATGCTCGCCTTCCGCGACGCCGACCCGGCGGGCGAACTCGTCTTCGCCTCGTTCGTCGGCGAGGAGGTGGGCGGCGAGGGCGCCCGCGGCGCCATCGCGGACGGGTTCGCGCCCGACTACGCCGTCGTCGGCGAGGGGTCGACGAACTACTCGGGCGACAACGTGACGGACGTGGTCGTCGCGCACAAGGGGCGGCGCGCCTCCACCGTCGTCGCCCGCGGCATCGCCTCGCACGCGAGCGAACCCGAGGCGGGCGAGAACGCCGTCTACCGCGCCTGCGACGCCGTCGACGTCATCCGAGACCTCGACGCGCCCGAGGCGGACGTGTTCGGCGAACGCCTCTCCGGGAGCGTCGTCGTCACCGAGGTGGACGGCGGGTCGGCGTGGAACGTCGTCCCGGAGCGCTGCGAGGTGACCGTGGACGAGCGGACCGTCCCCGGCGACTACGCGGCCCTCGAACGGGTCGAGGCGGTCGAGGGCGTCGAGTGGGCGGTCGAACAGGACTTGCCACCAATGGGCTGTGACGACGAGGCGTTCGCGGAGGCCGTCCTCGAATCGGCCACGCGGGCGCAGGAGTCGACCCCCGAACTCGTGACGAAGCCGCACGCCACGGACGCCGGGTGGTTGGCGGGGGCGGGGACGACGTGCGTCGTCTGCGGCGCCTCGGAACCGGGCGAGGCGCACACGAAGACCGAGAGCGTCTCCCTCTCCGTCCTCGAACGGTGCTACGAGATATACCGCGACGCGGCCGAGTCTTGGCCGGCGGCGTAGCGCCCGCGGCGCGGCGACCCTCCGCATGCACATAGTTGATAACGCGGGAGGTGTTTCGATTCGATATGGCTACCGACGCCGCCGGGGCCGACGCCGAGTCGGCGCCAGACGCTTACGCGGAACTCCTCGAAACGTACACGCGGGTCTCGAACGTGCAGAACGCGGCCGGACTGCTCTCGTGGGACCAGCAGGTGATGATGCCCGAGGGCGGCACCCCCGCGCGCTCCCAGCAGTTGTCGACGCTCTCCTCGCTGTCGCACGAACTGCTCACCGACGACGAGGTGGGCGAGCGACTCAACGAACTGGCGGACGCCGACCTGACCGACGAGCAGGCCGCCGTCGTCCGCGAGATTCGGCGCAAGTACGACCGCGCCGTCAGCGTCCCCTCCGAGTTGGTCGAGGAGATATCGACCGCCTCCTCGGAGGCGCTGCCCGCGTGGGAGGAGGCGAAGGCCGAGGACGACTTTTCGACGTTCGCGCCCCACTTGGAGAAGCACATCGAACTCAAGCGCGAGTACGCCGAGCACATCGACCCCGACCGGGACCCCTACGAGGTGCTGTTCGAGGACTTCGAGCCGTGCCTCCCCCTCGAACAGGCCGAGTCCATCCTCGAAGAACTCCGCGACACGCTCGTCCCGATGATAGAGGAGATTCGCGAATCGGGCGACGACATCGCCACCGACGCGTTCACGAAGGCGGGCGAGTACCCCGAGGAGGACCAAGAGGAACTCTGCCGCGACGTGCTCTCGACGCTCGGCTACGACTGGGAGCGCGGCCGCCTCGACACATCTTCGCATCCGTTCTCCTCGGGGACGACGTTCGACTCGCGCGTGACGACGCGCTTCGATGAGTCCGACCCCCTCGGGTCGCTGCTCTCGACGGTCCACGAGTTCGGGCACGCGACGTACACCCACGGCCTGCCTGACGAGCACTACGCGACGCCGCTTGGCGAGTCGCGCGACCTGTCGGTCCACGAGTCCCAATCGCGCCTCTGGGAGAACCACGTCGGCCGGTCGAAGGCGTTCTGGAACGTGCTGCTCCCGACGTTCAAAGAGCACTTCCCGAAGGCCGAGGACGTGACCGTAGCGGAGGCCTACGAGGCCGCCAATCAGGTGTACGAGGACAACCTCATCCGCGTCGAGGCGGACGAGTTGACCTACCACCTCCACATCATCGTCCGCTTCGAGATAGAGCGAGCGCTCATCGCGGGCGACATCGACGTCGAGGAGGTGCCCGAGGTGTGGAACGACAAGTACGAGGAGTACCTCGGCGTCCGTCCCGAGACGGACTCGGAAGGCTGTCTGCAGGACATCCACTGGAGCCACGGCAACTTCGGCTACTTCCCGACGTACTCGCTCGGGTCGGTCATGGCCGCGCAGTTGTACGACGCCGCCGAGGACGATATCGACGACTTGGAAGGACGTATCGAGGAGGGCGACTTCGAACCGCTGCACGAATGGTTGACCGAGAACGTCCACCGACACGGCGCGCGCTACGAGACGAACGACCTCGTGGTGGGGGCGACGGGCGAGGACTTCACCGCCGAGGCGTTCACCGACTACGTTACCGAGAAGTACGGCGACCTGTACGACATCGACGCGTAGAGGGCGCGAGCTACCCCCGATGACCGACTTTTTCGCCGACTGCCGGCAGACGGAGTTTGATACGAGTCCGAGTCGACCCGCGGGTATGTCATCGACCGACACGGCCGGCGGCGACGGCGCCTACGACGCCCTCCTCGACTACTACCGCCGGGTCTCGAACCTCCGGCAGGCCGACGGGATACTGATGTGGGACCAGCAGACGACGATGCCGGCCGGCGGCACTCCCGCCCGGGCCGAACAGCGTTCGACGCTCTCCTCGCTGGAACACGAGTTGCTCGCCGACGACGAACTCGGACGACTGCTGGACCGCGCGGCGGAGGCGGCGACCGGCGACGCCGAACGCGCCGCCGTCAGGGAGATTCGCCGCCAGCACGAACGCGCCGTTCGCGTACCCGACGACGTGGTCGCCGACATCGCCCGCGTCGAGTCGAGCGCCCACGAGACGTGGGTGGACGCGAAGGCCGAGGACGACTTCGACGCCCTGGCGCCGACGCTCGAACGCATCGTCGACCTGTACCGCGAGCGGGCGGAACACCTCGATGCCTCGAAGCACCCGTTCGAGGCGATTTACGGGGACTCCGAACCGTTTCTCCCCCTCTCGACCGTCGAGGAGATATTCGAGGACCTGAAGGCGACGCTCGTGCCCCTCGTCGAGGAGATTCGCGCCGCCGAGGAACTGCCGACGCCGTTCGACGGAACGTACGACGAGGCGTCGCAGACGGCGCTCTCGGAGGACGTTTTGGACCGCCTCGGCTACGACTGGACCCGCGGCCGACTCGACACCGCCGCGCACCCGTTCACCTTCGGGAACCAGTTCGACTGCCGGGTGACGACGCGCTTCGACGAGTCGGACCCCCTCGCCGGCCTCACCTCCACGGTTCACGAATTCGGGCACGCGACGTACAACCTCGGCCTGCCCGACGAGCACTACGCGACGCCGCTGGGCGAGTCGGGCAGTCACGGCGTCCACGAGTCTCAATCCAGATTCTTCGAGAACCACGTCGGGCGGTCGAAACCGTTCTGGGAGGGGTTCGTCGGCACCGTGAACGACCGACTCGGCTCCGACGCCACGGCCGAGTCGGCGTACGCCGCGGTCAACCGCGTGAAGCCCGATACCCTCGTCCGCGTCGAGGCGGACGAGTTGACCTACCACCTCCACATCCTCGTGCGCTTCGAGACGGAGAAAGCCCTCCTCGGCGGCGACATCGAGGTGTCGGAGGTGCCCGCAGTGTGGAACGACAAGATGAAGGAGTACCTCGGCGTGCGACCCGAGACGGACTCGGAAGGCTGTCTGCAGGACATCCACTGGACGGCGGGCTACCTCGCCGCCTTCCAGAACTACACCGTCGGGAGCGTCCTCGCCGCGCAGTTGGACGCGGCGATGCGCGAGGACGTCGACGACGTGGACGGTCTGATTCGTGCGGGCGAGTTCGGGCCGATACACGAGTGGTTGGGTGCGAACGTCCACCGACACGGACGGCGGTACCCGACGGACGAACTCGTCGTCGAGGCGACGGGCGAACCGCTCTCCGCGGACACGTTCTGCGCGTACGCGACCGAAAAGTTCGAGTCGCTGTACGGGCTCTGAGGCGGCCGTTCGAGTCGAAACGGTGTCCTTCCGTCTCCGGAAACTATCGACCGCTCCCAAGGCGTGGGCACCGTCAACAGGACTAAGTGATGGTACGCCGTAGCATGCCATGTATGGCCTCAGCACCCGACTCCGACGAGGCGCTGTTCGACCAGTTCTTGGACGACCGCGGTCACGACGTATCCGAACCGCAAAACTGGGAGACATCTTATAAGAAGAAGCAGTGTCCGGACTGCGGTGCGCTCCACGACGAGGCGGCGGTCGACTGTACCGTCTGCGGGTGGGACCCGCGCGCCTGACGGCCCCCGCTCGACCTCCGCGAATCGACTTCTGACTCGCGTTTTCCGACGATGAGAGCGGTCCCCGAAAGCAGGCAGTTTATGAGGGACTAGAGCGTGAACGGGTACAATGAGCGACTCCGACGCGACAGTCACCCGTCTGTTCGGGGGTCCGGGGAGCGGGAAGACGACGGCGCTTCTCGACCGAGTCGAGGAGATTCTCGAAGACGACGACGTGACGATTCGCGACATCCTCGTCGTCTCCTACACCCGCGCCGCGGCCGCGGAGATTCGAGAACGCCTCGCGGAGCGACTCGACGTCTCCCCGCGGGCGTTGCAGGGCAACGTCTCCACGATGCACGCGAAGGCGTACGAACTGCTCGACCTCTCGCGCAACGACGTAGTCGGCGAGAAGGACAAAGAGGAGTTCTGCGACGACTTCGGCGTCGAGTTCGAAGACGAGTACGGCGGCGCCGGCCGCCGCACCGCCCGGTCGACGACCATCGGCAACAAGATCATCGCCACGAGCCAGTGGCTTCAGCGGACCCGCCGGGACGTCTCCGAGTGGTACGACGTGCCGTTCAACTGGGACGTCGAGGAGGTCCGCCTCCCGCCGGAGGTCGACCCCAACGCCCAGGAGGGCAACAAGTACACGCCGACGTGGCCCTCCGACGACGACCGCATCGACGTGCCGAGCGTCATCCGCGGGTGGCGCAAGTACAAGGGGGACAACGGCCTCGTCGGCTTCGCCGACATGCTCGAACGGGTGAAGCAGCGCTCGCTCGTCCCGAACGTCGACTACCTCGTCATCGACGAATTCCAGGACATCACGACGCTGCAGTACGACGTCTATCAGGAGTGGCTCCCGCACCTGAAGGGCGCCCTCATCGCCGGCGACGACGACCAGGTCGTCTACGCCTGGCAGGGCGCTGACCCGAACCTCCTCTTGGACACCGAACGCGACGAGGACGTGGTGCTGCCGAACTCCTATCGGCTTCCCTCGAAGATTCTGGACGTGGTGAACAAGGAGATTCGCCACATCGAGAAGCGCCAGGAGAAGGACCTCCACCCGCGCAAGGAGGGCGGCGTCGTCGAGGGCGTCGCCAATCCCTCGATGCTCGACCTCGCGCGGAACGTGCGCTACACCATCGAGAACGACGACGACGGCGAGAGCATCATGGTGCTGTTCCGCGCGCGCTACCAGATGTTCCAGTTCATCGACGAGTTCCTGCCGCTGGGCGTCCCCTTCTCCGTCCTCACGGACCAGCGGATGTGGACCGACCGACTCACCCAGTACGTCGAGGCCATCGAGAAACTCGACCGGGACGAGAACATCACCGGGTTGGAGGCGCGGCGTCTGGCCGACATGCTGCAGGACTCCGCCTTCGGATCGAACGAGCGTGACGACCTGTTCGACTACATCGACGACCTGCAGGAACTCGAAGGGGTCGAGGACCTGACCGACCTCGAAGTGACGCCGGAGACCATCGAGGACCACGCCCCGTTCGTCCCCGACGGCGCCGCCGCCGGCGACATGGTCCGCAAGGTCACCTCGTTCCAGCGCAAGTCCGTCGAGGCCTACTTCGAGGGCGAGTATCAGGGGATGGACCCCAACCGCGTCCGCGTCGGCACCATCCACTCCGCGAAGGGTCGAGAGGCCGACCACGTGTTCGTCTCCACGGACCTGACCGAGAAGGTGGTCGAACAGATGGCCGCCTCCGTCGACGACGAGGAGGTCGAGGGCGTCGAGGAGTTCACCTCCACGACGGACCCCGTCCCCATCCTCACCGACAACGAACGCCGCGTGTTCTACGTCGGGATGTCGCGGGCCCGCGAACGCCTCGTCATCCTGGAGAACCTCGTCAAGGGGGCGCCGACGCTCCCCGTGAGCGTCCTCCTGCACAACGAGGTGCGGGACACGCCGCTGAAGGAACTGCTCGAAGAGGCCCAGACCGGCGACACGCCGGCGCCCGAACCGGACCCGTAGCCGAGACGGCATGGAGGAATCCGACCCGCTTCCCGCCCCGTCGACGGACGTCTCGTTCCTCGACGGGGCGCTCTCGGCGGCGGACGCCGCGGCGTTCGTCGCCGTCGGCGGCCGCTCCGACGACGACCTGCGGTATCTCACGCGCTTTTCGGGACCGGACCGCGACTACGCGTTCGTCCGCGCGGCGGGCGAGGCCGTCCTCTGCGCACCGAGCCTGTTCGCCGAACAGGCCGAACGGGAGTTCGATGGGACGGTACGGACGGAGAGTCAGTCCGACCCCGCCGGCGTCCGCGCGGCGGCGGCGCTCTCCGCCCTCGGCGTCGACTCCGGGACGGTGCTCGTCCCGCGGCGGATTCCGCACGACGCCGCGGTCCACCTCGAACGCGCGGGCTACGACCTCGAATCGACGACGGCCGTCGCCGACGCCCGCCTCGTGAAGACCGACGCCGAACTCGACTGCCTCCGGCGAGTCCAACGCGCCGCCGTCCGCGGGATGGCCCGCGCCGAGGAGATACTCGCAGCGGCCGAATCCGACGGCGACGAACTGCTGTGGGAGGGGGCGCCGCTGTCGACCGAACGCCTTCGAAGACAGGTGAACGCCGAGTTCGCCGCCTACGGCGTCCGCGACGCGGGCAACACCGTCGTCGGCGCCGGGCCGACCGCGGCCGACTTACACTACACCGGCACTGCCGTCCTCCGACCGGGCGAGACGGTTCTGTTGGACCTCTCGCCGCGCGGCCCGCACGGCTACTACGGCGACCTCTCGCGCACCTACGTCGTCGACAGCGACGGCGGGTGGGAGCGCCGCGCCTACGTGGCCGTCGAAGCCGCGTTGCGGGCCGCGCTGGACGAGATAGAACCCGGCGCGCGGGCCAACGACGTACACCGCGAGGCGGCCGCCGAACTCACCGCCCACGGTTTCGACCCGAACGCCGACGAGGGCGCGGCCGGGTTCACGCACGGGACGGGCCACGGCGTCGGCGTCTCCCTGCACGAGGCGCCGTCGCTACGCGAGGCCGTCGAACTGGACGCAGGAATGGTGTTCACCGTCGAACCCGGCGTCTACGACCCCGAGCAGGGCGGCGTTCGGTTGGAGGAGTTGGTCGCGGTCACGGCGGAGGGGTACGAGATTCTCCACGAGTACCCGCGGTCGTTCGCGCCGCGGGCGGAGTAGGGGACCGAACGCGGGGCCGTCCGGCCCCGCCCGCGCTCACTTCTCGTCGTCGTCGGGCGTCTTCACGGCTTTTCCGACGACCGATTCGACCACCTTCGAGGGGATGTCGCCGGGCGTCGTCACCATGCGCGGGAGGACGACCATCAGCACCGCGACGGCGAGGAGGCCGCCGCCGAGCAGTCGCTGCCCGTCGAGGAACGCGTTCAGCCCGAAGATACCGAGCGGAACGGCGAATATCAGCGTCGCCGCGAGCTGAATCGTCCCGATGATTCCCAATCGCATCGTCCGAGCGATGGCCGGCCGGGGGAAAAAGCGTCTCGGTGCGCGCGAGCGAGTCCGCGTCACACCGGAGACGGAGGGAACAGAACCGACGCGACACGCCGAATCGACGTCCGGACCGACCGGCGACGCGGCGACACGGCTAACCCGGCGGACGGAGAGATGGGGATATGGTACCGACGGCACCCCCGGTCGGACTCCTCGGCGCGGACCTCCCTCTCGGCGTCCTCGTCGTCGCCGCCGTCCTCCTCGGCACCGTCACCCTGTTCGTCACCGAGGCGGTGTCGCCCGACGTGACGGCCATCGCCGTCATCGTCGTCCTCGTCGCCCTCGAACCGTACACGGGGGTGTCGGCGGCGGCGGGGCTGTCGGGGTTTTCGAGTTCCGCGACGGTGACCGTCATGGCGATGTACGTCCTGAGCGACGGCATCCAACGCACGGGCGTCGTGCGCCGCCTCGGCGTCGAAGTCGCCCATCTGACGCGCGGGAGCGAGAACCGACTCCTCGCGGCCGTCATCGGTCTCACCGGCCCCATCGCCGGCATCGTCAACAACACGCCGGTCGTCGCCGTCTTCATCCCGATGGTGACCGACCTGGCCAACGAGGCGGGCGTCTCCCCTTCGAAACTGCTCATCCCTCTCTCCTACGCGTCGATGCTCGCCGGGACGCTCACCCTGTTCGGCACCGCGACGAACCTCGTCGCCTCCGAACTATCGGCCGAACTCATCGGCCGGCCGTTCGGGGTCTTCGAGTTGACGCCGCTCGGCGTCGTCGTCTTCCTCGTCGGCGCGGCGTACCTGCTCACCGTCGGGAAGTGGCTGTTGCCCGCCCGCGTCCCGCCGGGATCGCGCACCGAGCGATACGAGGTGCAGTCGTACCTCGCGCGCGTCCTCGTCACCTCGCGGTCACCGCTGGTCGGCGCGTTCGCGCAGACGGTCGCCGAGGACGCGCGTCGCGACTTGGGACTGGACGTGCTGGACGTTGTGCGGGGCGGAGAGCACTTCGTCGCCGTCGACTCCGACAGGGAGTTGGAAAGTAGGGACGTCCTCACCGTTCGAGGTGACCCCGCGACCATCCAGCGGTTCGTCGAGTTCGCCTCGCTGCGCCGACTGCCGCGGGCCGCCGTCACGGACGCCGAACTCGACAATCCCGAGCGCAGCACGCTAATCGAACTCGCCGTCCCGCCGGAGTCGGCGCTGGAGGGCGAGACGGTCGAGAGCGCCCGCCTCCGCGAGCGCTACGACGCCACCGTCCTCGCCGTCCGACGGGCCGGGGGCGAACTCGTCCGCGACGGCATCGGCGCGACGGAACTGCGCGGCGGCGACGCCCTCCTGATGCAGACGACCGAGCGGGCCGCGGAGTTCCTCGCGGAGAACGACGACTTCGTCGTGACGAACGAGGCGTTCGACGAGGTGATGGCGCGGGCGCGCGAGGGCGGCGTGAGTCGGACCGCCGTCGCCGCCTTTGCCGTCCTGTTCGGCGTCGTCACCCTCGCCGCGTTGGACGTACTTCCCATCGCCGTCGCCGCCCTCGCGGGCGTCGTCGCCATGGTCGTCTCGGGCGTCCTCTCGCCGAACGAGGCGTACGACGCGGTGAACTGGAACGTCGTCTTCCTCCTCGCGGGCGTCGTCCCCCTCGGCATCGCCCTCCGGGAGACGGGGGCGGTGGCGCTCGTCGCCGATTCGCTCGTCGTCGCGACGGCCGGCCTCGCGCCCGTCGTCGTCCTCGCCCTGTTCTACCTGCTGACGGGCGCGTTCGCCAACGTCATCACGCCCGTCGCCAGCGTCGTCCTCTTCTTACCCGTCGCCGTCTCGACGGCCGCCCGCGCCGGCGCCGACCCGTTCTCGTTCGCCCTCGCGGTGACGTTCGCGGCGTCGACGGCGTTCACGACGCCCGTCGGCTACCAGACGAACCTCATGGTGTACGGCCCCGGCGGCTACCGCTTCTCGGATTACGTCCGCGTCGGCGCGCCCCTGCAACTGCTGCTCGCCGTCGTCACCTCCGCCGGTATCGCGCTGTACTGGGGACTTTAGGTCACCTGACGACGCCCTCGGGCAACTTCTCCTCTTCGACGCCGAGGCCCGTCGTGACGACGAGGCGGAGGCCGCGCCGGACGGACATGTCCACCTCGAACACCTCCTCGGGCGGCGCCATCACCAGCGTCCCCGCCGTCGGGTTGGGGCTGTGCGGGACGAACACCGTGAGCAGTTCCTCGGAGTCGGTCGCCGACTCGGCTGACCGGGGAGCGTCGTTCGTCACGAAGCCGATGGCGTACAGACCCTCGCGAGGGTACTCCACGAGGACGACGTGGTCGAAGCCGTCGCTCTGTCTGGACAGCGACTCCGAGACCTGTCGGACCCCGAAGTAGACGGTGCGGACGAGAGGGATGAGGCTGACGCCGCGCTCGAACCCCCCGAACAGGCGGCGGCCGAGTTCGCGCGAGGCGACGTGGCCGACGGCGACGAGCGAAACGGCGAGCAGCATCGCCGCCAGCAGTTGCGCGAGCAGCAACTCGTCGCCGGTCACGTTCGTCAACCCCGCCGTGTTCACGATGGGGTTGAGGATGATGGCCGTCAGGCGGTCGAAGACGAAATCGAGGATGAACACCGTCACCGCCAGCGGTGCGACGAGGAACAGCCCCGCGATGAAACTGGTTCGGAGCCGTGAGAGGAGCGTCATTGTGAGATGCGTTGGCGAGTGACGACAAAAGCGTATCCCGGCCTGAGAGTGTGCGGGCCCGGAACGTCGACCGCGATTCACCCGCCGACGGCGGCCCGCGGCGGACCAAACTCGTGATGCTTTTCACGCGCGGGACGCGACGGGAGGTATGTTCACCGGAATCGTCGAGTGCACCGGCGTCGTCGTCGCCGCGACGGACGACGAGGGCGGCCGGCGCCTCCGCATCGCCCCCGAAGCGGCGTTCGAGGACCTCCGCCACGGCCAGTCCATCGCCGTCGGCGGCGTCTGTCTCACCGTCGAGGAGTTCTCGGTCGGCGCGGACGGGGAGGGGGGCTGGTTCGAGGTGTTTCTCGCCAGCGAGACGGTCGAGAAGACGTATCTCGGAGACGTGGGAGAGGGCGACCGGGTCAACCTCGAACGCGCTCTCAGGGCCGACGGCCGCCTCGACGGCCACATCGTGCAGGGGCACGTCGACACGACGACGACGGTGACCGGAATCGAACGCGTCGGCGACGACTGGTACTTCGAGTTCGACCTGCCCGAGTCGATAGCGAACTACGTCGTGGGAAAGGGCTCCGTCTGTCTCGACGGCATCAGCCTCACCGTCGCGGACCGCCACGAGGGCGATTTCGCCGTCGCCGTCATCCCGACGACGTACGAGGTGACGACGCTCTCGGAGAAGTCGGTGGGCGACCCCGTCCACGTCGAGGTGGACGTGGTGGCGAAGTACGTCGAGAACATGGTGTCGGGGTACGCCGACGCGCTCCGAAGCGACTGAAAACGACCGAGAACGCCGAGGCGACCGACCCGACTACTCGAACTCGGTCTGTTCCGACTGGATCGACCCGTCGTCCTGCATCGGCGTGTGCGCCCGCCGGTACGCCTGCCGGTACCGTCGAATCTTCCGGATGAGGTAGAGGCCGAAGATGCTGTCGTAGATGAGGACGTACGCGAGGAACGCCCAGAGACCGCTGAGCGGCGTGAACGTCTGGATGAGTCCGGCGCCGATGCTCACGGTGGCGTTGTACGTCGCGTGGACGAACGCCGCGATGAGCAGGCCCTTGACGACGATGGGGCCGCGGTTCTCGCGGTTGAACTTCGCGAGTCCGAGGTAGTAGCCCGCGATGGCGGAGTAGATGACGTGCCCCGGACCCGCGAGGGCGCGGACGGCCGTGATGCCGCCGCCGGCGCCGATGAGGCCGAGGCCGAACTCCAGTCCGTCGCCGCCCTGCGGGAGTTGGCGGGTGATGTAGAGGGCGTTCTCGATGACCGCGAAGCCGAGACCCGCCATCGCACCGTAGACGGCGCCGTCGACGACGGCGTCGAACCGGTCGTCGGTGTAGGCGTACAGGCGCACCGCGAGGAGTTTCACCGTCTCCTCGACAGGGCCGACGACGAGGTAGAAGAACAGTATCATGCCGAGGCCGCCGAGCGCCTGGAAGTACTGCTGGAGGGCGCCGTTGAGGACGGCGGCGAAGTTGGCGGTCAGCACGCCGAGGAGGAACGTCCCGACGAGGAGCGACAGCGGTTCGTTCGTCGTCGCGTCGGTGTAGTAGACGTAGCCGGCGAGTCCCAGCGCGGGAATCGCCGAGAGGGCCGTGAGCAGGCCTATCTCGGGGGTGGTGAGCGCCGCGAACCCGCCGATGGCGAGGAGGAGTATCAGGGCGAGGAGGACGACGACGATGCGGGCCGACGCGGTGAAGAGGCGATACAGCGCCACGGCGAGACCGTCGACGGACGTCCGCTCCTCCCACGTGGAGACGTCGTAGAGGTCCGTCGAGGGCTCCGATGCTCGTTCGACCGGGTCTCGTCTCTCTGCCATCTCGCCCTGACAATACAATGGGCACCCCGTAACGTCTTCGGCCGACCGCGGCGTCGGCGGCCGAAAACGGGCGCTTGAAAGGGTGTGGGAACCTACTCCCGACGACATGCACTTCGACCAACGCACGCAGGCCGCCCTCCGCGACGCCGGCCTCACGACCGAGGAGATTCGAACCGCCTCCGACGCCGTCGCCGACGCGGTCGAACGCGACGCCGAGACCATCCGCGCGTTCTTCGAGGACGGCGGAACGATGTACTCCGACATGGAGATGGCCCACAGCGCCGACGAGATACAGGAACACGAGGTGGAGTTCGTCGACCTGTTCACGCACGGCAGCGACCTGCGGGGCTACCTCCGCTTCGACTCGTGGGGCGTTCCCGTCGAGGGCGGACGAGTGTTGAACGACGAGACGGTCGAACTGTCGCTCGGACCGACCGTCGACGCCCGCGTCCGGTTTGCCCGCGACCCGGACTCGTTGCGATGAGCGAGGAGGAATCCGGGCCCGCCTCCGAACCCGAACCCGAGTCCGCGCGCGTCCGCGTCCGCGGCATCTACACGACGGCCCTGACACGCCTCCTGTTGGAGGCCGGCCACGAGGTGGTGCAGGCCTCCGAACCCATCCGCGACCGCTTTGAGGCGGAGTTCGAGGACGGCCACCACGAGGTGACGGCGGCGACGACGGACGACCGGCGGGGAGTCGGCGTCCACGGCGACGCCGACGCCGTCGGGTCCGTGACGGACCTACTCGGAGCCGTCGGTATCGATACGTTCGTCTGGGCCGACCCCGCGCCGCCGGGCGCCGTCTTCGACGCCCGCGTGACGGAGACGAAAGGCTCCGGAGCGGTCTGCTCGCTCGGTGAGTCGGAGGGCTTCCTCCCGTTCCGCGAGGCGGACGAACGAATCGAGGAGGGCGACGCCGTCCGCGTGCAGGTTCGCGACCCGGAACCGCCGTGGAGCGACCGGAGAGCGTCGCTCGGAACCGGCGTGCGCGCCGGCGCGGGACTCGCGACGCTGGTTCGCGGACGCGACGGCGTCACGGTGGACACCCGCGACGACGCCGCCGGACGCGAACTCGTCGGCATGACCGACTTCCTCTCCGTCGACCTACCGGAGGGATGGGGCATCGAGTGGTCGCACGCGGCCACGAAGGCCGACATGGACGCCCTCGGCGCGGCCCTCGAACGCGCAGTCGACCGCGCCGAAGCGATGGACGACGCCCTCGCGGACGCGGACGACGACCCCGAACCGCTCCGGCGACTCGCCGTTCCCGGGGCGGGCCGGTGGGTCTGGTTCGGTCGCGAGTCGCGTTTCGCGTTGGACGAGCACCGGCGGGACGTGGAGACGACGATGCCGGGTCACCACCGGACGAAAGCCTCCTGCGAGGCCGCCAGCGCCGGGGTGGACTTCGTGGAGGCGATGTGCGCTCCCTCGGGGGAGTTCCCGTTCGGCGTGGTGACGCGACAGTTCGGTCCCGTCGAGGGTGACAGGGTCGCCATCGGGCACGGCAAGCCCGACGGGCGGGCGTTCCAGTTGGGCCGGGGCGAGGTGGTCGAGTGGGACGCCGACGGAACTCTCTCCGTGGAGCGGTCGCTCTCCGGCGGCGGGACGTACGACGCCCTCGGAACGCCGCGGGAGTCGGGCGACACCGCCCTGACGAAGTTCCGCGAGGGTCGGTGGTGGTATCCGACCGTCTACCGGAGCGCCGACGGCGACCTGAAGGGGACGTACGTGAACGTCTGCACGCCCGTCGAGTGCTTCCCCGACGAGGCGCGCTACGTCGACCTGCACGTCGACGTGATAAAACACCCCGACGGGACGGTCGAACGCGTCGACGACGACGAACTGGACGCGGCGGTCGAAGCGGGGAACGTCGGCGAGGACCTCGCCGAGAAGGCGCGGTCGGTGGCGTCGAGTCTGGAGAACGCGCTCTCGAAGTGAGAGTCGGTCGCGGGAACGACGAACGAACGCGAATTATTTGTCGGGCGGTTGCGAGGAGTTAGTGGGATGGATGAGACGCCGGACGACGCGATAATTCAGCGACAGCTACGGACGAGCGCCGAGGAGCCGGCGGTACAGGTGGCCGAAATCGTTGCCGAGTTGGAGGGAACCGCTGCGGACCGACTCGAACCGACGTATACGCAGATCGACCACATGCTGGACCACCTGTTCTCGAACCCGCCCGCGCCGGAGGCGCAGGTGGAGGTGACGTTCACCTACGAGGGCTACCGCATCACGGTCGGACAGAGCGGACGCGCGCAGTTCGTGAAAGTGTGAGCGGGCGAATCGGAGGTGGAGAGCGGTTAGCGAGCCGAAGATCTATTTCTGTTGCAATCAGTGGTACTTGACACAGACCGCGTGTTGACTACAGAGGACGTATTCAGCACGCCACTGCGATTCGTTTCACGCCGTTGATTGCGAAACAGCCGTTCAGTAGAGACGTGCGTATTCAGAAAGAAACAGTGTCTCCGTCCGATGGAACATGTTGCCGTCCGCAGTTTGAACACCGATAAACGGACCGCCAACCTCCGCCAGTCTCAAATCGCCTCACATAGGACTCAATTGCCCCGCATTCAGGACACTTGGTGGGAAGAGTAGAAGCCCCGTTCATTGGCTGTCTGTACGAATTGTACTGGTAAGTAACCTTTCTTCACCGAACGATTCGTACCTCCCCTATTCTGAGCGATTCAATTCTCTTACAGCAGGTGCCGAGTCCGTGACCGATTTGCGCTCTCTATTCAGCACAGCCCTAGCAAACTATCAGCAACCGAGCGTTTCAACGTAGCCGAATTCCGTATTGCACGCTCGCCGTGGATTTCGGCGAGAAGCGGCGGCTAATGGAGACTCCGAGCGGTCGTACCGCGGCGAGCGAGCGCCAGCGAAGCGAGTCGCGGCTTTTTCCCTCCAGGCTTTTGGCGGGGGTCGAGGCGACGGCTTCGCCGTCGTCGAGGACCCCGCCAAAAAGGTGGGTTTAGAAGTGCCCCGTGTCTTCCTCGCCGTACTGGAGTTCGCCGCCGCGGCCGCCCTCGACCGTGCTGGCCCCGTGGTCGCCGGAACTCGGGACCTTCACCTGCACGTCGGTCACGTCCTCGAAGTCCATGATGAGGTCGGATTTGATGTTGTTCGCGGTGATGTTCGAGATGCCGCACCCCGAACAGGCGCCGCCGAGTTCGACGACGACTTCGCCGGACTCGGGGTCGGCCTTGCGGACGACGCTGTCGCCGCCGTGCATCTGGATGATGGGCATCTGGCCGACCATCCAGTCCTCGATACGCCGTTTCAGCGAGTCCCCGTCGTCGGTCATACCTCCCTCTTCGCGCCCCACACTTTGATGCCTTCCGGTTACCGTCAGACGCTCGGCGCGCGGACGGATGTCTCTCACGTTCTATCGCTCGGATTCGGGCGTTGGGGTCACTCCCGCCGGACGCGCCGGCGGAGTCGCCACGCGGCGAGGCCGAGTGCACCCGCGGCGGCCCCCGCGCCGAATCCGGGTGCGGACGCCGACGCGCCGTCGTCCGTCTCTGCGGCGCGTCCGTCTGACGACGTCTCTGTCTCCGTCCCCGTCACCACGAGCGACTCCGTCTCGCTCGCTCTCTCGGGGGCGAGCGACGGCGCCGAGGCCTGTTGGCCCGCGTGGTCGGGGAACGTGTACAGGCGGCCCGGCACGTCGCCGACGCCGCGACTCGCCCCGACGAAAAAACCCTCCTGCGCGCCGGGTTTCGCGAGGCGGGCGGTCCAGAACGACGCTTCGTCGGGCATCCGCCACCGCGACAGTTGTTCGGGGTTCCGCGGGTCCGAGACGTCGTGGCGCTTGACGCCGCCGCGGTACCACGAGGAGTACAGGCGGCCGTCGGCGAGCTCGAAGTTGTGCGCGGTGGTCCAGACGCCGCCGTACGTCGGGTCCGGTGACGGCGGCGGGTCGATGGTCGATAGCTTCTCCGGCGCGGCGGGGTCCGACACGTCCCAGAGGTCGATGCCGGAGGGGCCGCCGACGAGGCGCGACTCGGACTCTTCGCTCCCGTCGCCCCCGCCGACGCGTCGCGCCCACGACTCCCTCCCGACGGCGAGGAGCGTCCCCGATTCGTCGGTGGCGACGTAGTGGTGGTTGCCGGGCGGGAGGATACCTCCGCGCCCGTTCTCGGCTGTCGAGGCCGCGAGTTCGGTCGGGTCGGGAACCGCGACGCCGCCGACGCGTTCGGGGGCGGCCGGGTCCGACACGTCCAGAATCCACGTGCCCGCGTCCCAGTGGGCGAGGTAGGCGGCGTCCCCGCGGACGTACACGTCGTGGACGGACCGACGCCCGTTGCGCACGTCCGCCCACGCGCCGTCGACGTCCGTGAGCGTCCACTCCGAGAGCGTCTCGCCGGAGTCGAGGTCGAGTATCACGAGGGCGTTCGTCTCGCCGTCGTTCTTCGTCAGGTACGCCAGGCCGTCGCGCGCGAAGCAGTTGTGAATCGGATAGTCGGTCTCGTGGAAGGCGACGCGTTCGGGCGCGGCGGGGTCGGTAACGTCGACGACGAGGACGCCCGCGACGGCGCCGGGGAGGGGGTTCGCCGGGCCGACGACGACCAGCGTCTCGGAGTCCGTCGCGTCGAGTTTCACGTCGTAGATTCCGCGGAGGGGTCCGGACTCGTGGTCCGCGAGGGGTTCGCGCACGTCGGCGAGGAGTTCCGGGCGGTCGGGAACGGAGACGTCGACCGTCGCGTACCCGGTGCTGGTGGCGAGGTAGGCGACGTTCCCGTCCGGCGAAGTGACGGCCTCCTTCGTCCCCGGAACGTCGACGTGGCCGTACGGTTGGTACGGGCCGGGATGGACGGCCGTCGGCGTCGCGGCGGCGGGGAGGAGGGCGGTCGCACCGGCGAGCGCCCCGGTGCGGAGGAAGTCGCGGCGGCGCATGCGCCCGTTCGGAGTTCGAGCGGGATAAGTCGGCGGTTCGAGCGACCGGGTCCGTTCGAATCGTCGCCCTACAGACGAGACCGGTCGCCGGTCCCACCTGCGGGACCACTCGTGAATTTTCGCGCCCTACAGGCGCGAACGGTCACCAGTGCCCCCGGTCAGCGCACTCGCCAACGCGCCCTGCACGACGACTTCGTCGCCGAGCGTCGTCAGTTCTATCTGCGGGACGTTCACCATCACCATCTCGTCCATTCGCTCGCGGATGGGGTCGAGGATGAGGTCGGGGTTGTTGAGCGCGACGGCGCCGCCGACGTAGATGGTGAGCGGAGCGTACGCGTGGACGATGTTGGCGATGCCCATCGCGTTCCAGTGGCCGACCTGGTCGACCACGTAGCGGGCGAACTCGTCGTCCTCGGCGTGTTCGAAGATATCCACCGCCGAGAAGTCGGGGTCTTCGATAGGGAGGACGGTGTCGATGCTGCCGTCCTCCTCGTAGAGGAACTTCGCGTACCGGGGGATGTTGTTCCCCGAACAGTACGCCTCCCAGTGACCGTCGTGTCCGCATCCGCAGGTGAGCTCGCCCTGCGGGTCGAGCGTCATGTGTCCGACTTCGCCGGCGTTGCCGTCCCACCCCGAAAGTACGTTGCCGTCGACGCAGACGCCCGCGCCGACGCCGGAGGAGATGGTGACGTACACCATGTCGTCGGGGTTCCGTTCGGAGTGGAACCGTTCGCCGATGGCGCCCGCGTTCGTGTCGTTGTGGAGGTAGACGCGGTCGGTGTCGAGGAGGACCGAGAGCGGTCCCGTGAGCGGGATTCTATCGATGGTGTCGGGGAGGTTCGCGGGGTTCTCGACGGCGCCCTCGGCGAGATCGAGGGGACCGATGGAGGCGACGCCGGCGGCGACCACCTCGCCGGGGTCGATGTCCGCGTCCGAACACGCCTCGCGGACGATTCGGAGGATCGCCTCCGTGATGGCGATACCGGTCGGACCGCGAGGCGTCCCGTCGCTGCGACTGCTGAGGACCGTGCCGTCTTCGTCGGCTACGACCGCGCGGACGTTGGTCGCCCCGAGATCGACACCCACGTAGTAGGCCATTGTACCGATACCCGTTTGCCCCGCACTTAACTAAGAGGTTTCTCACACGAATCCGAGTTCGATTTGCACGCACCGAAGGCGTCGCACGCGTCGGGGACGCGACCCCTGCGTGCGGTCACGTCCTGACTCACTTCGTGTCCGCGCGGACGAACGTGACCGGGCAGGGCGCAGAGAGCATGACCTCCTGTGCGACGCTGCCGAAGACCGCCTTCCCGGCGGGCGACCGGCGGCGGCCGCCGACTATGACGCGGTCGGCGTCGACGTTCTTCGCGAGGTTCACGATGGACTCCCCGTGCTCGCCGACGCGTCCGCGAATCCCGTATTCGACGCCGGCCTCGTCGAGTTTCGCGACGAGTTCGCGGACCGTCGAGTGTCGCGTCGCCACGTCGTCCGGGGTCACCTCGTCTGCCGTCCGGTCGAAGTCAAGGTTGTCGAGGGCCGAATCATACTCCTCGCGCGTGAAGACGTGTCCGAGGATGACGCGGGCGCCGGTCGGTCCGGCGACGTCTATCGTCTCCTCGGCGAGTCGGTCGAGTCGGTCCGCGTCTCCCGGGCCGATGGCTAACAGGATGGTCTTGATGGCCATGGCTCCGACATCACCGCCCGACGACTTAGCTGTAACGATTATTTACCCAGATTCGAGATAAATCTTCAAGCGGGTCGCTACCGGTCGTGGCTTACGGCCTCACATCACGTGCGACTGCCATGTAGCTTTCTCCGGAACGACGCGGGCGGGTCGGTCGGAAAATCGACGGCCGCCGGTTCCCGGGCGACGGCGTAATGTGGTTTCCCTCTAAGGGGCGGACGTGCTTTCACCAGAGTTGGACGATCGCGTCGCGTTGGTCACCGGGAGTTCGGGCGGTATCGGTCGGGCGATAGCCCTCCGCGCCGCCGCCGCCGGCGCGTCCGTGGCGATACACTACCACTCCAGCAAGGAGGCGGCCACAGAGGCGGCCGCCGAGGCCCGCGAACTCGGCGCTCCCGCCGCGACGACGGTGCAGGGGGACGTGACGGACCCCGACGGCGTCGACGCGATGTTCGACGCCGCCGAGGCGGAACTGGGGAGCGTCGACGTGTTGGTGAACAACGTCGGCGACTTCGCGCCCGCCCACTGGGAGGAGATAGCGTTCGAGACGTGGCGGCGGGTCGTCGAGACGAACTTCTACGGGACGGTGCTCTGCTCGAAGCGCGCGCTCCCGGGAATGCGTGAGCAGTCGTGGGGGCGCATCGTCAACGTCGGCTACGCCGGCAGCGAGAAGGCGCTCGTCCACCCGAAAAACTTCCCGTACTTCGTGGCGAAGACGGGCGTGTTGATGTTCACGCGGATGCTCGCGGCGGACACGCAGGACGACGGCGTGACGGTGAACGCCGTCTCGCCGTACGTCGTCGAGACGTCCGACGAGTTCCCCGAGGACGCCCCCCGAGGCCGGTGGGCGACCGTCGACGACGTCGCCCACGCCGTCTCCTTCTTCTGGGACGAGGGGTCGGAGTACCTCTCGGGCGAGAACGTCGAAGTCGACGGGGGATGGCTCCCCGAACGGCTCTGATCGGAACGTTCGCGGCGGGAGACGGTCGCTCCGGGATGGCCGACGGCGCGGACGAAGGCGTCGCTCGCGCGGAGAAGGGACTCGCTCGGTTCAGTAGTCGGGGGACTCGTCCTCGACGGACCGCTTCAGCGAGTCGCGGCGCGACTTGGCGTCCCGGCCGGTCGCCTCGAGGAGGAACGTGTTCTTGGCGTCGACGGCGTCGCCGGCCGCTTCGAGTTCGTCGGGGCCGAGTTCCGTCGGGTCGCGTTCGTGGAACTCGACGGCGAGTTTGTCCTTCTTGCCGCTGTACTCGACCGCGCCGGCGACGATCTTCTCGAAGACGGGGTTCGAGGGTTCGCCGACGACGTAGAGGTCGCTGCCCTTGTAGTCCATCGTCTCGGTGATGGGTCCGAACATCTCCTCGACGTACGACTCCATGTCGGGTACTCGCTCGTCGAGGGTCTCGCCGCGGCGCATCTTGTACTCCTTCATGGCCCGTCGTTTGACAGGGGACGGTTTACCTGTTTCGTCCCTCGTCGCTTCTTATGCCGTATAAAAGCGTCTCGCGCCCCTATAAGACGTTTACAAGTGAGGGCGGCGAGTCGAACTACAGTCGGCGCTCGCCGATGTACCCCTGTCGACACTCGGGGCAGATGTCGCCCGCGCGCATCGAGGAGACGCCCGCACCGCGAGCGTGTCCGCAGTTCGGACAGTAGAACTCGACCCGGTCGTCGGGCACGTCGGGTCGGTCCTCTCGCGGCTCCGCGCTGGTGGATTCGTCGGCGGCGGCGGTGCCGGCGTCGGAACTCCCCCGGTCGGCTCCGTCGGACGACCGGCCGTTCGCCTCGGGTGCGAGTCCGCCGAACGACACCTCCGCCGGCGCACCGTCGGACGGTTCCGCGTCGAAACCCTCGTCCTCGCCGTTCTGGACGGGCCAGGTGGTCTGTCGCTCTTCGAGGTCGGTCCGTTCGGGCCACTCTCCGTGGCCGCGGTCACCGGGGATGTCGGCCGCTTCCTCGTCGGCGTCGATGAACTCCGCGTCGTCGGTGACGGGTTCGTCCTCCTCGGCGGGCGGGTCGGTCGGGACCGGTTGTCCGTCCGCGGACTCCTCGGCCGCGGCGTCCTGCATCGTCGGGTCCCGCGCCGTCGGGTCCCGCGCCGGCGGGTCTCCCGCCGCCGACTCTCGGGCCGCCGTCGCGGGGTCGGCGCCCGCGTCCTCGGGCCACTGCGTCTCGTCGCGTTCGGTGTCCTCCTCGCCGAGGATGACCGCGTCGTCCTCCTCGGGGTCCGACGGGGGTTCGAAGTCGTCGTCGTTGAACGACTCCGAGTCGGCGTCGGTCTCCGCCTCGGGGTCCGGGGCGGCGTCGGGGGCGTCGGCCGTCTCGGTCGAGTCGGGGACGTCGCCCGCGGCCTCCGGCGAGAACGGGTTCGGAGCGTCGCCCTCCGACTCGGCCTCAGGGACGCGGGCGTCGGGGTCGTCGACGGGGGAGGTCTCGGGACCGGCCGGGGCGTCGTCGGCGGCCGCGGGGTCGGCCGCCTCGGGCGCGGCGTCGGATTGGCGGTCCAGTCCGACCTCCTGCGCGCTTCGGATGGTGGTGACCTCCTTGTTCTCGCTAACGACGTGTTCGGCCCCGCACTGCTGGCACACCTGAATCTCGCGGATGGTGACGACGACTTCGTCGCCCCGCTCCTCACGGTCGCGTTCTATCTCGGGGTCCCCGTACTGATGCCCGAGTAGACGGCACTTGAGTCCCATTACCCGGTGTTCGGAAACTCAGCGACTAAAATGTACCCCCTCGCCGTCCGACGCCGGTCGTCCGGTGTGCCAGTCGGGAGCACGGCTGGGGGACAGTATAAACCGACCGCGGACGATGTACCGACCATGAGAGCGCGGCGGGAGTTTCGAAACCGGCGGGATGTAGAGGTCGACCTCCTCGACGCACTCGTCGACCGGGCCGAGGAGGGCATGACCGTCTTCGAGTTGCGCGCGGCCGTCGACGCGGACATCGACACCATCGAGGAAGCCCTGTCGGCGCTGAAATCCGACGGACTCATCTCGGTCGACAGCGGCGAGGACCGCGTCGTCATCCTCCCGGCCGACCGAGTCGTCCCGGACCCGACGGCGGAACCGGAGGGGGAGCAGAGCTTCATCGACGCCGTCCGCGAGAAGTTCGGGCTGTGACTCGGCGCGCGTAAGCGGAAACGGGGCATTCGAGACGGCCGCGTGACGTGGACGTTTTCAGGCCCGAGCGCGGAGAGTGGAGTAATGACCGTCGTAGAGGAGATGCACGAGCGGTACGGGGCGACGTTCGAGACCCGCGCGGGCCGGCGGGTCGTCCGCGACTACGGCCGCCCGGCGCGGACTCACCGTGCGGTCCGCAACGGCGCGGCGGTGATGGAGATGGGCTACGGCGTCGTCGTCGTCGAGGGCGACGACCGGGTCGAGTTCGTCGACAACGCGGTGTCGAACCGCGTGCCCGACGCCGACGGGGAGGGCGTCTACACCCTCCTGCTCGACCCGCAGGGCCGAATCGAGACGGATATGTACGTCTACAACGCCGGCGAGCGACTGCTCTGCTTCATGCCGCCCGAACGGGCCGAACCGCTGGTCGAAGACTGGTCGGGGAAGGTGTTCATCCAGGACGTGTCGATTCGGAACGCCTCCACCGACTTCGGCGTGTTCGGCGTCCACGGCCCGCAGTCGACCGAGAAGGTGGCGAGCGTGCTCAACGGCGCCGCCGCGCCGGAACCCGCGCTGACGTTCGTCCGCGGGTCGATGGGCGACGAGGGCGTCACCGTCATCGCGGGCGACGGCCTCGCGGGCGAGGAGGGGTACGAAGTAGTCTGCGCGGCCGACGACGCCGCGCGCGTCTTCGAGACGCTCCTCACCAACGGAATGAACGCGCCGCCGTTCGGCTACGCGACGTGGGAGACGCTCACCGCCGAGGCGGGCACGCCGCTGTTCGATTCGGAACTGGAAGGGAACGTCCCGAACGTCCTCGGCCTCCGGAACGCCCTCGACTTCGAGAAGGGCTGTTACGTCGGCCAGGAGGTCGTCTCGAAGGTCGAGAATCGAGGACAGCCGAGCAAGCGCCTCGTCGGTCTGCTCCCGGAGGAGGTCCCCGAGTCGGGCGCGGCCGTCTTCGCGGGCGACGCCTCGGTCGGCGAGGTGACGCGCGGCGTGCAGAGTCCGTCGCTGGAAGCGCCCATCGCACTGGCGCTGGTGGACTTCGACCTCGGCGCGGACGACGTGACGGTCCGCGTCGACGGCGAGGAGGTGGACGCCGAGGTGACGGCGCTCCCGTTCGTAGAGGGGAGCGACACGTCGCGGCGGCTACCGACGTATCTGGAGCGCGAATAGGCGGGGCGACGAGCGGAATCGGAACCGACGACCGAACGCTACCAGACGTACAGCGCCGCCACGAAGACGACGAAGACGAGGACGACCGGGAGCAGGAACCAAAACACGTCCCAGCGGTTCTCGGAGGACCCTCGCTCACCCTCGGACACCTGCGGCACCGGCCACGAGTCGTCACCGCCGCCTATGTCAACCATACGAGAGAACAGTCCGATAGCGAACAAATACTTTTCGACGGGGAAAATCCGTCAGCGAAGCGAGCGATGGGGAACCAGTAGTCCGACGGGGACCTCAGAGGCCTCAGCGACCCAACAGCGTCCCGAGGTGCTCCCGCGAGAAGAACGACGTCGGCTTGTCCATGTGGACGGCAATCTCGCCCGAGAGCGACCGCAGACCGAGATGTTGGACCCGTTCCGGGAGCGAGTACGCCCGGCGGACCCAGCGACCCATCGATATCTCCTTCGATAGCTCCGACCGCCACGCGGACTCGTAGTCGCGGAGCGTCGCCGGGTCGTCGGGGTCGACGGTCTCCACCGCGCGGTCGGCGGCCGTCATGCCGTACAGGATTCCGCCGCCGGTGAACGGTTTCGTCTGCGCGGCGGCGTCACCGAGGAGGAAGACGCGGCGCGTGGTGACGCGTTCGGGAGGTCCGATGGGGATGCCGCCCGAACAGAAGTGCGTCGTCTCCACGTCGTACTGGTCGGTGAGCACGTCGAACATCTCGTTGACCTCCGCGCCCGGCGGCGCGGCGAGGCCGTACTCGACGCCCGCGTCGCCGCGCGGGATGCGCCACGCGAAGAAGCGCGGGACGGTGAGGTGGACGTCGACGAAGTCGCCGTCGTCGGGCGCTTCGTCGAACGCGAGGACGCCGTGCAGAATCTCCTCGGGTTCGTCGAGGCCGACCTGCCGGCGGACGCGCGAGACCGGACCGTCACACCCGGCGGCCATCTTCGCCTCGACCGTCTCCTCCTCGCCGGCGGCCGAGACGGTGAGTTCGACGCGGTCGTGGAACTCCTCGACGCTCGTGACGGTGTGTCGCTCCCGCACGTCGGCGCCCGCCTCGCGCGCGCAGTCGGCGAGCGTCCGGTCGAGTTCGACGCGGTCGATGACGTTCGACACCTCCTCGGTCTTGTAGAAGGGATAGGAGTTCGAGTCCGCGCCGCCGACGTGGAAGTTCGCGCCGTAGACGCGGTTTTGGAGGAGACGCTCTTTCGCCCCGTCAGGGACGTACTCCCAGATGTCGGTGCTGACGTGGCCCGAACAGGCCAGGGGCGTGCCGACCTCGCCCTTCTCGAAGGCGATGACGTCGTGGCCGGCCGCCGCGGCCCGGCGGGCGAAGCGCGCGCCCGCGGGGCCGACGCCGACGACGGCAAAATCATACATTTGCTACGGGTTCGGCCGCCGGCGAACAAATACCTTCGCTGTCTGCACGACTTCGGAGCGAGCGCAGAGACTGACGCCGGGGCGTAGTGATAAGTCAACGCATAGAGAAGAAGGACGTATGCGCCGGGACGCTCTCCTCGCCGCCGTCATCGCCCCCGTCGCGTTCACGAGCTATCTCCTCAGTTTGGGTGTCTCGGGCGCGATGGGCGACGCTCGAACCGCCCTACTGTTCGTCGTCTTGCTCGCCGCCGCCGGGTTGGTGGTCGTCGTCGGACATCACCTCGGACTTCTCACTCCGCTCCCTATCACCACGTCGCTGCTGCTGTTGGTGCCGTGGATCGGGTTCGGGCCGCGCCTCGGGACCGGGCGGGGCGGCGTCGCCCCCGACTCGCTCGTCGCCCCGGACTTCCTCGTCGGCGTCGCCCTCGCGGAGGCGGTCATCGTCTCCCTCGCCGCCGTCGAGTACCTCGCGCTCAGACACCCCCGCGTCAACGACGCTCTCGACGGCGAGACGGGCGTCGGCGCCCTCGCCGCCGGGGTCCTCCACGCCGCCGTCGTCGTCGGCTTCTCCGGACTCCAGTTCCGGACGCTCGACCCCGCGACCGTCGGACTCGCCGTCTGGGTCACGGTCGGACTCGTCCTCGTCGGTTCCGTCCCCGTCTACGTCGCCGTCAAGACCAGTCGCCTCTCCCCGGCCGCCGTCGTCGGCGCCGGCCTCGGGTTCGTCCTCGTCGTCCCCTCCGGCGACGGCCTGTCGTTCGGCGCGCTGTACGCCGTCGGCTGGGTTCTCCCGCTGGTTCTCGCCCTGCTGGCGGCCGAGGGGGAGGCGCGACTCCGACGGATGCAC
The DNA here is from genome assembly GCF_031624495.1 of Halogeometricum sp. S1BR25-6. Classification (NCBI taxonomy): domain Archaea; kingdom Methanobacteriati; phylum Methanobacteriota; class Halobacteria; order Halobacteriales; family Haloferacaceae; genus Halogeometricum; species Halogeometricum salsisoli. Next base: position 515,196 of record NZ_JAMQOP010000001.1, on the reverse strand, counting down.
GCCGGCGATTCGAGTATCGGGGCGTGAGACCGTTCAGCGGTTCGCCTCCCCGACGACGGCCAGGCCGGACGGCGTCTGCCCCTCGTAGGCGTCCGGCCACGGCACGTCGAGGCGGTCGAACGAGTCGCCCCCGTCGGCGGTGCGGTAGAGGCCGCGGTTGGTGACCGCGTAGAACGCGCCTGCGTCACGCCCGCGGGCGAGCACCGCGCGGACGACGCCCGAACCGGTCGGAATCCCGGCGTCGTCGAGTCGCTCCCACGCGCCGCCGTCGTCACCGGTCCCGCCCTCGCGTCGGTAGAGGTACGACTCGGCGGACGCCGGATTGTGCGCCGAGCGCGGTCCGGACGCCGACGAGAGGAGGATGCGCGAGGGGTCCGCCTCGTCCACGACGACGCTCCAGCAGTACCGGTGGTCCAGTCCCGCCTGCGGGTGCGTCCACGTCTCGCCGCCGTCGCGCGTCTCGGCGTAGCCGTCGCCGGCGGCGACCCACGCGCGGCCCGGTTCGTCGCCGTGCGTCGTCATCGAGTGGGTGTCCCGCCGGGCCGAGGGGACGCGGTCCTCCCACGTCTCGCCGCCGTCGCGCGTCTGGACGAGGGCACCCGCCTCGACGCCGACGTACAGGTGGTCGGGGTCCGCCGGGTCCGGTTCGACCCACCGCGCGTGGTGGGTGTCCGGGCGCGGCGGGAACGACCACTCCGAGGCGGACGGCAGGTCCGCGAGGCCGTCGAATTCCGTCCACGTCTCGCCGGCGTCGGTCGATTCGAAGACCGCGCTCGGTTCCGTCCCGGCGTAGACGACGGCGGGGTCGTGCGGCGAGACGGCGACGCTCGTCACGGATTCGGGAATCGCGTCGGCGCCGACCCGGTCCCACGTTTCCCCGGCGTCGTCGGTCCGGTGAAGACCCGACTCGAACGTCCCGCAGAACGCGCGGGCCGGCGCGTCGTCGCCCGCGGCGAGACACTCCACCTCGTGCCCCTCGAACGTCCGGCGCGCCGTCGGCGACTCCGTCTCGGCGTCCCCGACGACGAGGACGTCCTCCGCCATCGCGACGTAGCAGGTCGTCATACGCGAACGTAACGCACCGCCGGCCTTGACGGTTGCGTGGGTACGCACGGGCACCGAGCACGGACGTCGACCGCCGACTGCGGAGCGCCCAAGTATCCAATTCGATAACCGGAGGGTCAGTTTCTTTGTCACCGACGAGAGAGCCGATGTATGTCCGCGAACTGGACGGCGAGATACGCACTGGGAATGAGCGGCGTCGCCGTCGGCGGATTCTGGCTCGCGGGGTTCCTCCTATCGGTCGACAGCGCCGCCGCCGCAAGCCCGAACGCCGCCACGGCGACGAAAAGCATCGGCATCTTCGCGCTTGCCGTCTCCTTGGTAGCCGCCGCGACGCTGTTGGCGACGGTGGAGTGAGCGCGAGACGCTCTTCGAGAACGTCGGGAAATCAACTTCGAGAACCGAAGCGGAAGCGAGCGGAGCGACGAACGCCGCCGGAGACCGGCGACTGCTCCGCGAGGGACGCGACCGCGGTCGCGAGTCAGCCGTCAGCCGTCAGCCGTCAGTCGTCGCTCGGCGCCTTCGCCGGCTTGCGACGGTCCGAGCGCGGTCCCTCGATGTCGACGTCGGGGAGCAGGTCGCGGAGATACCGCCCCGTGTGGGACTCCTCCACCTGCGCGACGTCCTCGGGCGTGCCGGCGGCGACGATTTCGCCGCCGTGCTCGCCGCCCTCGGGACCCAAGTCGACGATGTTGTCGGCGTTCTTCACCAGATCGAGTTCGTGTTCGACGACGACGACGGTGTTGCCGTTGTCGGTGAGTCGCTGGAGCACGTCGATGAGTTTTCGCTCGTCTTCTTTGTGCAGGCCCGTCGTCGGTTCGTCCAGGAGGTAGAGCGTCTCGCCGGTCTGCTTCTTCCCCAACTCCTCGGCGAGTTTGACGCGCTGGGCCTCCCCGCCCGAGAGGGTGGTGGAGGGCTGGCCGAGCGTCATGTAGCCGAGGCCGACGTCCTTCAGGAGTTGGAGTCGGCGGCGAATCTGGCGGTTCGACTCGAAGAACTCCAAGGCGTCCGCGACTTCCATGTCGAGGACGTCCGAGATGGTCTTGTCCTTGTACGTGACGTCCAGCGTCGCGTCGTTGTAGCGCGCGCCGCCGCACTCCTCGCAGGGGACGTACACGTCCGAGAGGAAGTTCATCTCTATCTTCACCGTCCCCTGCCCGCCGCAGGCCTCACAGCGCCCGCCCTTCACGTTGAACGAGAAGCGGCCCTTCTCGTAGCCGCGCTGCTTCGACAGTTTCGTCTGCGCGAACAGTTCGCGGATGTAGTCGAACACGCCGGTGTACGTCGCGGGGTTCGACCGGGGCGTCCGACCGATGGGCGATTGGTCGATGAGGCGCACCGTCTCGATGTGCTCGGTGCCCTCGATGGCGTCGTGTTCGCCGGGGTGAACCGACGTGTTGTCGTTCATCGTCCGCGCGAGTCCCTTGTACAGTATCTCGTGCATCAGCGTCGACTTACCCGACCCGGAGACGCCGGTGATGGCGGTGAACTGCCCGATGGGTAGGTCGACGTCGAGGTTCTTCAGGTTGTGCTGGCGCGCGCCGCGGACGGTGAGCGCCCCCTCCGAGGTGCGGCGCTCCTCGGGGACGGGAATCTCCCGTCGGCCCGAGAGGTACTCGCCCGTGAGGGACTCCTCGGCCGCGCAGATGTCGTCGAAGTCGCCCTGCGCGACGACTTCGCCGCCGCGCTTGCCCGGACCGGGACCCATGTCCACGACGGTGTCCGCGCGGCGCATCGTCTCCTCGTCGTGTTCGACGACGATGAGGGTGTTCCCGAGGTCTCTGAGACCCTCCAAGGTGTTTAGCAGGCGGTCGTTGTCCCGCTGGTGGAGACCGATGGACGGTTCGTCGAGCACGTAGAGGACGCCGACCAGACCGGACCCGACCTGCGTGGCCAGGCGGATGCGCTGGCTCTCCCCGCCCGACAGGGTGGCCGCCTCGCGGTCCAAGGTGAGGTACTCTAACCCAACTTCCTCCATGAAGCCGAGGCGGGCGCGAATCTCCTTGAGAATCTCCTCGGCGATGGTCAGTTCTCGCTCGCCGAGTTCGGCCTCTAATCCCTCGAAGTGTTCGAGGGCGTCGCCGATGCTCATCCGGTTGACTTCGGTGATGGCGGTGTCGGCGACGAGGACGTGCCGGGACTGCTCTTTCAGGCGCGTGCCGTCGCACTCGGGGCAGGTGGTCGTCGCCATGTACTTCTCGATGTGGTCGCGCGTGGAGTCGGAGTCCGTCTCGACGTGGCGGCGTTCGAGGTTCGGAATGACGCCCTCGAAGCGCTTCTCCTTTCGCCGAGTCCCGTTGCGCGTCTGTCGCTCGAAGACGACCTGTTCGTCGGTGCCGTAGAGGAACGCGCCCTGAACGGCCTCGTGCAGTTCCTCGAACGGCGTGTCGACGCTCACGTCGAAGTGCGCCGCCACCGAGTCGAGGCGCGTGCGGTAGTACGAGCGGTTGTACGACCACGGCTCGAAGACGTCCTTGATGGGTTTCGAGGGGTCGACGACGACGAGTTCCTCGTCTACCTCCTTCGTCTGACCGAGACCCTCGCAGGCCGGACAGGCGCCGTGCGGACTGTTGAACGAGAACGACCGCGTCTCTATCTCGGAGAACTGGAACTCCGAGTTGGGGTTGCCCAGTTCCTCGGAGAACTGCACGACGAGTCGGTCGTCGCCCTCGCCCGCGAGGTCACCCGTAGAGCGGGTGTTCGACGCGAACGGCACGTCCTCGGGCGGGTCCGGCACGACGAGTTTTAGCATACCGTCGGCCTCCTCCAACGCCGTCTCGACGCTGTCGCCGATTCTGGAGCGGTCCTCCGGGCGTATCTTCACTCGGTCGACCACCACGTCGACGGTGTGGTCGTAGTTCTTGTCGAGGTCCGGTCGCTCGACCGTGAGGTCGAACTCCTCGCCGTCGACTTCGACGCGGGCGTAACCGTCGGCGACCAAGTCGTCGAACAGGTCCTCGAAGGCCCCCTTCTGGTCGCGGACGACGGGCGCGATAATCTTCGCGCGCGTCCCCTCCGGCAGCGAGAGAATCTGCGTCACCATGTCCTGTGCGGACTGCTCGCCGACTTCCTCGCCCGTGATGGGGTCGTACTGCGTGCCCACGCGGGCGTACAGCAGACGGAGGTAGTCGTGGAGTTCGGTCACCGTGCCGACGGTCGAACGCGGGTTGTTCGCCGCGTTCTTCTGGTCGATGGAGATGGCGGGCGAGAGACCCTCGACCGCCTCGACCTGCGGTTTGTCCATCTGCCCGAGGAAGTTGCGGGCGTACGCCGACAGCGACTCGATGTACCGTCGTTGTCCCTCGGCGTAAATCGTCTCGAAAGCGAGCGACGACTTGCCCGACCCCGAGAGGCCGGTGACGACGGTGAACGCTTCGCGGGGAATCCGGACGTCGAGGTCTTTGAGGTTGTGTTCTTCGGCGCCTCGCACCTCGATGAAGTCCTTGCTCATCTACGCTCGGCTAAGGTGAGCGGACGGCTAAACCCATCGGTTGTGGTAGGATAGCACACCTCAGCGCGGCGGTTCGCGGTCGCGTCGGGGCGGGCGCGAGCGACGGACTACGACAGTTTCTCGCGGGCGATGGTGACGCCCGTGGGAGCGATGATTATCTGGTCGTCGCCCTTCTGGACGATGTCGCCGTCCACCTCGTCGGCCACCTGTCGCAGGTCGTCGACGATGTGTTCCATCGTGCTGTCGGAGGTGGTGTGCCGCGTGATGTCCGCGATGACGAGGTTGCCGTCGTAGACGGCGTCCTTGATGGCGACGACGTCCTGCTTGCCGCCGATACTTGCGATGCGGACGCTCATCCCCGCTTCGCCGCGAGCGGTGTCGAAGTCGTCCAAGTCGAGTTCGACGTAGTCCTCAGTGGTGTGACTCTCACCGCCGCTGAGGATTTTGCTCATGATTCCCATGTCGGCTACAACCGCTACGGCCGGGATAGTTCTTACGTCAGACGCTCGTCAGACGTCCGACAGAACGGGCGCGACGAGCCGGGATACCGGGGTTTTTGCGCCGGGCGGCCGACCCGCGAACGTGACGTTCAGCATCTGCGTCCGCGAGCGGTACGAGGACGAACTGGGCGAGGAGCAGACGCGGTTCGGCGTCGCCGTCACGACGCGCCTGCCGGGCGTCGGGACGCTCTGTCCGTTCGCCTCCGAGCACGGCGCGGTGGCGACGCAGAGCCTCGTGAACGTCGAGTTGGGGCAGAAGGGAATCGCCTACCTCGACGACGGCCTCGCCGTCGACGACGCCCTGCAGGCCCTCCTGAACGCCGACGGCGGGCGCGAGCAGCGACAACTGCACGGCGTCGGGTCGGAGGGGGAGTTCGCGTTCTCCGGCGAGGAGTGTCAGGGCTGGTTCGGTCACCGCGTCGGCGAGAACTACACCGTCGCGGGCAACCTCCTCGTCGGCGAGTCCGTCCTCGACGCCGCCGCCGAGGCGTACGAGTCCGGGAACCGGGACGAACCGCTGGCGAAGCGATTGGTGGACGCCCTCGACGCGGGCCACGAGGCGGGCGGCGACAAGCGCGAGGACCTGGAAGTGCAGAGCGCCGCGCTGGTGGTCGAGACCACCGAGGAACTGTCGCCGCGGCCGTACTACGACGACCTGCGCGTCGACGCGACGCGGACGCCGGTTTCGGACCTTCGAGAGACGTACGAGACGGCCCGGGAGGGGTACGAGGCGGCGGTCGAGAAGTATCAGGAGTGAGCGGGCGGCGGCGACGACGCCGCTCAGACGGAGAACTGGAACAGGTCGTCGCCGACGTGGTGGAGCGATTCGACGACCTTGCCCGAGTCGCCGACCATCTCCGACCCGGCTTCGAGGGCGCGGCCGACAGCGAGCACCTTGCCGTGCGTCTCCTCGGCTATCAGGACCAGGTCGCCCGCCTCGATGCCGTCGTCGGCGTCGACGATGCCGGGGCGCATCACGTCTGCGCCGTCGCTGACGAACGAGACGGCGCCCGCGTCGACGGTGACGACGTTCGACGTCGGTTCGTAGCCGTTGGCGCCCGCAACGGTGAGGAAGGGGCGCTCGTCGTCCATATAGACGACCACCGGGTCGCCGTCGACGAGGACCACGTCGAAGTCGGCGTCGGCGAGTTCGACCATCTCGTAGGTGTCGCCGTCCAGCGCCACGCCGGTCTGTTCGGCGATGGCGTCCTCCAACTCCGAAATCTCGTCCGAGCGAAGGTGGTGGCGGGACTTGACCTTCATACCCCCGACCACGCGACCGCGGTGAATAAATCGACCGCTATCCGGGGCAGCGTCAGGCGTCCGCGGGTGAGCGGCGCCCGTCGGGTGCGGACGCGGAACAAACGCTAAGTAACGCGGGTTCATGCTGGCTTCTATGTGGCGTTCCCGGACCAACCGGGGTCAGAAGACGGTCGTCTGTATCGCTTGCGGGACGTCGATCCTTCGGGGAGAGGCGCGAGAGTACGACAAGGAAGGAGACCGCTGGAACCGGCGCGGCAAGGAGTTCGAGCACCTCTGCAAGGAGTGTTACCGCGGACTGTGCCACCAACCGCGCGCGGAACTGGAGTCGCTCCTCGTGGACATCGAGGCGGACGGCCTGCAGCAAACGGAGTTCCTGCGGCGGTACGTCGACGCCGTCGAAGAGCGATACGGTCCCGCCGAGGAGACGGAGCGGGAACGGTAGCCGCGCGGCCCGTCTCGACGTCGGACGGCGGCGCTTCTCCGAGGCGAGCGCGAATCGGATAGTGCGACACGCCTAACTACCTCTCGCGTTTAGTCGAGGGCATGTCGAACGACGCGCAGGCGCAGGCCGGGACGGCTGAGGGGCAGGGCCCCGTCGAGATCAGTCCCGACGTCGCCCGGCAACTGCAGGAGAAGCGCGAAGAACTCTTCGAGGAGTTCGAGATACGCGACGCGTTCCCCGGCCCCGTCCTCACGGAGGCCAGAGAGCGCACGAAAGACGTACAGGCGGAGATTCGAGAGGAGGTCGACGAACGGCAGGACCTCCGGGAACTGACAACGTGGACGACCGACCCCATCGACGCGCAGGACTTCGACGACGCAATCTCCATCGCGGAGGACGAGGAGACGTACACACTGTGGGTCCACATCGCCGACGTGACCCACTACGTCCACCCCGGGTCGGAGATGTGGGCCGAGGCGGTCAAGCGGGGCAACACCGTCTACCTCCCCGCCTACACCATCCACATGCTGCCGCCGACGCTGGCGGAGACGGTGTGTTCGCTGGTCCCCAACGAGGACCGCTTGGCGCACACCGTCGAGATGGAGATAGACAAGGAGAACCTCTCCTTCGAGACCATCGATATCTACAAGTCCGTCATCGAGTCGGACGAACGGCTCACCTACTCGCAGGCCGAGAAGCGCCTCGAAGACGAGGACGCCGCCCTCCACGAGGAGTGCACGCTCGTCTACGAACTCGCCGACCGAATGCACGAACAGCGGAAGGAAGACGGCTCTCTCGTTCTGAATCCGAGTCGCGACCGCGCGCACACCATCATCGAGGAGTGCATGCTGAAGGCGAACAAGGCCGTCACGCACGAACTGATGTGGGGTCGCGGCGTCGAGGCGATGTACCGCGTCCACCCGCAACCGACGCCCGACCAGTGGGACAAGGCGCTGCGCGAAATCATGGAACTCGACGGCGTCTCCATCCCGAGCGCGTCGTTCGACGACCCGCGGAAGGCCGTCAACGCCGCCTTGGAAGACTCGCCGGGCCGCGCCCTGAACAAGATTCAGCGCGCCGTACTGAAGGTGATGCCGCGCGCGAAGTACATGAACGACCCCTTCGGCGGGCACCACGCCCTGAACTTCGACATCTACGGGCACTTCACCTCGCCCATCCGTCGGCTCTCGGACCTCATCAACCACTGGATCGTCCACGAGAACGACGTCCCCGAGGACCTCATCGAACTCTGCGACCGGGCCTCCGACCGGCAGAAGGACGCCGAAACGGCCGAGCGACTGTACAAACAGTTCCTCGAAGAGGTCGGCCTCGACCCCTACGCGGTGAACAACCGCGGCATCGTCACCGTCGACGACGACGGCGAGGTCGTTGACGAGAACGGTCTGCCGCCGGAAGAAGAGGCGTAGGCGCAGGCGGACGGTTCGCCGCCGGATTTTTTGTTACTGTTTGTGCGTGAACAGCACGACCTCGTCCTCGTGCGTCGACACGCAGAGGTCGAGCATACGGCTGAGTTCGAGGCTGCTGTACTCGCCCTCGCAGACGACCAAGTCGTCGAACGGGTCCCCGCAGGCGGGACAGGCGATGCTCACGGTGTTGCGGTACGTCGTGACCCCGTCGACGGCCTCGTTCGGCGTCAACGAGGAGGTGAGTTCGTCGTACTCCGCGTCGTCCATACCCTCCGTGCGCAGAGGGAACGCTTAGTGGTACCGATGAGCACGTCGGAAGCGACGGGCGAAGAAGAGCGGTCGGTCGTGCGGTTCGGCGTCCGTCCTCAGGAGGGACTGGGCGCCTCGGCCGTCGAGAGGTAGGCGGCGAGGTCGGTCGTCGTTATGATGCCGATGACGCCCTCCTCCTCGTCGACGACGGGCACGTGGTGGAATCCGTGGTTCATCATCGTGTCGGCCACGTCGCGGATGGACACCTGCGCCGTCGTCGTCACCACGTCCTCGGTCATGTACTCGGAGACGGGCGTGCGGTCCTTCGGCTTGCGTTCGGCGACGATTCTCACGAAGTCGGTGTTGGTGAGGATGCCGACCACCTGATTGTCGTCGTCGACGACCATCACCGAACCGATGCCCTCCTCCATCATCATCTGCGCGGCGTCCTCGACGAGCGTGTCGGGCGAGACGGTGTGCGTCGATGTCGACATCAGGCGCGCGACGAAAATATCCTCCATGGACGTACGTCGAGGGGTCGGTCCATAAGGGTAGCGCCGACGGCCCGGAGAATCCTCGCAGGGGCGCGCGGCGGCGCGAGCCTCTACCGGCGGAACCGGCGACCGAACAGCAGCGGCGTCACGAACAGCGTCAGCGGCACGAGAATCCACACCTGTCCCGCGAGGACGTCGTATTGTCCGAGCGTCACGGAGACGGGCGTCCCCTCGACGTAGCCGACGAGGAACTCGAAGCCGACGGTCAGGACGGTCCACCCCGTACCGACCGCCAACAGTTCGCCGCGCGCGTACTCGGCGTCGGTGGTCGCGAAGAAGGCGTACGAGACGGCTGCAATCGCGGCCGCGAGGAGTCCGGTGCTGAGAACGTGGCCGACGTACTCGCCGATGCGCGGGACGAGCACCGTCTCGCGGAAGACCCCATTGAGAACAGCGACGACGGCCATCAGCGCCCAGGCGGCGAGCGGACCGAGCAGTCGCGGTGCGCGGGCGAGCCTCCGGGACGAGGATTCGGACGTGGCGGACATGTGTTCGAGCGAAGGGAGGCGCTCGGAGGGAGTATACGCGGCGGCTGATTCTCGTCGGGAGAGAGGACGGGGGCCGTCGAGCGCGCCCTCCGAGAGCGCCACCACACTCATGCGCGCGGGTGCCCTCGTCGTTCACGTGACCGACTGTCCTAACTGCGGCGAGACGCTAGCGGACCCCGACCCGCACAGCGCGGACGGCGCCGACTACGTCTGCGAGGAGTGCGGTCGGAAGTGGCAGGACGGTATCGGCGACGAACTCCAACGCGTGTTCGAGAAACCGACCGACGAACGGCGGTAAGTCGCTCAACCGGCCCCGACCGACGCGGACGCGGCCGGTCGCTACTCCTTCGACATCTCGAATCGGACTTCGTGGTCGTCCACGCGGACGACGCCATCCTCGTACTCGAAGGCGACCGAGAGACCCGTGTTCGGGTTTTCGAGCACTCTGTCGGCCGCCTCGGCGTCCATCACCTGGGAGACCGGACGCAGCGTCGTCGGGTCGCAGCCCTTCGTTTCGGCGACGACGCCGACGATTTCGTTCGCCAGTTCGTCGTAGGAGAGGTCTGGTATCGAGCGTCCGTCCGGCCCGGTGGAGGTGGTCTGTTTCGTCATTGGTTGTCCTCGCCGCTCGCGTCGCGCGAATCGCGGCGTTTCCTACTCGTGTCACCGTTGTCAGATTAGAAAAATCTGCGGTTGCAGTGGTTTGGACGAGTGGCGTGCGAGGTGTCGGCGCGTAGGTCGCTCATCAACGGTGTCGAGAGAAGTTAGTGGACTCGCGGGGTCCCCGCGAGCGAAGCGAGCGGGGTGGTTCGAGACGGCGAAGCCGTCTCGTCATGCCGAAAATCGAAGATTTTCGAGCAGCAAGCGAGTCCATCGACTGGAGCGAACGAAGTGAGCGAAAGGAAATGGACTCGCGGGGATTTGAACTCACTCGCTCACTACGTTCGCTCGCTGCTCAAATCTCCGCTCGGACAGTACACGTCAGCACTCGACACACGCGACTCGCTTCGCTCGTCGGTGGTGTCGAGAGAATGTAGTGGACTCGCGGGGATTTGAACCCCGGGCCTCTTCCTTGCGAAGGAAGCGATCTGCCACTGATCTACGAGCCCGCACTTCGTTCGAAGGCGTCCGGTCATTTGTACCTTCTGTTTCGCAGCCGGCGAGAGAGGCACTGACACGGGACACGACCGCAGTCGTGCGGTCTCCGCAGGCCGACGAACGGCGAGGGCGAAACAAAGCAGCCGCTCACCGGAGCGAGAAACGCGAGAGAAAGCGGCGCGTGCGCCTTAGCGTCGTGGCTTCGAGTCGAGCGGCCAGACGCGCGCCGGTTCGTCGTCCGCGTGGACGACGCGAGTCGATGCGGCAGGGAAGCGAGTCAGTCTTCGAGAACGATCTCGATGCTGACGTCGCTCGGCACCTGAATCCGCATCAGCTGACGCAGGGCGCGTTCGTCGGCGTCGATGTCGATGAGACGCTTGTGGACGCGCATCTCCCAGTGCTCCCACGTCGCCGTCCCCTCGCCGTCGGGGGACTTGCGGGTGGGAACCTCCAGGGTCTTCGTCGGCAGCGGAATCGGTCCGCTGAGGTTGACGCCCGTCTTGTTCGCGATTTCGCGGACGTCGTCGCAGATGTCGTCGAGGTCGTCCGGGCTGGTCCCGGCGAGACGAACGCGTGCCTGCTGCATCTATCGCTCGTTGACCTCGAGGACCTTCCCGGCCGCGATGGTCTGACCCATGTCGCGGACTGCGAAGGAACCGAGCTCCGGAATCTCGCCGGACGGTTCGATGCTAAGCGGCTTCTGCGGGCGGACGGTGACGACCGCCGCGTCGCCGGACTTGATGAAGTCGGGGTTCTCCTCTGCGACCTCGCCCGACGCGGGGTCGAGCTTCTGGTCGATGGCCTCGATGGTACACGCGACCTGCGCGGTGTGCGCGTGGAAGACCGGCGTGTAACCCGCGGTGATGACCGAGGGGTGCTGCATCACGACGATCTGGGCCTTGAACGTCTCGGCGACCGACGGCGGGTCGTCCGCGGGACCGCAGACGTCGCCGCGGCGGATGTCGTCCTTGCCGACGCCGCGCACGTTGAACCCGACGTTGTCGCCGGGCCCGGCGCTGTCGACTTCCTCGTGGTGCATCTCGACCGTCTTCACTTCGCCGCCCACGTCCGAGGGCTGGAAGGAGACGTTGTTACCGGGGTTGAGCGTACCGGTCTCGATACGTCCGACGGGGACGGTACCGATGCCCGAGATGGTGTAGACGTCCTGGATGGGGAGGCGAAGCGGCGCGTCCGTCGGCGGCTCCGTCTCCGGCAGACTGTTGAGAGCCTCGAGCAGGATCTCGCCGTCGTACCAGTCGGTGTTGTCCGAGCGCTCGGCTATGTTGTCGCCCTCGAACGCCGAGATGGGGATGTAGGTCGCGTCGTCCGAACGGAAACGGACCTGCTTGAGGAGCTGCTGAACCTCCTCTTTGACCTCGTTGTAGGTGTCCTCGCTGTAGTCGACGACGTCCATCTTGTTGACCGCGATGATGAGCTCGTTGATACCCAGCGTGCGGGCCAGGAAGACGTGCTCTCGGGTCTGAGGTGCGACGCCGTCGTCGGCGGCGACCACGAGGACGGCGTTGTCGGCCTGCGAGGCCCCCGTGATCATGTTCTTCACGAAGTCGCGGTGGCCAGGACAGTCGACGATGGTGAAGTAGTACTCGTCCGTGTCGAACTCCTGGTGGGCGATGTCGATGGTGACACCGCGCTCTCGCTCTTCGGCGAGGTTGTCCATGACGTAGGCGAACTCGAAGCCGCCCTTGCCCTTCTCCTCTGCTTCTTCTCGGTGCTGCTCGATTACGTGTTCCGGAACGGATCCTGTCTCGAACAGGAGTCGTCCGACCAGCGTACTCTTGCCGTGGTCAACGTGGCCGATGATGGCCAAGTTCTGGTGCGGTTTGTCACTCATGGGTAGGTCACGCGCTAAGGCGCTCTGTGTTGGCGTGTTTAGCCAGATGGACCTAAAACCATTTCGATACGTATACGCGCCGAGACGGCCGCGTACCGCGTTTTATGCGAGCGCACCGCACGACTGCGAGCGCGTGTCACGACCCGTCAGTTTCGGCGCAGAGAGCGCGCGAGTCGGCGGTCTGCTAGTCGAGACGACCGACGTCGGCCAGCACCGCCGAGGCCGTTTCCGGGCCGCCCGCGCCGCGGCCGCTGATGTTCAACTGACCGGCGTGTTCGGTCTCCAACTGAACGATGTTCCGCGTGCCGGTGACGGCGAGCGCCGCGTTCTGCGGCACGAGACGGGGGCTGACCCGAACCGCTTCCGGCGTGCACTCGCCGATGAGGCGTATCGTCTGTCCGTCCTCCGCGGCGAGTTCCAGGGCGCTCCCGGGGACGTTCTGGATGCCCTCCACGTCTGCGTCCGCGAGGGTGTACTCGCGGTCGCCCTCCGCGAGGACGTTCGCGAGGATGACGCACTTCAGCGCCGCGTCCGTCCCCTCGACGTCGAAGGCGGGGTCGGCCTCGGCCACGCCGAGGTCTTGCGCCTCCGCGAGGACGTGTTCGTAGCCGAGTCCCTCCGCGGCCATCCGCGAGAGGATGAAGTTCGCCGTCCCGTTGAGAACGCCGCGCGCGGCGGTGACGTGGCCGGGCGTGAGGTCCTCGACCGTCGAGAGCACCGGGATGGCGCCGCCGACGGTGGCCTCGAAGCGCACCTCGCCCGCGCTCTCGCGTTCGAGCGCCGTCAGGTCCGCGTACCGCTCGGCGACCGGCCCCTTGTTCGCCAGCACGACGTGTCGGTCGCGTTCGAGCGCGGTCCGCAGGTGCGAGAAGCCCGGTTCGGCGTCGCCGAGCGTCGTCGGCGTCGCCTCGACGAGCACGTCGTACTCGGCGTCCAGCGCCGCCTCCGGGTCGGCCGACCCGACGCGACCCTCCGACTCCTTGCGCGAGAGCGTCGAGTCGACGTCGATGCCGTCGGCGTCGACGACGGCCGAAGACGAGTCCGCGAACGCCGTGACGGTGTGGCCGTACTCGCGGGCGAGTTCGACCACCGACCCGCCCACGGCGCCGGCGCCGACGACGGCGAGGCGCTTGCCGCTCATTGGCCCGCCTCCGTGAGCGGTTCGACGACGTGCAGGTCCTTCTCCGCGGCCACGTCGCGGACGACTTCGAGGGCGTCCTCGGTCCGACCCGTGTGCGTCGCCAACCGGAGGCTGGCGCTCGACACGTCGTCGCGGCCCTCGGGCGCGCTCAGCGAGACGTTCGTCAGCGACGCCGAGGAGCACTGCTCGATGCGCCGGAGCGTATCGGAGAGGTCGGTATCGACGAGGTGACCCACGAGCAGGACCGTCAGTGTCTCCCCGTAGTGCTCGGCGCCCGCCTGGATGACGTTCACCCCCTCCGAGCGGAGGGCGTCGACGATAGTCTCGAACCGCTCGGGCAGACACTCCAAGTCGACCTCGACCGGGATGCGGCCGCGGGGGGTGAGGTTCCCCCGCTCGTGGAAGATGGAGAGGAGGTTGCCGCCGTTCTCGGAGATGGGGCGGAGCGCGTCGAGGAGCTGCCCCGGTTCGTCGGCGAGTTCCAGCCGTATCGTGTGCGGCTTCGGCTGCTCACCGCCGTCAGTCTCGGGAGCGGCCTCGGACTCGGATTCGGGTTCGACCCCGGCCCCGGCGCCCGTCATCGCGCCACCCCCGCGACACCCGGCGCCGGTGTCGTCGGCAGGGAGGAATCGCGCTGTGGCTCCGTACCGATGCGTGCCGGGCGGTGTGACCCCGTCAGCATACTATCGTGCACTCGGTGCGCGCGTTATAAGCCTTCGTCGATTGCAAATCTGTCCGCCGTCCGCGACCGCGAGGCGTGTCCTGCGTTACCGATGAGGAAACAGCGGTATCCCGGAACCGGGAGCGTGCGGTCGTGAACCGCACGAACCGCTCGGCGTCAGCGGGCGAACTGCGTCGGGTCCGGGCGGCCGGCGGGGAGGAGAAAGCGTCGAGGGGCGCCTACGCCCGCGGGAACGTCAGGGAGACGACGGCGCCGCCGTCCTCCCGGTCGGCGAACGTCAGCGTCGCCCCGTGCGAGGCGGCGACGGCTTCGACGACCCACAGGCCGAGGCCGCTGCCGTGCGTGAGCGAGGTTATCTCGGCGTCGCCGGTGACCACGTCGCGTTCGTGGGCCGGGATGCCCGGCCCGTCGTCGCTCACGCGGAGTTCGACGGCGTCGGGCGAGACGTAGACCCCCACGTCGACGGCCGAGCCGCCGTGTTCCACTGAGTTCTTCAGAAGTTCGTCCAGCGCCGTGCGGACGCCCGCGCTACCGAGCACCGTCGCGTCGAGGCCGGCCTCGGCGTCGAGGCGAACGGTCGCCTCCGGGTAGCGCCCGCGGGCGGCGTCGGCGGCGCGCGCGCGACGGCCGAGAGGTCGGTTTCGACGTACTCGGACGCCTCGCGCTCTTGCGCCTGCGTGATGGCCTTCGCGCCGTCGGCGAGGCTGCTGACCGCGCCGGAACTCCGCTGAAGCGCCGCCGCCGACCGCGCGAGGGTTCCGTCATCGCCGGCGGCGCCGGCGACGATGTCCGCGTGCCCGGTGAGCACCTGCGCCTCGTTGCGGAGGTTGTGCCGGAGGACGCGGTTCAACACGGCCGTCTGCCGGCGCTGTCGCGCGAGTTGCTCCGCGCGGACCCGGCGGGCGTCGTAGACGCCGATGATGACGTGCGCGGCCGCGCCAATAGCTAGAAGATTGCCGACGGTGAACGCCGCGGCGTCGACGCCGCCCGCGAACACCCCCTGCGCGGCGGCGTGCGCGGCCATGACGCTTCCGAGGACGAGACGCCGAGGAGGTTCCAGACGGCGATACGGGCGGCGTTGCGGTCGCTGAAGCGACTCCGGTACAGCAGGCCGCCGGCGGCGACGAGTCCGGCCGAGACGGCCGACCCGAGCAGCGAGAGGGCGACGACGAGGCCGTCGTCCGCGCCGCGGAGGAACGGCGCGAGGTTCGGGACGAGGAGGACGAAACCGGTCAGCGCGACGAGGCCGCTGGCGGCGACGCGAACTGCAGAGGTCGACTGCCGCACGGCGGACTCGGGGGGCGACCCGAACCCGACGCGCTCCGCGAGCGTAAGAACTCTCGTGAGCATACGTCCGAATGGACGGGGCGCGAGAACAGGTATTCTCAGTGTTAATTATCGAGAAAGATAACGAAACGGAGCGGGCCGACGGCGGGGGAAGCGGTGACGCGGCGACGGACGCGCCGCCGTCGCGTCTCTCAGCTCAGAACTGGTCGATGGACTGCGGCAGTTCGAGCTTCATTCCCTTGCGCTCTCGGATCTCCATGATGATGTCGCGCTGGAGGTTGTCCGCGAGCACGCGGAAGCCGGCGTTCTCCGTGTTCCACGACGCGCGGCCCTCGGTGGCCGAGCGGATGTCCGAGGAGAACCCGATCATCTCTTCGACGGGCGCGATGCCCTCGATGACCATGAGGTCGCCCTCCTGGTACATGTCGTCGACGCGGCCGCGTCGACCCTGAATCTCGCCGGATGCCGACCCCATGTGCTCGGACGGAACGTCGATGCGGACGTTCTGGATGGGTTCGAGCATCTTGATGTTGGCGTCGATGAGCGCGCGGTGGACGGCCTCGCGGACCGCGGGGATGACCTGCGCGGGACCGCGGTGGATGGTGTCCTCGTGGAGTCGCGCGTCGTGCAGGCGCAGCAGCGCGCCCTGTACGGGTTCGGCAGCCAGCGGACCGTCGTCGAGCGCCTCGTCGAGGCCCTCGATGACGAGTTCCATCGTCTCGTTCAGGTGCTGGATACCCTTCGTGTCGTCGAGGAGGATGTTCGTCCCGTGGATGTGCTCGACGTTCTGCGAGGAGTCTTTGTCCATGCCGGCCTCCTGCAGCGCCTCGCGGCGCTCCAGTTCGGGCATGTCCATCGACACCTCGCCGAGCTGAATCTGCTCGACGATGTCCTCAGAGAGGGGTTGGACGGTGATGTAGAACTTGTTGTGGCGGTTCGGAGAGACGCCCTCGACCTCGCGGGAGGCGTCCTGCGGCGCCTCGCGGTAGACCACGATGGGCTCACCGGTCTGGACCGGGATGCCCTGGTTCTTCTGGATGCGCTGGGTGATGACCTCGAGGTGGAGTTCGCCCTGCCCGCTGATGAGGTGCTCGCCGGTGTCCTCGTTAATCTCGACGCGGATGGTGGGGTCCTCCTTTGCGACCTGCTGGAGCGTCTCGATGAGTTTCGGCAGGTCGTCCATGCTCTTGGCCTCGACGGACTTCGTGATGACCGGCTCGGAGATGTGCTCGATGGACTCGAACGGCGTCATCTCGATGGAGGAGACGGTGGAACCGGCGATGGCGTCGCGGAGACCCGTGACGGCCGCGATGTTCCCCGCGGGGACGCCGCGGTCCAACTCCTCCCGTTCGCCGCCCATGAAGATACCGACGGACTGTACGCGGTTCTTGCCCGCGGTGCCCGAGACGTACAGCTCTTGACCCTTCTTGATGGTCCCCGAGAACAGGCGACCGGTCGCGATTTCGCCCGCGTGGGGGTCCATCGAGATGTCGGTCACCATGAAGACGACGTCGCCGTCGTCGTCGACCTCGCGCATCTGCCGCGCGAGTTCGGTTTGGTCGTCGCCGCGCCAGACGCGCGGGATACGACGGGGCTGGGCGTCGAGCGGGTTGGGGAAGTGCTTGGCGACCATGTCGAGGACGACGTCCGACAGGGGCGTGCGCTCGTGGAGTTCCTGCCGCTTGCCGTCCTGTTCGAGTTCGATGATGTCGCCGAACGACATGCCCGTCTCCTGCATCGACGGGAGCGAGACGCCCCACTTGTACAGGGCGGACCCGAAGGCGACGGTGCCGTCCTCGACGGAGACGGTCCAGTCGTCGATGTCGTCTCTGTCCTCGGTCATCCCGCGGATGAGTTCGTTGACGTCGCCGATGACGTCGGTGAGACGCTGCTGCATCTCCTCGGGACCCTCCTGCAGTTCGGAGATGAGGCGGTCGACCTTGTTGATGAACAGCGCGGGCTTGACGCCCTCGCGGAGCGCCTGCCGGACGACCGTCTCGGTCTGCGGCATCGCACCCTCGACGGCGTCGACGACGACCAGTGCGCCGTCGACGGCGCGCATCGCGCGCGTCACGTCGCCACCGAAGTCGACGTGGCCCGGCGTGTCGATGAGGTTGATGAGGTGGTTGTTGTCCTGGTACTCGTGCGTCATCGACACGTTCGCCGCGTCGATGGTGATACCGCGTTCCTGTTCGTCCTCCTCGGTGTCCATCATGAGGCGCGTCGCCTCGCCCTCGTCGGCGATCATACCCGCGCCGGCGAGGAGGTTGTCTGTCAGGGTGGTCTTCCCGTGGTCGACGTGAGCGGCGATGGCGATGTTCCGGATCTGCTCCGGCTTGTCCATCAGCTTCTCACATTCTTGGACGATTTTCTTTCGTCGGCCCATTATACCGGTTCGTACTGGTAGGAGGGTCAAAAGGGTAGTGTTTTGCCGGTGGCGAAACGGCCGCTGCGCGGCGCTCTCGCCGCGGTATGACTCTTTTTCCCACGATACCGGATATCGGCGGGTCGCGCCCCGACGGCCGCCGCGCGGCCGGGACCGAATCCGTCGGTCGGCACAAGAGTCTTTGTCGCAGACGCCGTGATACCGATACGCATGGAT
This sequence comes from Halogeometricum sp. S1BR25-6, assembly GCF_031624495.1. Lineage (NCBI taxonomy): Archaea > Methanobacteriati > Methanobacteriota > Halobacteria > Halobacteriales > Haloferacaceae > Halogeometricum > Halogeometricum salsisoli. The sequence goes on along the minus strand of NZ_JAMQOP010000001.1, from coordinate 497,098 downwards.
ATACGAGTGCTCGGGTCCGCGCCGCCGGATCCGTTTCTCAGCGCCGTCGACCTCTTCGAGACTGAGTACGACCTGGAGAAGCCCGTTCACGTCTCCGTCCGCGACGACCCCGACGAACGGACGTGGGCGGCCCACTACGACGACAGACACGACCTGAACATCTCCCGGCAGGCCGCGACGAGCGCCATGGCCCGCGAACTCGTCCTCCACGAACTCTCTCACATGGCCCGCAACGAGGAGCGCCACGCCTCGCACGTCCAGTCGACCGAGGAGGCGCTCTACCTCGCGCTCTCCGGGAACTCCGTCGAGCGCAGGAAGCTCGCGCACTGCTACCAGATAGCGAACCACATGAAGGACATCTACGCCGACGACATCACGCTGTCGTTGGCGCCGGCGGAGAAACTCGTTCACTTCCTCGAATCCGAACTCGCGCGCGCCGTCGCCGCCAACCCCGGCCCGTCGCCGTGGCCCGACTCCCGACTCGTCACCGCGGACGCCGACCCCGAGATAACCGCCGTCAACGCCGCGTTCGCCCTCGCGCTGGTGGAGCGACACGACCTCATCGACGACGACCACCGCATCTACGACTTGGCCCACGCCGCCGCCGACGACGCCCCGAGCGTGGAACTCCCCGCCTTCAAGCGGCGGTTCCGCTCGCTGGCGGCCGACCCCACCGAGAGCGACTACCGGAAGGCGCTCGTGGACGTGACGCGGGCCTACGCCGTCGGGACGAAGACGAGCGGCGGGTCCGCGGCGGCCGACTGAGGCGACGCCTCGTCTTGGAGACGTCTTCGAGAGACCGACTCGGCCGTCGCTCGGCAGTTCGAAATCGGAGAGGAGACGAAGAGAGACGAGAGAGAACGGAACCGGGCTTATCGGGCCGCTTCGGCCACGCGTTCGCGCTCTTCCTTCTGGTTGATGGCGTACGTCTGCACGTCGTAGTTCGACGCGCCGACGAGTTGCTGGGCGAGCGCCTCGGCGGCGCTCGTCGTGGACTTGTAGGAGCCGCTGGCGGTGCCGTCGGCGAGGAACTTCAGCGCCTGGTCGACGCGGCGCTGGGGCGCGACGTCGACGGCCTGCGGGACGGAGATGCCACCGTACTTGAGTCGGACCGTCTCCTCGCGGGGAGCGGCGTTCTCGACGGCGGTGACGAGCACCTGAATCGGGTTTTCGTCCGTCCGGTCGTGGACGAGCTCGAACGCCTCCTGGACGATCTTTATCGCCTTCTGCTTTTGGCCCGTGTTCTCGTCCGACTGCATGAGTCGGTTGACGAGCCGTTCGACGATGCTGATCTCGCTCTTTTTGAACTGCTTCGAGGCGTGGCGGCCCATCGTGTGCGCGATGGGCGTGACGTTGATGTAGCGCTGGGTGGAGGGGTCGGCGTACTCCATCTCGACGATGTCCCAGACGCCGAACAACTGCGCGTTCGCCGTCGCTTCCTCGGAGTCGGCCGGCGCGTCCGGCTCGGGTTGGTCGCTCTCGGACATTATCGGACCGGTTTCTCCGCGTTACCGCGAACCAGTTCGATCATCGACACGCCGTTGACCTTCTCGACCTTGTAGTTGACGCCCGAGAGGTCGCCCATCGCGCGGCCCTTCGCCCCGCCGATACCGGCGATGGTGACCTCGTCGTGCTCGTCGATGAAGGAGATAGCGCCGTCACCGGGACAGAACGCGGTGACCTGCTTCCCGTTCTTGATGAGCTGAACGCGGACGCACTTTCGGATGGCCGAGTTCGGCTGCTTTGCCTCGATTCCGACCTTCTCGAGGACGATACCCCGAGCCTGCGGGGCGCCTTCGAGGGGGTCGGACTTCTTGCGGAGACCGCGTTCGCGGCGCGCGTACTCGGAGTCGGACCAGCGTCGCTTCTGCCGGTCCTGTTTGAGTTTGCGCGCGGCGTATTTGCCGTTCGCCATAGTAACACGGACTTCCCGACGGAGCTACTTAAGCCTCCCTTTTCGAATCCGGCGAAACGGCCGCAGGTCGGGTTAGCACCCCCTAAGGACGATTCTGAGGCCGTTTTGCGTTCGAAGTTACGCCTTCTGCGGACCGCGCAGGAGTCGAACGGTTCTGAGAGGCCGTCTCCGCGCGCCGCCCGGTCACTCGCGGGCGTCCGCAACCGAGACGGCGCCCGAGAGGTGCTGGTAACCGGGCGGACCGAGCGGGAACCCCTCCTCGTCGCAGACGGTCTTTATCCGCCCCATCGCGTCCGCGTTCACCGTCGGGACGTCCGTCTCCATCGGGTTCGCCACCCAGTAGACGACGGCCACCCAGACGGCCGAGGCGTCGAACTCGTCGACGGTGGCCGACGGCGCCGGCTCCTCGCGGATGTCGTCCATCTCCGCGAGGACTGGAACGAGCGCCGCCTCGATCCGGTCGACGTCGGCGTCGTAGTCGAACGGGAGCCGAACCGTCTCGCGCACGCGGCTGCGGCTGTACGGTCTGTCGACGGGGTTAGCTGCGAGTTCCGTGTTCGGGACGGTCACCTCGCGGTTGTCGGCGGTTCGGACGCGCGTCGTTCTGAACCCGATGGCCTCGACGGTGCCCGCCCGCTCGTTCCACTCGATGTAGTCGTCGACGTTGAAGTTGGGGTCGGTGACGAGGAACATCCCGCTGACGAGGTTACCGACCACCTCCTGCCCGGCGACGCCGATGACCAGCGTCGCCGCCGCGACGACGAGCGCGGAGCGCGTCAGCACCCGCCCGTACCCCGCCGCGAGGACGGCGGCGACGACGGCGGCGACGAGGACGGCGATTCGCAGGTAGAGGTCGGTCGCCTCCTGCACTGTCGGGTTCTCGCGGTTCCGGCGGCGCACGACGCGGACGGCGGCCGGGACGACGAGGAAGCGACCGACGAGCGAGACGGCGAGGAAGGCGGTGACGGCGGCGGCGGCCCGCCTCACGGCGGGGTCGAGTTCCGAGGCGAACGTCGCGACCTGGTCGAGCGGAGCGGCGAACATTGCGGTCGCTCGTCGGTTCGAGGGCCGAAGGGAAGTGCGTCGGGGCCGCGGCGCCGGCGCCGCGCTACCTCACGTCAACTGGATGTCGTCGATGTCGTGGTGCCGTTCGGCGAGGGTCCGGGCCGTCTCGATGTTCTTTCCGTCCTTACCGATGGCGACGCCGCGGTCCTCGTCGGCGACTTCGACGTACGCGACCCGGTCGTTCTGCTCGGAGACGGTCACGTGCCGGACGGCGGCGGGCGCGAGCGTGCTCGCGACGAACGCCTCCGTGGTGTCGGCGTCCTCGATGAGTTCGACCGAACGACCGAGTTTCTCCTCGACGGCGTGGACGTGCTGTCCCCGGGGACCGATGGCCTGTCCCATCTGCCCCGCGGCGACGAGGATGACCACGCGGTCCTCAAGGACGAGACAGTCGCGTGCGACCGCGTCCGTCTCGTCCTCGAAGAGGGCGATGAACTGCCGCGCCGTGTCCGACAGCGTGACCGTCATCCGTCAGTCGTCCGACGGCTCCGGCGCGGGCGCGTCCGTCTCGGTCGGCGCTTCGATGGACCCCATCCGCAGGTCCACGTCGCCGGTACCGGTTGCGATGGGCTTCCCGACGATGACGTTCTCGATGATGCCGTTGAGGTCGTCCTCCTCGCCGTGGACGGCGGCGTCGAGCAGGTGGTTCACCGTCACCTCGAACGCCGCGCGGGCGAGCACGGAGTCCTTCGACCCGGAGATGCCGTGCCGACCGATGGACTCGATTTCGCCGCGGTTCGTCATGATGTCCGCGACGAGCATCAGGTGCCGGACGTTCACGTCGTCGAGACCCTGCTCGCGCAGGGTGTTCATCGTCTCGTCGATGATCGACTCGCGGGCCGCCTCGACCCCCAGGTTGCGGTATATCTCGTGGATGTTGTTACTCGTCGTGCGCGAGGCGTCGACGCCCTCGATGGCGAGTACGTCGCCGAACGCCGACCCCTCGGTGTAGAGGACGAACTCCTCGCCGTCGGTCTCCTCGTTGTCCTCCTTGCGGATGACGACGCGGGTGACCTCCTCGATGCCCTTGAAGACGATGTCGCGCAGTTCTTCGACCAACTGGAGGAGGCGCCGGTAACTCGGCGATTCGGGGCCGAACTCCACGACGGTGCCCGAGCGCTGCGTGGCGACGCCGAGAGCGTCCTCGATGGTCTCGGACACCTCCTGGGCGATGGTGTCGACGTTGTCCACCGTCGGCCACCGCTCCAGGAGCGTCTCCTCGTTCAGGTCGATGCGGACGACCATGTCGGCCACGTTCGTCGACACGTCGCCGAGCGCGAGTATCTTCGTCGCCTCCATCGACCACACGACCTCGTGGGCGCGTTCGCGTTCGGTCGCGTACTCGCCTTTGAGGAAGACGGTCATCATCGGCGTGTCGGGCGTCTTCCGTGCGTCCACCAGTTCGATGAGGCGCGGCAGCCCCTGCGTGACGTCGATTTCGGCGACGCCCGCGTAGTGGAACGTGTTCATCGTCATCTGCGTCCCCGGTTCCCCGATGGACTGCGCGGAGACGGTGCCGACGGGGTCCAGCGGGTCGACGCGGGTGTCGAGGTAGCGCGCCTCGACGGCCTGCGCGATCTCGTCGGCGCGGTCGGGCGAGACGCCCTCGCGCTTCTCGATAGTGTCGTAGATGTCGAGCTTCAGCCGTCGCGGGATGTCGCGGTCCTCGACCAGCGCCTCGACGTCCTCGCTGACGTGTTCGTACTCAGTCATCCGACTGCACCTCCGGGCTCTGCGCCTTGTCGAGCCCCGGACCGGCGTACTCCGAGAGGTTCGTCGGCGGTTCGCGGCGGCCGAGGAACTGGTCTTTCTCCTCCTGGGAGGCGAACTCGGAGTCGAGGACGCGGTCCGCGATGTTCTCGACGTCGATACCGTCCTTCTCGTTCGAGGACACCTTCACCGGCGAGGTACCGTCCTCGCCGAACTCGAACTGCACGATGGTGCCCGAGGTGTCGCGGACAGTGCCGTCGTACTGCGCCTCCAGTTCGGTCAGGGCGTTGATGAGCCGGCGCTGCAGGTACCCGGACTTCGACGTCCGGACGGCCGTGTCGACCAGCCCTTCCCGACCACCCATCGCGTGGAAGAAGAACTCCGTCGGCGTCAACCCGCCGCGGTAGGAGTTCTCCACGAAGCCGTGCGCCTCGGCGGAGAGGTCTTCCGGCTGGTAGTGGCTGAGGGTGCGGCCCTCGTAGCCGCGGTTGATTCGCTCGCCGCGAACGGCCTGCTGCCCGACGCAGCCGGCCATCTGGGTGAGGTTCAGCATCGACCCGCGCGCCCCGGACCGGGCCATGACGACCGCCGGGTTGTCGTCGGTGAAGTGGTCGTCGGCGATTTCGCCGGCCGAGTCGCGCGCCTTGCCGAGTTGCTGCATGATCTTCATCTCCAGCGTCTCGTCGACGGTACGGCCCGGCAGCGACTCCAGGTCGCCGGCCTCGTAGATGTCGATGAGCTCCTGCACGCGGTCGTAGGCGCTCTGGATGGCCTCGTCGACCTGTTCGTTGGCCTCGCCCGGAATCGACTCGTCGTCGATGCCGATGGAGAAGCCGAAGTGCATGATGGCGCGCATCGCCAGCGAGGCGACCTCGTTGATGAACACGCGCGCTCGCGTCTTCGAGTACACCTTCGCCAGCGTGTCGACGACTTCCCCGCCGAACGCGCCGACGGCGTCCTCGTCGATGGTCCCCTCGACGAGTTGGCCGTCCTCGATGACGACGGCGTCGCCCGTCGAGGAGGTGAACTCGAGGTTCAGGTCGTCGGGGAGGAGTTCGCTGAACAGCTGTCGACCGGTCCAGTACGGCCGGCCGTCCTCCTCCTCGCCCGCGGCCTCGGGGAGCGTGTCGATGCTCGTCGCGCGGAGCAGGTCGAGCGCCTGCGTCTCCGAGAAGTGCGGGTTGCCGTTCGTCAGCAGGTACGTCCCGGAGATGTGGTCCTGAATCGCGCCGATGATGTTCTGCCCGAAGCGCGGGCTGAGAATCTGCTCCTGCACGCGCATGAGGACGCGCGCTTCGGCGCGGGCCTCCTCCGTCTGGAGGGCGTGCATGTTCATCTCGTCCCCGTCGAAGTCGGCGTTGTACGGGGGACAGACGACCGTGTTGAGGCGGAACGTCTTGTACGGCATCACGACCACCTCGTGGGCCATGATGGACATCCGGTGCAGCGACGGCTGCCGGTTGAAGATGATGATGTCGCCGTCGATGAGGTGGCGGTTGACTTCCCACCCGGCCTCAACCTTCTCGGCGAGTTCCTCGCAGTTCTTCTCCGTGACCTTCAGGCGGCGGCCGTCCGGTCGCTTGACGTAGTTGGCGCCGGGGTGACCCTCGGGGCCGTGACGCACGAACTGCTGGGCGTTGTCGAGGTTCCGCTGGGTGACGTTCATCGTCTGCGTCATCTCGCGGGCGACGCGTTCGGGGACGCCCACCTCGTTCAAGGAGAGCGTCGGGTCCGGCGAGATGACGGTTCGCGCGGAGAAATTCACGCGCTTCCCGGAGAGAGAGCCGCGGAAGCGGCCCTCCTTACCCTTCAGCCGCTGGCTGAGCGTCTTCAGCGGGCGGCCGGAGCGGTGCCGCGCGGGCGGCGTGCCCGAAATCTCGTTGTCGATGAAGGTGGTGACGTGGTACTGCAGCAGTTCCCAGAGGTCCTCGATGATGAGTTGGGGAGCGCCGGCCTCGCGGTTCTCCATGAACCGCTGGTTGATGCGGATGATGTCGACCAGCTTGTGAGTCAGGTCGTCCTCGGAGCGCTGGCCGTTGTCCAGCGTGATGGAGGGACGGGCCGTCACCGGCGGCACCGGCAGGACGGTGAGTATCATCCACTCGGGGCGCGCGCGGGACGGGTCGACTCCGAGCGTGACGATGTCCTCGTCCGGGATGTCCTCGAACCAGTCGCGGATGTCCGAGGGCATCAGCTTGTTCATGTCCTCCTCGGTCAGGTCGACGTCCAGCGCCTTCTCGAGTTTCTTGCGGTCGTCTCCGACCGGTCGGAACTCGCCCGAAAGAATCTGGTTGACGCGCTGGAGCGCGATGCCCGTCTCGTCGGCGAGCGTCGCGGGCGCGATACCGGCGTCGTCCTCCTCGTCCTCGTCGGGTTGCATCGCCGAGGCGATGCGCTCGGAGAAGTCGCCCGCGAGCACGTCCTGCACCTCGTAGTAGGTGGTCGGCTTCTCGTGTTTGATGTCGTGCTGGGGGGCGCCGCAGTGCGGGCAGCGCTTGGCCTTCCGCGCCTGCCGGACCGCCGCCTTCAGCACGTCCGTCCAGTCGTCGCCGAGTTCTTCTGTACGAGTGAGACCGTTGCGGAACTCTTCGGACTCCTCGTCGGTCAACGAGAGGCGGCCGCACTCCCGACACGTCGAGCGCAGGAGCCGGCGGATGAGCTTCGTGAAACCGACGTGGATGACGGGTGCGGCCAGTTCGATGTGGCCGAAGTGCCCGTTGCACGACCCCGAGTGCGAACCGCAGGTTCGGCACTCCAGGCCGGGGTCGATGACGCCGAGGCGGGGGTCCATCAGCCCCATGTCGATGGGATAGCCGTCGTCGTCGTAGGTGTCCGCGGTGATGACCTTCGTCGCGGACATATCTCGGTACGTCTCCGGGTCCATCAGCCCGAACTGGATGGCTCCGATCTCCTTCGGTGTCTGCATTGACATTGTTGTGGGGTTAGACTGCGTCCTCGAGGTTCAGGCGCGGTCGGATGCCGAGCGCTATCATCTCGTCCAGCAGTAGCTTGAACGCGTAGCTGATCTCTATCTCGTGGATGTTGTCCTCGTCGCCGGTGACGGGGTCGTAGATGCGGCGCTGGTCGCGGTCCTCGACGGCGACCATCCCGGTGTCTGCGGAGACGTACACCGTCTCCTTGTCGGAGGAGTCGAGCAGGCGCTCCTGTAGAACCATCGCGGCGCCGTGCCCGATGACGGTGTCGCGCTCCATCTCGCCCAGCCGAAGCCCACCCTCGCGGGCGCGACCCTCGGTGGGTTGGCGGGTGAGCACCTGCACCGGCCCGCGGGAGCGGGCGTGCAGTTTGTTGCTCACCATGTGGTACAGCTTGTGGTAGAAGATGATGCCGACGAATATCTCGGCCTCGATCTTCTCGCCGGTGACGCCGGAGTACATGACCTCCTTGCCGGAGGACTCGAATCCGTGGTCTTCGAGCGCACCGCGGAGTTCCTCCTCGTCCTCGCCCTGGAAGGCGGTGCCGTCGACGCGGCGGCCTTCGAGCGCTCCGACCTTCCCGCCGAGCATCTCCAGCACGTGGCCGACCGTCATGCGCGACGGCAGCGCGTGCGGGTTGAGCACCAGGTCGGGGACGACGCCGTCGGCGGTGAAGGGCATGTCCTCCTGCGGCGCGAGGTGGCCGACGACGCCCTTCTGGCCGTGGCGGGAGGCGAACTTGTCGCCGAGTTCGGGGACGCGCTGGTCCCGAACGGAGACCTTCGCAAGCTTGGAGCCGTCCTCGCCCTCCATCAGCGTCACCGTGTCGACGACGCCCGACTCGCCCGAGCGCATCGTGACGGACGTCTCGCGGCGCTTCTGCGGCGAGAGGCCGCCCATGTCGTCCGGCTCTTCGAGGAATCGGGGGGGCGAAGTCTTCCCGAGGAGCACGCTGTTCTCGTCGACGACCGTCTCGGGGTTGACGAGTCCGTCCTCGTCGAGGTGCGTGTACGCGTCCTCACCGCGGGCGCCGCGCACGTCCTGGCTGGGAACCTCGAAGCGGTCCTCCTGTCCGCCGGGGTAGCGGCGCTCCTCGCCCTCGTAGGTCCGGAAGAAGTGCGAGCGGGCCATCGCGCGGTCGACGGAGCCTTTGTTCATGACGAGGGCGTCCTCGATGTTGAACCCCTCGTAGCTCATCACCGCGACGGTGAAGTTCTGTGCCGCGGGCCGCTCGTCGAACCCGATCTGTTCGGTCGTCTGCGTCTTCACCATCGAGAGCTGCGGGTAGTGCAGCAGGTGCTGACGCGTGTCCGGACGGATGCGGTAGTTCGCCGACGGCAGCCCGAGCGACTGCTTCATCATCCCCGCGCCCATGGTGATGCGCGGGCTGGCGTTGTGTTCGGGGTACGGGATCATCCCGGCGCCGATACCGAAGATGAGTTGCGGGTCGATTTCGAGGTGCGTGTGCTCGTCGTTGAGGTCCGTCTCGTCGACGGCGACGTAGATGTCCTCTTCCTCCTCGGCGTCGATGAACTCGACGTAGCCGCGTTCGACGAGGTCCTCGAACGACACCTCGTCGTTCTTGACCGCCTCTATCTCCTCGTCGGTGAGGAGCGGTTCCCCGTCCTCGACGACGATGAGGGGACGCCGGGCGCGGCCGGCGTCGGCGTTGATGATGACCTCGCGGGTGCGCCCCTTCACGGAGACGTTCACCATCTCGCTCACGTCGCCGCGGCGGCGGGCTTCTCGAATCTGGTTTGCGAGCTGTTCGGGGTCGGGGTGCGTCCCGACCAGGCTTCCGTTGACGTACACCTTCGCTTCGCGTTGCTGTGTCTGAGCCATGTATTAGTCGTCCGCGGGCGTGTTCGTGGGGTTCGGTCCCTCGATGCCGGGGATGCCCTCGACCCCCATCGACGCCAGTTCCCGTTTGAGTCCCTGTTCGTCCTCGATGTTCTGCGAGAGCTCCATCGCCTGCGCGAAGTTCTTCACGAGCCCGCAGTTCGGTCCCTCCGGCGTTTCGGAGGGGCAGATGCGACCCCACTGGGTCGCGTGCAGGTCGCGGGCCTCGAAGTGCGGCTGGCTCCGCGAGAGCGGACTGCGGAGGCGGCGCAGGTGAGAGAGAACTCCCATGTAGTCGGTCCGGTCGACCAACTGCGAGACGCCCGAGCGACCGCCCACCCAGTTGCCCGTGGCGATGGGGTGTTCGAGGCGCTCGGTCAGCACGTCGGAGCGGACGACGGTGTTGACCGTCAGCTGACGGTTCCGCATGTTCGCGCGTTCGAGCTGATACTTCACGTCACGCGCCAGCTTGTTCAGCGCCGTCCGAAACAGGTCCTTCATCAGGTCGCCCGACACCTTGAGGCGCTTGTTGGCGTAGTGGTCCTTGTCGTCCGAATCGCGGCGCTGGAGGGCGAGTTCGAAGCACGCCTCGGCCATGCGGCAGAGGTAGAACGCCTTGTTGATGCGCACGTCCTCCTCCTCGACGCCGTCCTCGTGGAGGTGCGGCAGGAGGTAGCGGTCGATGACGTAGTTCGCCCGCTTGAGCTGGTAGTTCTTGCCCTGTCCGCTGGCGACGCGCTTTCCGAGCGTCTCGATGGCCTCGGCCTCGGTCTGCACCTCGGCCTCCTCCAAGTTCTCCAGCATGAACTTGACAATCTCCGGGTCGTCGCTGACCCGGTGGACGATCTCCTCGTCGGATTCGAGTCCGAGGGCGCGGACGAGCGTGACGAACTCGACGCTGCCCGAGACGGAGGGGAACGACACTTCGAGGATGCCCTCGCGGTTCCGTTCGCAGAGGACGAGCGCGCGGTAGCCCCGGCGCTGCGAGAACGTCTTCGCCACCTGAATCTCGTCGCCGTACTTCGTGTCGTACTCGGCGAGAATCTTGTTGGGCGCGAGGTCCTCGGACGTCATCAGCACCCGCTCGGAGCCGTTGACGATGAAGTAGCCGCCGGGGTCGACGGGGTCCTCGCCGATTTCGACGAGTTCCTCGTCGGTGAGGTTGCTGATGTTACACTTCGAGGAGCCGACCATGATGGGCATCCGACCCACCTTCGTCTCCGTCGTGTCGACGACGACTTCCTCTTCCTCCTCGCCGCCGCGGACGATGGACATCTCCATGAACACCGGCGCGGCGTAGGTGATGTTGCGGAGGCGCGCCTCCTGCGGGAACAGGAGTTCCTCGCTCCCGTCGGCCTCGCGGACGCGCGGCGTCTCGACGCGGATGTCCCCGAGTTCGACGAAGACGGGTTCCTCGCCCTCCTTGTCGCCGATGTCCGTGTCGATGGTCTCCTTCTCGGTCACGACTTCCTGCATGCCGCGTTCGAGGAAGTTGTTGAACGACCGGAAGTGGTGCTCTGCGAGGCGTTCCTGCGAGAAGTACTGTCGCGATACCGCGCGTCGGTCCTGTCGATTCATTCGATCACCAGTCGGTATGTGACTGCTTTGTCCGTGGTCCGGGAGTCGCGGACGATCTTCACCACGTCACCCGTCTCCACGCCGTCGGGCGCCGCCGGGTCGGTCCGCTTTATTTTCGGAAGGTCCGTACGCTTCACGTCGTACTCTTCCAGCACCTCCTCGACCTCCTCCTCCTCGAGGAGTGTGTGCTCTGGAACGAGTTTGTGTTGGCTTACGTCTACCATGTATGGGTGGGGGAAGAAGTTCTCACGAGATACTACAGGCTCGTTCGGGAGGCATCCATTTAACCCTTGTCAACTGGGTTCGAGAAGCGTCGCTCTTCGCCACGAGCAGTCCCGTCGCCCCGTTTCCGCCCGCGTGCGGGGCCGACCGCGTCCATCGACGGTCGGCGCGTGAAGTGTTCGCGGGCGGCGCGACGGCACTCGCGTTGCACCCGACAACGCAAGAAGCCGATAAATGCCTTCCGGCGACCGCGACACTCACCGCCGCGAGAACCGGAACCGGAGCGGAGAGACCGGGCGCGCGACCGTCCCACCGCCGTCCGGCGAACAGTACCGCGTCACGCGGTAGGGGCTACCACGCGGAGCGTATATGATAAGTCTTAATTAGTGAACGGGGCAACGAAAGAGTAGAGCAGGCCCGGATGGTGTAGTGGCCCATCATACGACCCTGTCACGGTCGTGACGCGGGTTCAAATCCCGCTCCGGGCGCTGATTGCTCTAAGTACGCCTGCCCGGATGGTGTAGTGGCCCATCATACGACCCTGTCACGGTCGTGACGCGGGTTCAAATCCCGCTCCGGGCGTTCTCCCGACTCTACTTCCTCAGCGAGGCGTTTTATCGCCGAGCGTCAGCATCTCGACCGACTACACGAGTCCCACCAGCGCACCGCCGAGAGCGACGCCGAGGAGGGCGGCGAGGAGCGTCCCCGCCGCGTAGCCGGCGGCCGCCCGCCGATTCCCGTCGCCGGCGTCCTCGACGACGGTCACCGCGAACGAGGAGAACGTGGTGAACGCGCCGCAAAAGCCCGTTCCGAACACCGTCTCGGCCGCCGTCGGGAGGGACGACGCGACGAGAGCCCCGAGGGCGGCGCTCCCGAGGACGTTCACCGCGAGGGTGCTCCGACGGCCGTCCGAGAGGCCGACGTCGACGGCGTACCGTGAGAGGGCACCGAGCGTACCGCCGAGACCGACGAGAACCGGGGTCGGGAGCGCGGCGAGGTGCGAGAGCGCCGTCACCGGAGCCGCCCTCCCGCCGAGAGGCCGGCGACGGCCGCGGCGAAGCCGAGCACGTAGGTGACGCCGACGTTCGCCAGCCCCCACGCCGGCCCGAGCGACGCCGTCTGCACGGCGAACGTGCTGTAGGTCGTGAACGAGGAGAGCAGTCCCGTACCGAGGAGGACGCGCACTCGCGGACGGCGGACGGCGGCGAGCAGAACGCCGAGCAGGAAGCTCCCGAGGACGTTCGCCGCCAGCGTCCCGCCGACGCCCGGTAGCGAGGCGTCGACACCGTATCTCAGTGCCGCGCCGACGAACCCGCCGGCGGCGACGAGGAGGGGGTCTCCCCTGTTCGCCATCGATTATCGGTCGCCGTCGGACTACTCGGCGGTTTCGGTTGCGGCCGCGTCGGTCGCCGGGTCGGCGCGTTCGACCTCGCTTGCCCGCGGACTATCCCCGCCGTGCGGCGTGTCTCGCTCGCGGATACGAACGTCGTACGCCGCTTCCGCCGCGTCGTCGACGACGAGCGCTTCCCCCGGCCGGGTCGGCATCCGCGCCTCGACGCCGGCGCGGAGGTACGTGGGTTCGGCGGCGGTCAGCGCCCGCACGTCCGGCCCGGCGGTGAGCCGGTGGACGACTCTGAGGTCCGACTGCGAGAGGGCCACCTCGGGGAGCGCACTCGGTCGCTGCGTCGCCGCGACGAGGGAGACGCCCGGCGCGCGCCCGCGAGTCAGTATCGCGCGGAGAGCAGGCGCGGCGAGACCGTCGAAGAAGACGTGTGCCTCGTCGAGGAAGAGCCACGGCAAGCGAGCGGCCGACCCGCGGAGGCGGGCGTCGTACAGCGCTCGTCCGACGGCGTGGACGACGGCGTTCGCCGGCGCGGGGTCGAGACCGGAGCAGTCCAGCACGGTCGCCTCGGCCCCGCAGAGGGCCGCGGCGTCCAGTCCCTCGGGGTCGAACACGCCCCACGACGACGCTCGCCGGAGTCGGTTTCGCGCCGCGCGGGCCGTCTCCGGAGCGACGCGCGAGGACTCGGCGGGGACCGCGGCGAACGCGCGCATCTCCGCCAGCGTCTCGGAGTCGCTCGCGGCGCGCCACACCAGCGACCCGACCGGCGAGTCGGGGGCCGAACCCACGAGCGCGGGCCACTCCGACGGCGGGACCGCGTCCGCGCGGACGGTCGGGGACCGGACGACCCGCGCGTCGAAGTCGTCGCCCTCGGCGAGGCCGTCGAAGACGCCCATCGGGTCGACGACGACGGGCGCGAGACCCGAGGCGCGCGCCGCCCCTTCCGCGAGGACGCCGAGCGTGTACGACTTGCCGTAGCCCCGTTTGCCGACCACGAGGGCGGCGTGCGGGCGGTCGAGGTCGACTGCGACGGGCGCGCCGTCGCTGCCGTCGCGGGCGCGGTGGCGGCCGAGACGGGCGAGGGGACCGCGCCCGCATTCGTCCGCTCCGTCGCGCCGGCCGAGTACGTCGGGGTTCACGCGGTCGTCTGGTCCTCCCCTCACGTTTGAACCCTCGCACGGAGGTTTATCTACCGAGAGGGGACCAGCCACCCCGTGTTCGACGAATCTCTCCCCGCGGAACTCCGGCGGTTCGCGGCCGACGACCGCGCCATCGAGGGCCTGCCTATCCGACTGGTCGTCGCCCTCGTCGTCGGCGTGGCGACGATGAGCGTGATGCTGAACATGCTGTCGGGCGTGCAGGGCCTCGCGGTGACCGAGTTGGACGTGAAACCGTCGCCCGACGTTGTGACGCCGGGAGAACGGGAGCTATCGCTCCTCGTCGTCGACGCCGACGGCGACCCCGTCGAGGGGGCGACGGTAGTCGTGACCGACGGGACGGCGGACGTCGAGGGCGTCCCGAACGCGAAGAGCGGCGCGGACGGGACGGCGACGGTCACCGTCTCGGCGTCGCTCCGGCCGAATCAGGAGGACGGAACGATAGCGGTCGACGTGAAACCGCCCGCGGGCAGCCAGTTCGTCGACCGCCGGAGCAACACGGAGATACTGGTGATCGAGGAGTAGCCGCGACGGCTGATTCCGGTCAACGCTCCGGGTGGACGGGGGCGTCGAAGCCGCCGCGAACGAGCGGTTTGGCGACGTGCCGGCGGGCGCACGGCGGTACCTCGTACCACCCGCGTTCGAGTTCGCGGTCGACCTCGACGTCGACCCGGCCGGGCGCGGACGTCCCGCAGTCGCGGCACCGGTAGCCCTGGTTCCGACCGGCGCTCTCCATCGTCCGGTCGCAGTCGGGGCAGACGGGCGTCCGCGACTCGGTGCGGTTCAGCGACCGGACGGCGAACTTCTCCAGTTTCAGCGTTCCCTCCGACAACTCGCCGCAGACCGTCAGTTCGTCGCCCGGTCGGAGGGCGCGCACCCGGTCGCGGAACCGCTTCGTCGGTTCGAAGGCGGCGCAAGCGACGGTCGCTCCGGCCGCGTCGGCGGCATCGGCGTCGGCCGCCGAGTCGCCGGCACCGAGTTCGAAGAAGACGTGACCGCCGCGCCGCGTCTCCGGGTCCGAGGTGACGACGCCACCGACGCGGTACGCGCCGCCGTCGGCGAGCGACCCGAGTTCCCCGTCGCGGAGGTGAGCGTCCGTTCCCTGATTGGTGAGGAAGGTCGACCGGCGCTCGACGGGTTCGGAGTCGACGGCGGCCGACAGCGACCGCACCGCGCCGGGGTCGTCGCCGCGGATGCCGTACAGGATGGGACCGGGGGCGTTCGGAACGCAGACGGCCTGCCCCTCGACGGTGTCGACGGTGTCCCACGCGTCCGGGTAGTGCGCCTCGGCGGCGGCGAACACCGAGTCGAGGTTCACGTCTCGGGGCGTCCCGCAGCGGTCGAACTCCCGGTAGGCGATGTGCTCGTACGTCCACTCGTCGAGGGCGGCCCACGCACCGACGGCCGCGAGAGCGCCGATGCGGCCGCGGCCGCCCTCCCACCCGCGATGGCGGTAACCCGATTCTTCGGCGAGTTCGACCGCCTCGTCGGTATCGACGAACGACCGAATCGCGCGCCGAGTGAACGCCGAGACGGCGTTCGGGACGGCCGAGGGGTCGCCGGGGGCGACGACGACGCCCGGACTGGTCCGCGGGTCGGCCGTCTCGGCGAGGGGTTCCAACTCCCCGACGGCGAGTTCGAGCGTCTCGTCGGGCGGGAGGTCGGTGTGGAGGGCGAGGGCGGCGTTCCCCCGCGTCTTGTGTTCGACAGCGGGGTTGAGGCGGACGAGGAGACGGCGCTCAACCGTCCCGCCGGCCGCCTCGATGGCCTCGGCCGCGAGCGTCGCGAGGTACGTCGTACACATCCCACGCTCGCGCGAGTCGGTGTCGTCGAGGCCGAGGACCGTCATGGGCGTCGGTAGCGCCTCGGCGGAGTAACCCCTTTCGAGTCGTTATCGCGCCAGCGAGGTTCTATATAACTATGTCGGTGGTTACGGAGCGTAATCGGCGGACGGGGCGCGGAAAGAGTGGCACAACAGCTATATGTCTCAAATCGCTTATCTCCCGGTATGTCTCGGTCAGCTCTGGTTGGAAACATCACAGCGATGCTGGAGGACGCGGGGTTCGCCGTCAGCGACCGTTGTGCCATCCGGCCCAAGAGCTTCGACCTCGCCGCCCGCCGCGGCGACGATTTGGTGCTTCTGAAGGTGCTCGGCAACATCGACGCGTTCGACGGCGAGACGGGCGCCGAGATGCGTCGCCTCGGGAGTTACCTCTCGGCGACGCCGATGGTCATCGGCCTACGGACCCGCGACGAGGACCTGAAGCCGGAGGTGGTGTACTTCCGTCACGGCGTGCCGGTGATGAATCCCGACACCGCGATGGACCTGTTCCTCGAAGGGATGCCGCCGCTCATCTACGCCGCGCCCGGGGGTCTCTACGTCAACCTCGACGGCGACCTGCTGGCGGACGAACGGGAGCGACGCGGGTGGAGTCTCGGCCGACTGGCGACGGAACTCGGCGTCTCGCGCCGGACCGTCTCGAAGTACGAGGACGGCATGAACGCCAGCATCGAGGTGGCCATCCACCTCGAAGAGATGTTCGACCAGCCGTTCTCCAGTCCCGTCTCCGTGCTCGACGGCGCCGAGGAAGTCCGCAGCGCCGAACCGACGCCGGAGGACCCCGACGCCGACCCGGACGACGAGCACGTCGTCCACATCCTCACGCGGGCGGGCTTCACCGTCCACCCGACCGCCCGCGCGCCGTTCAAGGCCGTCAGCGAGGACGACGACCGGCGCTCCGACCAGATTCCCATGCTCACCGGCCACTCCTCGTTCACCCCCAGCGCGGAGAAGCGCGCCCGCATCATGTCCTCGCTCGGCGAGGTCACCCGGACGCGGTCGGTGTACTTCACCAAAGAGCAGTCCAAGCGCGACGCCGTCGAGGGGACGGCGCTCGTCAGTTGCGACGAACTCGCCTCCATCGACGACCCCGACGCGATTCGCGACCTCATCCGCGAACGCGCCGAGGAACCGAGCGAAGCCTGAGACTCCCTCGGGCCGGTCGGAGCCGTCGCTGCGAAGTCGAATCACGGTCGGAAAAAATCGAAATTCGACAACCGAGAGAGCGGAGTCCGGGCCGTTAGCTCGCCGCGTCGCCGTACGTCTCGTCGAGGTACTCGACGATGTCGTCGCTCTCGGCCATCCCCTCGACGCCGTGCTCCTCGTCGACGAGGACGGGGACGCCGGTCTGTCCGCTCACTTCCTCGACTTCGGTTCGCTCGCCGTGCGACCGCGGGACCATGACGGAGTCGTACTCCAGGTCGAGGTCGGCGAGTTTGTCCTTCACCTTCGCGCAGTAGGGGCAGCCTTCCAGTTCGTACAGCGTGAGATTCGCCATCAGCGTTCGGTACGGGTCGGCCGATAAAGAGTCCGGTGGTGGCGTGCGCCCCGAGCGCACAGCGCGGGTCGAGGAAGGTCGGGGGGTCAGCGTCCGCGGACGCTCCGGGCGGCGCCGACGATGCGGTGACGGCCGAGGACCAGTTCGGTCGCCCCCCAGAAGAGGACGACGGCGGCGGCGGCGATGGCCCACACGAAATCCCACCCGGACATCCACACCGGGCGGAGCCACGGGGTCACGTGCGCCCACCGCGTGGCGAACTCGTTCATCGGCGCTTCGAGCGCCGTCCCGGAGAACGTCGCGCGAATCTGCGAGGCGAACCCGGTTCCGTCGCCGGCCCCGGCGGTGAGGTTCGCGCTGCCGGTGATGGCGTAGGTGCCGCTGGCGTTCATGTCGCGGATGGTCGGTCCCGACGACTCGTCGCCGTGGGCGACCCGTTCGGCGTCGTACGGTCCCCACGTCGCGTAGTACTCCCAGACGACTTCGCCCGTCGGCGTCACTTCGATGACGCGGTGGTTCAGCGTGTCGACGATGAGCGTGTTCCCGTTCGGCAGGCGGTCGGCGTCGCGTGGCCAGTTCAGCGTGTCCGCCCCGACGGTCCACGTCCGGACCCACTCACCATCTTCGTAGGCGTACTCGACGACGCGGTTGTTCCCGCTGTCGGCGACGAGAATCGTCGGCGTCCCGTTCTCGCTGAGTATCCAGTCGGGGTTGTGCTGTTCGTTCATCACCGAATGGTTCCCGTCGCTCCCGAGGCGTCGAGTGATCTCCTTCGTCTCCATGTCGACGACGATCGCCTGGTCGAAGTTTCGCGGCGAGAGGAGCAGTTTCCCGTCGCCGATGGGGTCGACGTCGTTGACGTGCGTCCAGTCTTTGTTGTAGCCGCCGTCGGTGTTCGCCGGGTAGTGGTTCTTGAAGTACCACTCCCACGTCACCTCTCCAGTCGTGCGGTTGTAGACGAATATCCGGTCGTCGCTGACCTGCGCCGACTCGTTCCACTCGCGCATGTTGGCGACGACTATCTCGTCTTCGCTCAGCATGTCGACGTCGTGCGTATCCGTGATGTTGAACGTCTTCTCCCAGACGCGTTCCTGCGTCTCGGGGTTCAACTCGTAGACGACGGTCTTGCCGCTCCGCGGCGAGGAGACGAGCAGGTTACCGTTGTCCATCGGGTCGACGTCGAAGAACCACGCCCCCGAACCGACCTCGTCGTTGTGGACCCACTGGGTCTGCCCGCGTTCGCCGACCGAGATGAGGCGCGCGGGCTTCTTCCGGTTGGTGTTGCCTTGGAAGGTGTACCCCTGCACGCTGACGATAGTCGACCCGTTGGCCGGACTCGTCACCGTTCCCCGCGTGAGCGTGCGCTCCTCGCTGGGGTCGTAGGTGAGCGCCGATACCGCCGAGGGAGTCAACAGCGCGACCACGAGGACGAACGCCACGATTCGCACCGCCGTCGACCGGGAGGGCGTATCCATCGTTCGAGTGGAACGGGGAGGGGAACGAATCTCTTGCGGTCTGCGGCGGCGACCGGGAAGACTGGTCGGAGGCGGCGCGACGCCTCAGACCTGCGATTGGATGATGCCGCTCGTGCGGACGAAGAAGTAGACGACGAACGCGGCCGCGAGCACCCAGTGGCCGGGGCGCACCTCGTCGTACTCGCCGGCCGCGACCTTGACGACGGGATAGGAGACGATGCCCGCCGCGATGCCGTAGGCGATGGAGTAGGTGAACGGCATGACGAGGATGGTCATCCCCGCGGGGATGGTGTTCGTGATGTTGCTCCAGTCGATGTCGACGACGTTGCCGAGCATCACGACGCCGATGACGACGAGGGCGATGTGGGAGGCGTACTGCGGAATCGCGGCCGCGAGAGGGACGAACGCGAGCGAGACGAGAAAGAGCACGGAGACGACGAGCGCCGTCAGACCCGTCCGACCGCCCTCCTCGACGCCGGCGGCGGACTCGATGTACGTCGTCACCGTCGAGGTGCCGAGCATTCCGCCGACGGTGGTGCCGATGGCGTCGGCCATCAGCGGCTTGTCGATGTCCGGGAGGTTGCCGTCCGCGTCGAGGAAGCCCCCGGCCTGCCCGACGCCGACGAGCGTCCCGGCGGTGTCGAAGAAGTCGACGAAGAAGAACGTGAAGACGATGAGCGCGAAGGAGAACGCCTCGACGCTGCCGAGACCGGCGACGAACGCGCCCGCGAGGGGCGTGATGTCGTAGGTGGTCGTCGTCGACCCCGCGACGAGGCCCGCGTCGGGCGAGACGACGCCGAACGTCGTCAGAAGCCATCCGACGAGCGACGTGCCGAGGATGCCGACGAGGATGGACCCCGGGACGCCCCGAGCGTAGAGGACGAACGTGAGGAACAGACCGAGAACCGAGAGGATGGCGACGGGGTCGGCGGCGACGGCGCCGAGGGTGACGAGCGTCGCCGTGTCGTCGACGACGATGCCCATCGCCTGCAGACCGATGATGGCGAGGAAGAGTCCGATACCGGTGCCGACGGCGAACTTCACCGGTTCGGGGAACAGTCGGATGACGTACTCGCGGGCGCCGACGGCGGTGAGGAGGATGAAGACGATTCCCTCCACGACGACGGCGGCCAGCGCCGTCTGCCACGGCACGCCGAGGGCGCCGACGACGGTGAACGCGAAGAACGCGTTCAGTCCGAGACCGGGCGCCTGTCCGAACGGTCGGTTGGCGTAGACGGCCATCACGAACGTGGCGACGGCAGCGGCGAGGAGGGTGACCACGGCTATCATCGACTCGACCTGTCCCGGCGAGTAGCCCGCGATGGCGATACCGGGTTTGACGTCGGGGATGGCCGTCAGGATGTCCGGGTTGACGACGACGATGTACGACATCGTCAGGAACGTCGTCACGCCCGCGACGAGTTCGGTCCGAACGGACGACCCGTGTTCTTGTACGTCGAAGTACTCGTCCAGCGTTTCAGTGAGCCCCATAATTCACGCTTGTGCATAATCACGAATCCGAGCATAAGCGTTACCATCTCGGAGGCGTATTCTATCCACTAACGTGCTTAAGTGTTGGGAGTATGACGGTCTCAGCCGCCGAAGGTATGCACGTTCGAGCACAAAACAGTCATCAAAGGACCGAGAGAACGGAGACGCGCCGCGCCGCACGCCCCGCACGGGCCGCGGGCGGCCCGCCTCCGTCACTCCGCGTCGAACGTGGTGAGGGCGCCGACGGGCGCGTCGGTTATCTCGGCGGCGCGGTCGATGCCTTCGGTGCCGACGGAGATGAGCGCGAACACGCCCGTGACGTTCGCCTCCGACTGCAGGGCGATGTCGAGGAGGAGTTCCTGCGTCTCGCCCGACCGGATGAGGTCGTCGACGATGAGGACGCTCTCGCCGGAGGAGAGGGCCCGCGCGGGCAGGTAGTACGTCAGTTCGATACCGGAGGCGAGTCGCTGGCGGGACTCGACGAACTCCTCGACGGCCGTCTCCTTCGACTTCTTGGCGTAGGCGACGCGGGCGTCGAAGTAACTGGCCATCGCGGCCCCCAGCGTGATGCCGTCGGTGGCGGCGGTGAGGACCACGTCCGGGCGTTCGAAGCCGAGGGTGTTCGCCGCGACGGGCGCGACGAGGTCCAAGAACGACTGGTCGAAGACGACGCCGGAGTTGTCGACGTACCCCTCGTCGTCGAACTCGACGCGACTCTCCAACTCCGCGGCGAGAGCGTCGCGGCCGACGCCCTGCACGACGTCGCGGGCGCGTTCGACGCCCGGGAGGACGTGGCCGTTGACGTAGCGGTTGAGGTCGCCGGCCGGGAGTCCGGTGAGGTCGGCGAGTTCGTCGTACGTTCGGGTCTCCTTGAGCACCCGGAGGACGGCGACGGCCTGCAGTTGGAGGGCCGCTTTCTCCGCTCTGTTCATACCCTGTTGCTCGCGCTTGCACAAGTATGAATACGTCGATACGGTTCGGACGGAGGATTCAGCACGGACGTGCCGATTCGGAGGGGAGAGGCGGCGGAAGACGGCAGCAGGAAATGAGTACGGCTACGCGCGGAACGCGTGCGGAGTCGGCGGCCCGTCGGCCGGCGGTATCACTCGTCCGTCGCGGCGCCCGCATCGGCGTCCGCGTCGACGTCGCCCCCGGCGTCGGCCAACAGGTCTTCGGCGGTGACGAGGGCGTCGAGTTCCACGTCGGCCTCGGCGAGGCGTTCGCGGCCGCCCTCGTTCCTGTCGACGACGACCAGTACCCGATTCACGACGGCGCCGGCCTCCCGCAGGGCCTCGACGGCGTCGAGGGCGCTCGTACCCGTGGTGGCGATGTCCTCGAGGACGACGACTTCCTCGCCCTCCTCCAGTCGCCCCTCGATGCGGTTGGCCGTGCCGTACTCCTTGGCTTCCTTGCGGGCGATGACGTACGGCGTGTCCGTCTCGGCGGCCGTGACGGCCACGAGGGGGACGGCGCCGAGGGCGACGCCCGCCAATTTCTCGACGCCGTCGAGTTTTTTCGCGAAGGCCTCGGCGATGAGGCGGAGACAGTGGGGGTCGGTCTCGAACAGGTACTTGTCGACGTAGTAGTTCGAGGTGCCGCCGTGGGACAACTCGAACTCGCCGAACCGCACGGCGTCCGCCGCGCGCAGGGCCTCGATGAGTTCGTCGTTCGCCATCTCGTTTCGAGAGGTCCCTCGGAGGCGCTTAAACGGGTTGGTTCCGGGTTGAGTGGGGACGGTGCGGAGGCGGAGCGGAAGCGGTGCGGAGCGGAGGCGGAGCGGAGAGAACACCGAGTCGTACCGCGAGGCTCCGCCTCGCGGAACGTTTTTGGTCCAGCTTTTTGCGATGAGGGTTCCCGCAGCGAGCCGAAGGCTCGCGAGGAAACCCGAATCTGCAAAAAGGTGGGTTAATAGGGCTCGTTCTTCAGCCCCAGATAGTACGCCCCCACGTTCGTCCCCACGTGGAGGACGGGCGTGACGACGAGGACGACGGCGAGGACGGGGAGCGTGAACGTCCCCGCGAACCACTCGAAGTCCAGGAGGGCGGCGAGGGCGAGGGCGCCGACGACGAAGTCGAGTTGGTCGAGGCCGGGGAACGCCGCGCCGCGTTCGCGCCCCGACCGGCGCTTGAGAAAGGAGGCGCCGACGTCGCCGAGCATCGCGCCGAGGGCGAGGCCGAACGCGCCGAGCACCGAGAATCGGGGCAGCGAGACGCCGAGGGCGGCGCCGAGTGGGCCGGCGACGGCGTTGCAGACGAACGCGAGGGCGAACCCCACCAGCGTCCCCACCGCCGTTCCGCGCCACGTCTTGCCGTCCCCGAGGACGCGCCGGCCGCCCCACGTCCGCCCGCCGTCGATGGGCCGGCCCCCGCCGGCGAGGACCGCGGCGTTGTTCGGCACGTACGCCGGAAGCATCGCCCAGAACGCGCCGACGACGAGTTCGATGACCATACCCCGGCGTCGAAGCGGGGGACAAAAATCTCGGCGATTCCGGAGCGCGGTCGAGGGGTCCCGTCGGACGAACGAAAATTCTGATTATCGGACCCCCCTACGTCGGTGTGTGATTCCTCCAAGGACGGTGTGGCAGTACGCGCCGTACGGCGACAAGTGGCTGTCGTACTTCTCCCGGCGGGTTCGGGAGCGAAAGGAGAACCTCCTGTTCGCACTTCGGGCGGTCGCCGGCGTCTGAAACCGACCGCCGCGGACAGAAGCCCTCTTAAGTCTCCGTGGTCACCTACTCACCGATAAATGTCCTCGTGGAGACGCGACTTCGCAAGCGGTCTGGTCGTACTCGTCCCTATCCTCGTCATCCTGTACGTCCTCGGCATCCTCTACAGCAACATCTCCGGGCTCCCTCTCATCAAGGAACTGGAGGCCCCGTTCGGATTCTTCGTCGCCATCTTCGTCTTCGTGATGCTCGTGTTCTCGGTGGGCTACCTGATGCGGACGACGGCCGGACGCCTGTTCGAGTCGGCCATCGACGGGACGATGAACCGCGTTCCGCTCGTTCGGGTGCTGTACAACGCGTCGAAACTCGCCGTGGAGACGGCGCTGACGGGGACCGAGGACCTCCAAAAGCCCGTCAGACTGGAGGTGTGGCCGGGGATTCGGATGACGGGCTTCAAGACGGGGAAGACGACGCCGGACGGGCGCGAGGTAATTTTCATGCCGACGGCACCGAACATCACCACCGGGTTCGTGATGGAAGTCGACCCCGATGACCTGACTGAGACCGACGAGAAGGTCGAAGAGGCGCTGACGCGCATCCTCTCGGCCGGATTCGCCGAGGACGAGTCCACCGCGGCCATCGACATCGACGTCGACGACGAACGCGAGCGAACGCGGTAGTCGGGAGCCGTCGACGCGAGCGGAGACGGAAGGACGGAGAGACGCGGGAAATCGGATACAGAAGCGCGGGGAAGCGGACGGTGTGATGGGGGCGCTACAGGGGTTCTACAGGTAGGTGAACCACTCGTCGTGGTCGTCGGTGCGACGTTCCACGAGGTCGAAGAACGCCTGCTGGAGTTCCTCGGTGACGGGGCCGCGGGAGCCGTTCCCGATGACGACGTTGTCCACCTTGCGGATGGGCGTGACCTCCGCGGCGCTGCCGGTGAAGAACAGTTCGTCGGCGGTGTTGAGTTCGCCGCGACTGATAGAGGCGGTGTCCTGCACCTCGTAACCGCGTTCGCGGGCGAGTTCGATGACGGTGTTGCGGGTGATGCCGTCGAGGATGGACTCGCTCAGACCGGGCGTGTAGATGGTCTCGTCGCGGACGAGGAAGATGTTCTCGCCGGGGCCCTCCGCGACGTCGCCCTCCTTGTTGAGGACGATGGCTTCGGCGTAGCCGTTGCGGCGGGCCTCCTCTCCGGCGAGCATCGAGTTCACGTACAGCCCCGTCGTCTTCGCGTTCGTCGGGATTTGGCTGGAGGCGTGCTTGCGCCAGGAGGACACCATCACCTCGATGCCGTTCTCCAGGGCGTCCTCGCCGAGGTAGGCGCCCCACGGCCACGCCGCGATGGCGACTTGCGTCGGGCAGTCGCCGGGCGAGACGCCGAGGGTGTCGTAGCCGTAGAAGGCGATGGGGCGGATGTAGGCGGCTTCGAGGTCCTGCCGTTCGAGGAGGCCCAGCATCGCCTCGGTGAGTTCCTCGCGGTTGAAGGGAATCTCCATGTCGTACGGTTTCGTGGAGTCGTAGAACCGGTCGAGGTGTTCCTCCCAGCGGAAGACGGCGGGACCCTTCTCGGTGTCGTAGCAGCGGACGCCCTCGAAGACGCCCGTCCCGTAGTGGAGTCCGTGGGTGAGCACGTGAATCTGGGCGTCGTCCCAGTCCACGAACTCGCCGTCCATCCAGATGGTGTCGACGTCCATCTCGTCAAATCCCATATCTCGTGGTTTTCACGGCACATCATAAAACAGTAGGCGACGCGGAACGGCCCGCTGGCTTTTTTTCGTCGGTACGCGTCGGATGCGAACGAATGTCAGAGTCCGACGGGAACACGGCGGTGACGGAGGAACGTTCGGGGACACCAGAGACGGTGGTCGTGACAGGGGGGACCGGGCGCATCGGCCCGACGGTCGTCCGGACCCTCCACGAGGCGGGGTACCGCGTCGTCAACGTCTC
Source organism: Halogeometricum sp. S1BR25-6 (assembly GCF_031624495.1). Lineage (NCBI taxonomy): Archaea > Methanobacteriati > Methanobacteriota > Halobacteria > Halobacteriales > Haloferacaceae > Halogeometricum > Halogeometricum salsisoli. Next base: position 472,415 of record NZ_JAMQOP010000001.1, on the reverse strand, counting down.
GCGGTCGGGCGGCGACACCGAGGCGGACGCGGACCTGCGGGCGGACATGGTCGACGCCGGCGAGACGTACGGCGCGTTTGCCACCGCCGACGCCGACGCCGTCGTCCACCTCGGGATGCTCTCGACGCCCGACCACGACCCCGGACACGTCGTCTTCGAGAGCAACGTGATGAGCACGTACAACGTCCTTCAGGCGGCCGAGGCGCTCGACGTGGACACCGTCGTCCTCGCCTCCAGTCTCTCCGCGTTCGGCGCCTCCTTCGAACCCGAACCCATCCGCGTGTCGGACCTCCCTCTAGACGAGGCTCACCCGGTGACGCCGTCGAACCCCTACGGGATGGGCAAGCACGTCCTCGAAGTCACCGCCGACGGGTTCGCCCTCCGAGCAGACGGCCCGCGGACCATCTCCTCGCTGCGCTTCCCGTGGATGCCGACCGACGAGCAGATGCGCGAGACGTTCGCGCGGGCCGAGCGGACGCCGGCGGCGCTCCGCGAGGCGGGACACTTCGAGACGGCGCGCAACACGCTGTTCTCCTACCTCGCGCGGTCGGACGCCGCCGAACTCGTCCGGTCGGCGGTCGAGGCGGAGTTCGAGGGGCACGAGCGCTTCTTCGCCGCGGCGGCGGATACGAGCATGGACGTGCCGACCGCGGAACTGGTCGACGAACTGTACCCGGGCGTCGAACCGGGAAAATCGTTCGAGGGGCACGAGGCGCTCATCTCGACGGAGAAGGCCGAGCGAATGCTCGGATGGGAACCCGAGAAGAGTTGGCGGTGAGCGGCGGCGGGTGATGGGACCGGGCGGGCCGCCTCAGGCGAACCGCTCGACGATGGACTCGCCCTCGACGTAGACGAGGTCGCTCCGGCGCGCGTAGTCGCGGGCGGCGGCGGGCGACAGCGCCGCGCCCGATTCGTCGTCCAGCATCTCGCAGACGACGACGGCCGCCGGGAGGTCGGCGGCGTCGGCGAGAACCAGACCGAGTTCGGTGTGTCCCTTTCGGTCCGCGAGGAGATTCGGCGCGCCGCGAAGGAGGTTGACGTGGCCGGGCGAGCGGAAGTCGGCGGCGAAGTCGGCGGCGCCGTAGCCGCCCGCGAGGGCCGCCTCGGCCGCGCCGCTGAGTTCCGAGATGGTGAGCGCGCGGTCCTCGTCGGTGATGCCGGTGAACGTGTCGCGGTGGTTGACGGGCAGGGAAAAGGACGAGCGGTCGTCGTACGCCAAGTCGTGGTCGGCCGCCGTCGGGTGGTCGATGACGCCGTCGAGGAACGGGAGGTCGACCGCCTCCGCGACGTCGTGCGAGAGGGCGACGCAGACGAGGCCGCCGGCGTCGTTGCGGAGTCGGGCAACGTCCGCGGGGCCGACGGCACCCGCCGGGTAGACGATGTCCGTTTCGCCCTCCCGGTCGTCGAAGTCGTGGACGAGGACCGGTTCGCCCGCGCGGAACGCCGCGAGGGCGCGGGAGACGGCGTCGTCGGTTCGCTGCGCCATCACGCCGCCTCCACGACGACAGTCACGTCGTCGCCGTCTTCGAGACCGAGTTCGTCTCTGAGCTTGTTCGGCGCGATTATCTCCGCCTTCGACTCGTCGTGGTGGGTTCGCTCGGGGACGATGATGTGCGCGGGGGCGAACGACTCCTCCCCGTACTCGACCGTCGCGACGTAGCACGTCGCCGGGCCGAACGTCCGGTCGTCGTCCTCCCAGCCGTCGATGCCGACGGCGTCGAGAGAGGCCATTGCGGCGCGGCGGCGGACGCTCTCCTCGTCGAGTTCGACGTTGAGCGTGCCGGCGAACGGTTCGTAGCCCAGTCGCTCCTCGAACTGCTCCATGTAGCCGGGCAGGGAGATGTAGTGGCGGCCCTCGCCCATCCCGCTGGTGACGGTGCCGCCGAGTTCGACCGTGTCGGCGTCGCCGTCGTCGAAGATGCGGCGGTAGTCGGCGTACTCGCGGCGGAGGGCGGCCTCGCCCTCCTCGGTGAGCGAGACCCACTGGCCGTCAGAGCCCACGTCGCGGTCGAGGAAGCCGGCTTCGTCGAGACGCTGGAGTCGGCGGGAGGCGGTCTGCGTCGACGCGTCGAGGCGGTCGGCGAGACCCGAACACGAGACTTTCGCGGGGCCGGCGCGGCCCCCTTCGAGCGCGACGAACTTCAGCGCGGCCAGTTCGTCGTACCCGACGGCGGTCAGAACCGATTCGGACATTACCCGTAGTTGGCGGCACGACCCGATAAGTGTACCGAATGTGAGAAGCGTATCAGAAGTGAGACGGCGGGCGGGACGGCCGTCGGACGGTCGGATCAGATTCGGGTCGCTCGCGGCGTAAGTGCGTCGGTCGCGGCACCCGTCGGCCGCGTCCGCGACGAGGCCGTCGCGAAGCCGCGAAGCCGGCCGACGGCGTTCGGAAAGGCCTTTAGCCGCACCTCCTGAACGGTGGGATATGTTCAGAGAACTCCGCTCGGAGGTCGAGGACGCGGTGGAGACCGCGCTCTCTTCGCTCGGCCTGCCGACCGACGACCTCGGCGTCGAAACGCCTCCGGAGGACGTACCGGCGGTGCTCGCCTCCAGCGTCGCCTTCCGATTGGCCGGCGAGGTGGGCGCGCCGCCGCCGAAGGTGGCCGTCGACATCGCCGAAGAGATAGACGCGACGCCGTACGACTACGTCGAATCGGCCGAACCGCAGGGTCCCTACGTCAACTTCTTCGTGAGCGATGCCTACTACGCCGAGACGGCCGCCGCCGGTCGCGACGCCGAGTACGGCCGTCTGCCGGACACCGGCAAAGACGTGGTGGTCGAGCACACCTCCGCGAATCCGACGGGACCGGTCCACGTCGGCCGCGCCCGCAACCCTATCCTCGGCGACGCCATCGCCCGTCTCCTCGATTTCGCCGGCAACGACGTCGAGCGGCACTACTACGTCAACGACGCCGGTCGGCAGGTCGCGGTGTTCACGTGGGCCTACGAGACGTTCGACGACGCCGACCTTCCGGACCCCGAGCGCGACCGCTCGGACTACGACCTCGTGCGCTACTACCGCCGGGGGAACGCCTACCTCGAAGACGCCGACGAGGAGGACGTCGCCGAAGCGGAGGCGAAGATAGCCGAAATCATGCAGGGGCTCGAAGCGGGCGACGAAGCGACGTACGAACGCGTCGCCGTGGTCGTCGACCAAGTGCTCGGCGGGATGCGGACCTCGCTCGAACGCCTCCCGGCGGAGTTCGACGAGTTCGTGAAAGAGACGAGTTTTATCCGGGGCGGCGAGGCCGACGACGTGGTCAGTCGCCTGAAGGACTCCGAGTACGCCGTCTACGAGGAGGACGCCTGGCAACTCGACCTCTCGTCGTTCGGCTTCGAGAAGAACCTCGTCTTTCTTCGGTCCGACGGAACGACGCTGTACACGACGCGCGACCTGGCGCACCACGAGTGGAAGTTCGAGAACTACGACGAGGCCGTGACGGTGCTCGGAGAGGACCACAAACTACAGGCCGAGCAGTTGGACGCCGCCCTCGAAATCCTGGGCAACGACACGAGCGACCTGCGGCAGACGTTCTACTCGTGGGTCAACCTCCCCGAGGGCGGGATGTCCACACGGGAGGGAACGGGCGTCGACCTCGACGACCTCCTGGACGAGTCGGTCGCCCGCGCACGCGAGGAGGTCGAAGAGCGCCTCGACTCCCGCATCCGCGACGACGACCTGAGCGAAGCGGACATCGACCGCATCGCCCGGCAGGTCGGCATCGGCGCCGTCCGCTACGACATCGTCTCGAAACAGCCGACGAAGGGAATCACGTTCGAGTGGGAGCGAGCGCTGGACTTCGAGGCGCAGTCGGCGCCGTACGTCCAGTACGTTCACGCGCGCTGCTGCGGCATCCTGAACGAGGCCGAGTCGGCGGGCATCGAGGCGGAGACGGACGTCTCCCTGCTCGAAACCGACGCGGAACGGGACCTCCTCCGCGTAATCGCCCGCTTCCCGGCGGTGATCGAAGAGGCTGCAGAAGACTTAGAACCGCACGCGGTCGCGACGTACGTCCGCGAATTCGCCGAGACGTTCAATCGGTTCTACCGCGAGTGTTCGGTTCTCAACGCCGAGGACGACGACGTCGCCGCCGCCCGCCTCGGTCTCGTCGAGGCGTCGCAGCACACGGTGGCGAACGCGCTCTCCGTGCTCGGAATCGAGGCGCCCGACTCAATGTAGGCCGAGGAGCGGGAGGAGCACGCCCGGACTCGAAATCAGCGACCCGCCGACGGCGACGACGATTGCTGCACCCGCGCCGAGCGCCAGAACGACGAACAGGAGAATCCACCAGAACGGGACGTTCGTACTCGTATCTGCCATACCGTCGAATCCTCACAGACGAGTAAAAGAACTTCTTGTTTCGCGTTGGTGGGGCTGACGGCGTCCGCGCCGGTACTCACCCGAGGAAGCGACCGAACAGTCCCTTCTTCTCCTTCTTCTCGTCGTCCTCGTCCTCGTCGGTCAGCGAGGTGGTGTAGACGCCCTCCTCGCCGTCCGCCTCGGCCGCGTCGCCGTCGCCCCCGCTCTCGGCGCCGCCGGTACCGGCACCCGCATCAGCGTCGACATCGGCGTCGGCGTCGGGGTCGGGGGCCTCCCCGGCGACGTTCGCGTCGGCGTCGTCCGCGTCGGCGCCGAGAACATCGTCGTCCGCGGCCACGTTCGCTTCGCTCGTCTCTTCTCTGTCCTCCGTCGAGTCGCCGTTCGCGTCGTCGGTGTCGATGGCGTCCGTCCCGCCCTCCTCGACCATCTCGTCGGGGTCCGCCGTCTCGATGAGGGGGTCGTCGTCCGCGGCCGCGTCGCCGTCGTCGTCGGCGTCCTCCCGGGTCGGAGTCGCCCCCCCGCTCACGTCCACCGCGACGAGCGGTTCCTCCTCGGATGACGCGTCGGGCGCGTCGTCGCCGTCCGTTTCGTCTGTTTTGTCCGTCGCGTCCGTGTCGTCCGCTTCGCCCGCCTCATCCGCCTCGTCCGCGCCGCGCGTTCGGACCGACTCCCCCGTCAGGTCGGCCGCCAGGGCGCGGTAGGCCGCCGCGGCGGAACTGCCGGGCGCGTACGTCGTGAGCGGTTCGCCCGCGTCGCCGGCGTCCCGAACCACGTCCGAACGCGGAATCGAAGAGAGCACCGTCGTCTTCAACGTCTCCCCGACCGCGGCGTTCTGCGGGCTATCCGGTTCGGCGCGGGTGATGACCGCGCCCGCGACGTGGATGCCGAGGCGCTCTGCGACCTGCCGCGTCTTCTCGGTGTCGCCGAGAGCGTCCCGACCGGTGGTCGAGACGAGCAGCGCCTCGTCGACGTACGTGAGGGGGACGACGGTGTCGTTGCTGAGTCCGGCGCCCGTGTCGAGCAGCACGTAGTCGTACTGCGCTCTCAGGGCGTCGAGTACGCCACGCAGGCCCTCGGGGTCCGCGCGGGCGAACGCGTCAAGGTCCGGCGACCCCGGAATCACGGTCATCCCGTGCGGTCCCTCGCGTGTCGCGTCCGCGAGGTCGGCCTCGCCCGCGAGCACGTCGTGGAGCGTCGCTCCCCCGGAGTCGACGCCCAGCGACCCGGCGAGGTTCGCCATCCCGAGGTCGCCGTCGACGACGGCCACGTCCGCCCCCGAGGCGGCTAAGGCCGCCGCGAGGTTGGTCGTCGTCGTGGTCTTCCCCACGCCCCCCTTCGCACTGACGACTGCGTACACCCGTCCCATATCTAATCGTTCGGACTCTCCCACGTCGAGCATATAAAGGTATTCCGGGATACCGACGGATTCGACCCGTCGGCCGCGGCGTACTTCCCTTTGATGGGTGTTCTCAGCCTCCGGTCGGTCCGCCACCACACGCGGATTGCGGTAGTTTAACCGTCTCCGTCGTCTTGTTCTAGGCAACAACCATGTCGGACACGGATACGCAAAGCGGGGCCGAGGAGAACTCCGACAGGAGGAAGTACGAGTTCCGAAAGGTCATCGAGGAACTCGACGACTACGAGGGGTCGGGCACGCAACTCGTCACCATCTACATCCCGGACGACAAGCAGATTTCCGACGTGGTGGCGCACGTCACCCAGGAGCACTCGGAGGCGTCCAACATCAAGTCCAAGCAGACGCGGACGAACGTGCAGGACGCGCTCACCTCCATCAAGGACCGCCTGCGCTACTACGACACGTTCCCGCCGGACAACGGCATCGTCATCTTCTCCGGCGCAGTGAACTCCGGCGGCGGCCAGACGGAGATGGTCACCCGGGTGCTCGACAGTCCGCCCGAACCCATCCAGTCGTTCCGTTACCACTGCGATTCGAACTTCCTGACGCAACCGTTGGAGGACATGCTGACCGACAAGGGGCTGTTCGGCCTCGTCGTCCTCGACCGCCGCGAGGCGAACGTCGGGTGGCTGAAGGGCAAGCGCGTCGAGGCGGTCAAGTCCGCGTCGTCGCTCGTCCCCGGCAAGCAGCGCAAAGGTGGTCAGTCCGCCCAGCGGTTCGCCCGCCTGCGACTGGAGGCCATCGACAACTTCTACCAAGAGGTCGCCGGGATGGCCGACGACCTGTTCGTCCCCGAGCGTCACAATATGGACGGCATCCTCGTCGGCGGTCCGTCGCCGACGAAAGACGAGTTCCTCGACGGCGGCTACTTCCACCACGAACTCCAGGACCTCGTCGTCGGTAAGTTCGACGTCTCCTACACGGACGAGTCGGGGCTGAACGACCTAGTCGACGCCGCCCAGGAGGTGCTGGCCGACCAGGAGGTGATGAAGGACAAATCCCAGATGGAGGAGTTCTTCGAGAAACTCCACACCGGCGAGGAGGCCACTTACGGCTTCGGTCCCACCCGGAAGAACCTCATCATGGGGTCGGTCGACCGACTGCTGCTGTCGGAGGACCTCCGCTCGGACGTGGTCGTCTACGAGTGCCCCAACGGGCACGAGGAGTACGAGGTAGTGGACCGACGCCACGGCGACCCCGGCCACCAGTGCACCGAGTGCGGCGAGGAAGCCGAGAAGACCGACCGCGACGACGTCATCGAGCACCTGATGGGAATCGCCGAGCAGCGCGGAACGGAGACCAAGTTCATCTCGACGGACTTCGAGAAGGGCGAACAGTTGTACGACGCCTTCGGCGGCGTCGCCGGCATCCTGCGGTACTCGACGGGCGTCTAAAGCGGTAGAGAACCCGAGCGCCGCTCAGTTCCCGGACCGTGCGTCGAGGTCGAACGCCTCCTCGAACCGACGTCTGACCTCTCGCACCGTCTCCGCGTCGGTCGACGACTCGCTCCCGTGCTCCGAGAGCGCCTCGACCGCCTCTTCGGCCTCTATGCGGGAGAGTTGCACCTCGTGTTCGTCTGTACCGCTGCCGTCGAGAAACGACGCGAACTCCTCGCCGATGTCGCCGGTGAGACCCGTCTCCTCCCGTTTGAAGTCGAACTCGCGCTGGAGGAACTCCTCGACGTTCATCGCGCGCCGTTCGTCGCGTCCCGTCTGTCGCGTCCGATACGACGAGAGCGCGTTGACGACCTCTCTGGCCTCGCTCTTCGACAGTTCGACCGTCGCGGTGTCTGAGTCGTCCATGGTACCGACCAACGAGGTAGTTCGGCCGCGACCCGAAAACCTCCTTCGGCCGAACGGCGGAAATCGCCGGGCTTCCGTCGCTTCGTCGGCACGCCGGGCGCCCGCCGCGCGCGTTTCGGGTACGCGTGAACTCCCTGCGGCCGCAGACGCGAACGCGACCCGTCACGGTCGACAGACGCTCTACCGTCCGAGTTCGGTTGTTACTGCGGTAGTAAATCACCGAGTACTCCCTCGAAACTCACGAGCTACATAAATAGACGCCTGCCGTAGTTATCGCAATGACCGATAGTCGACCGGAACAGACGAGTGCGCCGCCCTCCGAGTCCGGTTCGGCGCTCGACTCGCCCCCGCAGGACGCATGTTACGACGTGCTCGCGGACCGACGCCGTCGGTACGCCGTCGAGTCGCTCGGCGAGTGCCAGACGCCGATGGCGGTCGCGGACCTGGCGGACGAAGTCGCGGCGCGGGAACACGCCGCTCCGCTCGCGGACGTCTCCGACGAAGAGCGAGAGCGCGTTTTGATATCGCTGCACCATCTTCACCTTCCGAAACTGGCGGACTGGGAGGTCGTCGAGTACGCCCGGGAACGGGGAAATGTCTCGCTCACGCCGGAGGGCGAGCGCGTCCGGGCGTTCCTCGACGACGTGACGGACGTCCTGCTGTGACCCCGTGACCCACCGATAAACTAAGACGTGTCTGGGGAGTAGCGTGCCCGTGCCCAACGAAAGTGCTGCCGCCGACGCGTTGATCCAACTGGGATTGACCGAGTACGAGGCGAAGTGCTTCGTCGCGCTCACCCGGATCAGTCGGGGGACCGCCAAAGAGATCAGTCGACTGTCCGAGGTTCCCCGCTCTCGGGTGTACGATACGGTCGAACGGCTTCACCAGCGGGGGCTGGTGGACGTACAGCAATCGGAACCGCGGCGGTACCGGGCCGTCTCGACGGACGACGCGCTGGAGCGGTTGCGCCGGGACTACGACGACAGCATCGAAGCGGCGGCGGACGCCTTCGAGACCGTCGAATCGGCGGAGACGCAGGAGGACAAGGGGATGTGGGCGATTTCGGACAGCGACCACGTGAGCGACCGGATGGAGACACTCCTCGACGAGGCGACGGAACACGTGCACTTCCTCCTCGCGGACAAGACGACGCTACAGGACGGCGTGGCCGACCGACTGGCGGCGGCCTGCGACCGGGGCGTGACCGTCGTCGTGGAAGTGCCGTCCGAACGCGCGGCGGAGGACATCCGAGAAACGGTTCCCGGCGCTCGCGTCGAGATATCGGAGGGGCTGCGGGAGACGCACCGAGTCGTCGAGAAGTGGCCGGGGCAGTTGATGATGGTAGACCACAAGGCGGTTCTGGCGAGCGGCGTCGAAAAGAGCGATTTACCGGGTATCACGAAGGAGACGGCGGTGTGGTCCAACGGACACAACCACGGGTTCGCGGCGTGGATACGCGAACTACTCTACGACAGAATCGACGAAACCGCGCTCCCCGAGTGAGAGCGAGAGCGGTTCGGACGGCCGAACGCGATCACCCGCCGGCGGCGGCACGGCCGCTTCCCGAACCGCGCGGACGGTCGCAGACCGGACCACACTTGACCGACGCCGCCGTCACCCGCGAGCATGGACGAGGACCGCCAAGCCACGTTCGGGTCCGACGGGAGTCTCGACACCGAGACGCCGCCGGAGGCGCGCGAGGGGACGACCGACTGGGGCGAACCGAAGGGCGACGGCGAGACGGACGGCGGATACAACCGCTACGACGTCTCCAGCCTGCTACAGAAGGCCGTCCGCCGCTCCGACGAGGAGGTCGCCGCGTGGGCGGCGTGGGAACTCGCGCGGTCGGGGTACGCGTGGAACCTCTGGGACCGCCTGCACCTCTACGTGGTCGAGGACCTCCGGGCGGGACAGGACGTCGCGCTCCTCGTCGAGCGGTACGAGACGCTGGCGACCGAGCGCTGGGACCCCCAGTCGTGGAAAGGGCGCCTGTGCGCGATTCACGCCGCCCTCGCGTGTGCGCGTGCGCAGTCGTCCCGTGAAGCGTCCAACGCCGACGAGTTCTTCCGGAACGCCGCCGCGGCCCGCGCCGAGGTCCGCGGGACCGACGAGGACCCCGCCGTCGACTTCCCGGTCGCGGACCTCGACCCGGACGGTCCGTACGACGTGATATTCGACAAACACACCGCCGAAGGGTCTCGACGGGACCGCGGCGAGGGCTTCTTCAAGCGTTTCGGCGCGCGCGTCGGTCCGGAGGGCGAGGACGCACAGAGCGCGCGCTGGCAACGGCTCAACATGGCGCTCTCGGACGTCGAGTACGACGAGGCCGAACTCGACCACGCCGTCGAACCCGTCGACCCGGAGCACCGCTGGGAGGACCCGGTGACGTTCGAGGACGAGGGGGGCGACGGAGGCGCGGACAGAAGTGAGAGCGGAGCGGATGGCGGCGGGAGTTAGAGGAACCCCTCGACCTGCGACCGCCGGCGTTCGACGTCGAAGTGCGGGTCCAGCGACCCGTCCTCGGCGAGTCGGTCGAGCGTCAGGAGGACGTCCGCCCCCTCCCGTTCGGCCCGTTCGACGAGCGACTGGACGGCCGGACGGTTGAGCGCCAGCGAGTCGAGCAGTCCGAGTGCGAGTGCGAGAGCAACGCCGCCGTCACCTCTCGGGAAGTACTCGCCCGCCGCGTCGAACTCGTCGGCGTCGGGCGGGTCCGCGACCGGTTCGGTTCGCAGGCAGACGGGACAGAGGCCGACGCCGGGCGCGCCGTCGACGTACTCGCGGAGGTCGGTCGGAACGCGGGCGCGGGCGAGCGGTTCGTCGCAGACTGAACAGGATTCCATAGCGGAAGAGATGCGTGCGGGTCGTGAAAGTTCGCCGGTCGCCGTCGCTGGGAGGTGAGAGAACCGAAGACGGAAGTCGCGTCGGACGCCGGCCGAAGACGTACCGACGGCCGCGCGAGGCGGAACCGAATCGCGCGTCGCGGATGGGCCAGTCGAACCGTGCGTTCGCCGTCAGTCGTCCGCGGGGACGCTCTCGGCGACGGACGTCTCGTTCTGTTCGGCTTCCTCGCGTTCGGCCTTCTCCTCTTCTTCCTTCTTCGCCTTGATCTTCTTCAGGCGGAATATCTCCTCGCGCTCCTGCTCTTCGAGTTTCTGCTCGATGTACTCCTTGTTCTCGTAGAGGTCGGGCAGGAGTTTGAACTCCAGGGCGTTGACGCGGCGCTTCGTCGTCTCTATCTCCTTGAGCATCTTCTTCATCGCCGTCTCCACCTCGGCGGCGAGGATGATGGATTCGAGGAGGTCCTCGTAGGCGTCGGCCGCCTCGTCGATGCGGGCCGAGGAACCGAGCAGGCCGTACCCGCGCTGGTCGAGCGACTTCTTCACACGCGAAGATTCTATCTGCGGGACGACGACGCCCATGATGTTCTTCGACTGCGTCGTGATCTCGGGGTGCTCTTTCAGCGCCGCGGCGGCGCCGCGGACGGCCACGTCGCCCTCCATCGCGCGGGCCATGTTGATCTTCGATTGGGCCGTCTCGTAGTTGCCGTTGAGTTCCGAACGGACGTCCTGCGCCTGGTCCAGGATGTCCATGAACTCCATGATGAGACCGTCTCGCTTCTGTTCGAGCGTGTCGTGGCCCCGCTCGGAGAGTTCGATGCGGTCCTCGATCGCCATCAGGTTCTTGCGAGTCGGTTTGACGTCTTCGGCCATCTTGCGGGAACGTTGTGGACGGAGGGGGTTAATCCTTTTCAGTCCTCGCGAGCGACGCGTCGCGTCCGCCGCGAATCGGCCTCACCAGAGCCCCTGCACCCGGTCCAGACAGGAGACGACGACGACGTGCGGGAGGGTGAGCACGGCGAGAAGGACGAGGGAGACGGACGCGACGGCGTCGACGCTCCCGACGCCCGCCGGCACGGCCGCCGCGAGGCCGGCCAGAAGTATCACCGCCCCGAGAGTCAGCGGGAGGGCGTCGCGACCGAGGCCGACGACCACGGAGAGCGGGCGTCCGCGGCGGAGGGCGGGCGAGAGCGACGGGTCGAGGGCCGCGAGTCGCGCCAGATGTCGCAGCGAGTGCCACAGCGCGAAGTAGAGTCCGATGGCGACGAGCGGCGGAACCGCGAGGAAGAACGCCCACAGCAGGAGCGACTCGCCGGCGTCGAGTCGCCACGCGTCGCGCGACGCGGAGTCGTCGGCGCGCGCGCGGCCGAGCAACAGCGAGGCGACGGTCAGAAGCGCTACCGCTCCCCCGGCGACGAGGCGAACCGACGGGGCGAGAAGCCACGCGAACGACGCCCCCGAGACGAACAGTCCCGCCGTCGTCGCCGCGACGGCCCGGTACGTTTCGGGGAAGCCGACGAGGGGGACCACCATCGGAATCCCGCCGCGGACGGCGGCCGCGAGGAGACGCTGCCCGCGCGTTCGCAGGTGCGTCTCCCGGGAGAGGGCGACGAGCGAGTAGACGTCGCCCTGCCCCCAGTGGACCCACGTGAGCGCGAGAAAGGCGACGAAGGCGGCCGCGGGAGCGAGGAACCACCCCGCGGCGTAGAGGCCGCCGAGGACGAGATACAGCGCGCCGACCGCGGCGAGCGAGCGGGAGGTCGGGCGCGCGCCGCGGGCGCGCGGGAGCGTCAGGTGGTCGAGCGCCCCGTGCGGCAGTCCGAGCACGACGACCGAGAGCAGCAGCGGCGCGTACCGCGCCGGGCCGTCGAGGGCGAAGCCGAGCAGCGACGCGACGATTGCGGCGGCGAGGGCGGCCCACGGGAGGGGAAACACGGTACGGGCGAGACGCCGGCGGACCGGGCCGGCGATGGACGTCGTCACCGCCACCGCGCCACCACCCACAGGAACAGGAGCAGCCCCTGCACGACGAACAGGTTCGTCACGAGGAAGAACGTCGCCTCTTCGAGGGGAAGGCCGGCGACGGCGAGACCGACGGTGTGCGCCGGCGAGATGTGCCAAACGCCGAGTCCGAGCGCCGCCGCGTCGGCGACCCAGAAGTACAGCGTCGGGACTCCGACGGCCGCCGCGAGCGTCCGCCGGACCCGCCACAGATACGGCCACCCGAACCCCCACTGGAGGGCGAACACGGGGGCCGCCCACGCGAGGATGGCGCCGAGGTAGTACGTCCCGTCGCCGGCGAGGAGGCAGGCGACGCCGACGACGCCGACGGCGAGACCGGCGGCGACGCCGAGGAGTCGGTCGCGGACCGTCACGCCGACCGTCGTCGCCGACCTCCGGGTCGTCGCCGGCGTCCCGCCCCGCGCCGACTCGTCCGCAGTCGTCGCTCCCCCGTCCGTCACGGTTTCTCCGTTCGTCGCCGCTCTCCCGTCCGTCGCCACGGAACCAGCGGGTGCCGGGAGGGCGTACAGCCAGAGGGCGACGACGACGGGTTGGAGGACGAAGAACAGGTACTCCTCGACGGGCGCGCGCCACAGCGTCGCCGCGACGGTCCCCTCGCCGTACCACCAGACGCCGCGGGCGATGAGGTAGTTGTCCCACGGCGTCGTGTAGACGAGGGCGATGGCGGCGAGGACGGCCGCGCCGACCGCTCGGACCCGCCAGTCGCGGGCGGCGATTCGGTCGCGGCGGCGGTAGACGACGAGTCCGAGGACCGCGAGCGGTGGGAGAACGAACACGGCGTGGAAGCCGAGGTACGTGAGTCTCGCCGTCACGGGTGCCTCCGGCGGTGGGCGCGGTGAAGTGTTGTCATCGGGTGGTCGGAGTTACAGTCGCTTGCGGTCGTCTCTCAGTCCCGAAAGCCCGCCCGTGCGGACGACTCAGTCGTCCGCAGGGGTCGCGGCGGGATTCCGCTGTCCGACTTGGTCGAGCACGCTGTGGCTTCGCAGGAGGATGAAGCCGAACCCGACCTTCGCCACGAGGTCCAGCACCATGAACGCGGCCGTCTCGTAGTACAGGGGGAGGAGGCCGATGGTCCCCTCGGTCCCCAGTATCCAGACGACCGGGTAGGCCAACCACAGCACGATGAGCATGTTGCGCAACCTGGTGGTCAGACTGCGGACCGACTCGGTCTGCCGGTCGGCCGCCTCGTTCAGCGCCTGAACGAGGAAGTACAGGAGGAACAGCAGCAGAACGGTGCTGACCCCCCACCACGCGATGCGGACGGGTGCCGACGCGGCGAACGCCGCGATGGCTCCGGTCGCGATCATGAGCACGTCGAGGCCCACGAGCGTGTACATCGTGTTACGGTTCGCCCCCGCCAACAGCGCGAGGTCGAGCAACAGCAACGGCGTCGTGAATATCCAGTCGGCGTACCGCGCCCAGTAGATATCCAACATCACGCCGCCCACCTCGACCTGCGTCAGGCCGAACCCCGTGGCCATCATCAGGTACGAGACGGACGCGATGGTGGTCACGAAGATGCTCAGGACGTAGAACAACTGTTGTTTCGGGTCGGTGACGCCCCACCCGCGGGCGACGAAGTACATCGTCCCCGCGAACATCCCCGCCGTGCCTATCCACAGCCATATCGCTTCGCTGCCTGGTGTTGCCATACTACATCCGTTACTGGGGCGTCTGCGGACAAGTCGGGTGTACCCAACTAGTTGGGCATTTCCCGGTAAAATGCGGCGACGAGTTTCCGCTCGGCCGCTCGGAGGTGCTGGTGGAACGTCGACCGGGAGATGTCCATTGCCGCCGCAAGTTCGTCGCCCGAGACGCCGTGCGGCCACTCGAAGAACCCGCCGAGGTGAGCCAGTTGGAGGGCCGTCCGCTGTCGGTCCGTCAGTTCGTTCTCGACGGTCGAGACGAACTCCCGCGGCGTCGACGCCGGCCCCGCGCGTTCCCGAATCGCGTCCAGTCTGACGCCGGTGGCGACGGCCGACAGTTCGTCGAGGAGCGTCCGCCCCGCCGACCGGTCGGTGACGGTCACGAGGAGTTCGACCGTTCCGTCCTCGGTGACCGAGAGGTCGGTCAGGCGGGCGCCGCGTTCGGCGGCCAGCGACAGCAGCGACCCCGAGCCGAGGTGAATCTCGTCGAGGGTGTCGCCGCCGCCGCGTTTGAGGCGAACAACCCGCTGAACGCCGGGAACGTCGACGGCGACGAGTTCGGCGTCGGCCGGCGTCGACGAGACGAAGAGCAGCACCGTCCCGTCGTCGCGGGCGACGGAGCCCCGGTACCGCAGCGAACACTCGTTCGCCAGTGCGAGACGAGCCAGCGGGGTGTTCGCGTCCGAGATTCGAATCCGGAGTTCGAGGCGACTGTCGGTGACGAGCGTCCGGCGACTCTCGAACGCGTCGATGGCGGCGGCGACGGCGCTTCCGAGTGCTTCCAACGCCACCCGTTCGGGTTCGCCGGGAGCGTCGCCCTCGCGGTACACCGTGAGCACGCCGTACAGCGTCTCGGAATGCACCAAGGGTACGGCGACGACGCTCCCGAACGGAAGGACGACGCCGGGGTGAAACCGGCCGTCGGGGTCCGACATCGTCTGGACGGACCGGGTCGCAACCGCGCGGGCGACGGGGTCGTCGACCGCCCGCCGGTCGATCCGGAGTCCGACGACCGCGGTGGTGGCCTCTCCCGCCCACTCTTTCGGCACTATGGCGTCCGGCGAGAGGTCGCAGTCCCCGACCCACGCGCAGGCGTACGAGGGCGAGTCCGCGACCCGTTCGCACACCTCGCGTTCGAGTTCCGCGCGCGTTTCCGCGCGCACGAGAACCTCCGTCACGTCGACGAGGAGGTTTTCGACCTGGTCGACGAGTCCCCGGAGACGCGTGCGTTCCCTGTCGGCGACCGAAGCGTAGTGTTCGGCCGCCCGTTCGGCCCGGACCCGGTCGGTAACGTCGGTCTGAAACCCCACGTAGTGGCTCAGGTCACCCTCGGGGCCGTGAATGGGCGCGATGTCGACGCGGTTCCAGAACGTCTCGCCGTCGCGCCGGTAGTTCAGCAGTTCGACCGACGCGCTCCCCTCGGCGCGGACCGCGCGGCGGAGTTCGGCGACCGGTTCGGGGTCCGTTCCGGGACCCTGCAGGTACCGACAGTTGCGTCCCAGCGCCTCCGACTCGTCGTACCCGGTCAGCGACTCGAACGCGTCGTTGACGTAGACGAGAGGGTCGTCGGGGAGCGAAGCGTCCGCGATGGTGATACCGACGGGCGCCTCGTCCATCGCCCGTTCCTTGAGGTCCTCGGTCACTCGTCGCTCCGCCGTGGCGTAGTCGCTTCGCCACGCGAGGACGCTCGCGGTCCGACGGCCGAGGCGGTCGAACAGGTTCGTGTCGGTGACGGGGACGACGTCTGCGGCGCCCGCCGCGAGGACGGACTCGGCCGAGTGGTCGCCCTCGGGGCTGAGAAGTGCGACGACCGGAACGTCGCCGGCGGCGGCGGTGACGGCCTCGGGGTCGGTGTCGGGCAGGTCGTCGGCGACGACCACGCAGTCGAACGAGTCGAAGTCGACCGCCTCGACGTCCCCGTGCCGTCGGACGATGCCGCAGTCGCCGTCGAAGGTCGACCGGAGGCATCGCTCGACTCGGTCGAACAGGTCGTCGTCGTGTACGGCGACGAGAAGTCGCGGGCGACGTTCGTCCGGCATACCCTCTGCAGGGCCGCAGAACGGTTATCGGTTGTGCGCGGAGACGGCGCTCGTGGTCGGACGGCGGAAACAACGGAAAAAACCGCACGACGGAGTTCGTCTCAGTCGGCGGTGACTTCTTCTTCGGTCTCTTCGTCCGCCCCGTCTTCTCGGTAGTGCTCCTCGATGAACTCCTCGTCGATGCGGTTGAGTTCCTGTTTCGGGAACTCCGAGAGGAGGTCCCAGCCGATTTCGACGGTCTCATCGATGGAGCGGTTGGTGTCGTAACCCTGGTCGACGAACTCGTCCTCGAAGCGGTCGGCGAAGTCGAGGTACTTGTTGTCGCGTTCCGAGAGCGCCTCGCGGCCGACGATGTTCACGAGGTCGCGCAGGTCCTCACCCTCCGCGTACGCCGCGTACATCTGGTCGGAGACGTCGGCGTGGTCGGCGCGGGTCAGGCCCTCGCCGATACCGTCGTCCATGAGTCGGGAGAGCGACGGCAGCACGTTGACCGGGGGCTGGACGCCCTGACTGTTGAGGTCGCGGTCCATCATGATCTGTCCCTCGGTGATGTAGCCGGTCAGGTCCGGGATGGGGTGGGTGTCGTCGTCCCCCGGCATCGTGAGGATGGGAATCTGCGTGACCGACCCCTCGCGGCCCTTGATACGACCGGCGCGTTCGTACAGTTGCGCCAGGTCGGTGTACATGTATCCGGGGTAGCCACGGCGGCCCGGGACCTCCTCGCGGGCGGCGCCGATTTCGCGCAGCGCCTCGCAGTAGTTGGTCATGTCCGTGAGGATGACCAGCACGTGGTAGCCCTTCTCGAACGCGAGGTACTCGGCGGTCGTCAGCGCCATCCGCGGCGTGACCGTCCGCTCGACGGCGGGGTCGTCCGCGAGGTTCATGAAGACGACCGAGCGTTCCAGCGCGCCGGTGCGCTCGAAGTCGTCCATGAACTCGTTGGCCTCCTCGGCCGTGATGCCCATCGCGCCGAAGATGACGGCGAACTCCGAGGCGTCCTCGCCCTCTTCGGCCGCCTCTTCGGGGACGGTCGCCTGACGGGCGATCTGGAGCGCGAGGTCGTTGTGCGGCAGCCCCGACCCCGAGAAGATGGGGAGCTTCTGCCCGCGGACGAGGGTGTTCATCCCGTCGACGGCGGAGACGCCGGTCTGGATGAACTCCTCGGGGTACTCGCGGGAGTAGGGGTTGATGGCCGCGCCGACGATGTCGTGTCGCTCGTCGGGAACGATCTCCGGACCGCCGTCGATGGGTTGTCCGGAACCGTCGAGGACCCGTCCGAGGAGGTCCTCGGTGACGGGCATCTTCAGCGTCTCGCCCAGGAACCGGACAGACGCGTTCTTGTCGATGCCGGTGGTGCCTTCGAACACTTGGATGGCGACGACGCCCTCGGAGGATTCGAGCACCTGACCGCGCTTGGTCTCGCCCTCCGGCGTCTCGATCTCGACGATTTCGTCGTATCCGATCGGCTCGTCGACCTCGGCGAACACCAGCGGACCGCTGATCTCGGATATCGTTTGATACTCTTTCATCTTAGTACAGCTCCCGCAGTTGCGTTTCGATGTCGTCTCGCAGGTCGGCCATGTACTCCTTCCAGTCCTCTTGGACTGCCATCCGGTTCAGCCGCGGCGCGGCGTCGATGTCGATGATTTCCTCGACGGGGACGCCGGCTTCGAGCGCCCGGAACGCCTCGTCGTTGAAGTAATGGATGGTGGTGAGCATGGTGAACGTCTTCTCCGGCGAACAGTACATGTCGTTCGGGTTGAACGCGTTCTGCTGGAGGTACGCCTCCTTGAGGTATCTCGCCACTTCGAGGGTGAGCTGCTGGTCCTCCGGCAGCGCGTCCTTACCGACGAGTTGAACGATTTCCTGCAGTTCGCCCTCCTCGTCGAGCACGTCGACCGCCCACTGGCGCTCCTCGGGCCAGTCGGGGTCGACGTTCTCCTGGAACCACGGGTCGAGCTGCTCCTTGTAGAGCGAGTACGACTCGTTCCAGTTGATGGCCGGGAAGTGACGCCGCTCGGCGAGGTCCGCGTCCAGCGCCCAGAACGTCTTGACGATGCGCAGGGTGTTCTGCGTCACCGGCTCGGAGAAGTCGCCGCCGGGCGGCGACACCGCGCCGATGGCGGAGATGGAACCCTCGGAGCCGTTGATGTTCTCGAACGCGCCGGCGCGCTCGTAGAACTCCGAGAGGCGCGCGGAGAGGTAGGCGGGGTAGCCCTCCTCGCCGGGCATCTCCTCCAGCCGCGAGGAGATTTCGCGCATGGCCTCGGCCCACCGGGAGGTGGAGTCGGCCATGAGCGCCACGTCGTACCCCATGTCGCGGTAGAACTCCGCGATGGTGATACCCGTGTACACGCAGGACTCGCGGGCGGCGACCGGCATGTTGGACGTGTTCGCGATGAGCGACGTCCGGGCCATGAGCGGGTTGCCCGTCGAGGGGTCTTCGAGTTCGGGGAAGTCGTCGATGACCTCCGTCATCTCGTTGCCGCGCTCGCCGCAGCCGACGTAGACGATGATGTCCGCGTCGGCGAACTTCGCGAGGCTGTGCTGCGTGACGGTCTTGCCCGACCCGAACGGACCGGGAATCGCGGCCGTCCCGCCCTTCGCGATGGGGAACAGGCCGTCGAGGATGCGCTGTCCGGACACCAGCGGCTTCCGGGGCGTCTTCTTCGTCTCGGAGGGTCGGGCCTCGCGGACCGGCCACTCCTGTCGCATCGTAATCTCCTCACCGTTGTCGAGCGTCGCAATCGGCTCGGTGACGGTGTAGGAGCCGGATTTGATATCGGTGATTTCGCCGCCCTCGTAGTCCGGCGGGACCATGACCTTCAGGTCGATGGTGACTGTCTCGGTGACGACCCCCAGCACGTCGCCGGGTTCGACCGTGTCGCCCTCGGCGGCCTCGGGCACGAACTCCCACTCCTTGTCGAGTTCGATGCCGGGCGCGTCGACGCCGCGGTCGAGGTACGGGCTGCCCATCTTGTCTTCGAGGACGTCCAGCGGGCGCTGGACGCCGTCGTAGATGGTGTCGAGCAGGCCCGGACCGAGGTCGACGGTCAGCGGGTCGCCCGTGCTCTCGACGGGTTCGCCGGGACTGACGCCCGAGGTCTCCTCGTACACCTGAATCGTCGTGATGTCGCCCTCTATCTCGATGACCTCGCCCATCAGGCCTTCGTCGCCCACGTAGACGACGTCGTT
The DNA here is from genome assembly GCF_031624495.1 of Halogeometricum sp. S1BR25-6. NCBI lineage: Archaea > Methanobacteriati > Methanobacteriota > Halobacteria > Halobacteriales > Haloferacaceae > Halogeometricum > Halogeometricum salsisoli. The sequence goes on along the minus strand of NZ_JAMQOP010000001.1, from coordinate 453,133 downwards.
CATCCGGGCGTCGAGGTCGCGGGCGCTCACCACGGGACCACTCACGCTTGCGATAATGCCGTCCTCACGGACGGTCTGTTGTGTCTGACTCATGTTAGTCTTCGTCCTCCTCCATCAGGTCGATACCGATGGCTCGTTTGATCTGGTCTCGGAGGCCGCCTGCGCCCGCGCCGCCGCCGAGGGTGACCAGCGTCGGTTCGATGCTGGTCTCGACGGACTGGCGGACCTGCCGGGAGAGGTCGTCGAGGTCGTCGTTGTGCATCACGATGATGCCTACGTCCTCGTCCTCCAACGTCCGGCTGACGGCTTCGTCGAGCTGTTCGTCCTTCTGTTCGTCGGGCACGTTCTCGAACTTCCGAACCCCCGCGAGTCGGAACCCGGTCGTGAAGTCCGGACTGCCGATGACGGCTATCTCCTGACTCATAGGATGACCAGCTCCTCCTCTATCTCGTCTTCCGACAGCCCGGCCTCGCGGCCGCGGGCGATGGCCCGAATGTTGTCCACCTCTTGCTCCTTCGAGAGGATGTACGAGATGACCGGACTCACCGACAGCGGGTAGACGTTACCGAGGCTGTCAGCGTACTCGAGCAACGCAGTCTCTAGTGCACGCTCGAAGCCAATGAGGCTGTTCACCGATTCGAGTTCGTCGAGCGCGGTGGAGAGTTCGTCGCCGTACTGTGAGTCGCGTATCTTCGAGACGAGTTCGTCGGTGTTCTGCGACAGCGTCACGAGTTCCGAGGCGGAGAACAGCGACCCGCCCTCGATGTAGTAGTCGGCGGGGTCGATGTCCGCACCGCTCCGCGCGAGGCGGAGCGCGTTCCGGGCGTTCCGGAAGTCGATCTCCGCTTCGAGATACTCGCGGTACTGCTCGGTCGCCTCGTCGACCACGAGCCCTTCGAGCAGGTTCTCGTAGTAGGCGCGGTCGACGGCGTTTTCGAGGGGAACGAGCACGTCCGTCTCCTCGTAGTCCTCGTAGGCCTGCACGAGACCCACGTCGAACATCGTCCCGTGGAGACGCTCGACGACCTCTTCGATGGTGGTCGCGTCGAGCAACCGGTCGAGAAAGCGGTCGTCGAACTCGCCGGCGCGGATGAGGTCGACGTCGACCGAGTCGCGACCGGCGTCCGAGTAGATGCCGCGGATGATTGTCTTCACGTTCCACGCGTCGAACTTGCGAAGATAGCGGGCGATGAGGTCGTACAGCCGTCCTTCGGCCCACTTGAGGATATCGTTGAACTGCTTCGCGAGGTTCCGGTTGAGCGCGAACTCGATGAGGTCGACGCCCGAGTACCGCGACCCGAGCGCGTTTATCTCCGCCTCGTACGCCGACTCCTCCATGAATCGGGCTATCTCGGCCGGCCCCATCCGGATCAGCTTGCGGTAGTCCTCGTCGCTGAACAGTTGGCTCTGGCGCGACCGGACGCGCGTGTTCACGTACTCGGGGTTGGAACCGCCGGAGGCGTTCATTGGTCGAACAGTCGCGCGCTCACTTCCTTGAGGTTGTCCTCCCAGACGCTCTCAAGAACGGAGTCGAACGTGTTGTTCACCCGGACGCGTGACTGCGTGCTCTCGACGACCACGCCGCCGAGACAGTCGTAACTGTCCCCGTAGCTGTACCCGTCGTACGTCTCGTCTTCGAGGATGTCTTCGAGAAGCGCCTTGTCGGCGGCGCGACCGTGGACGACGACGTCGTTGCCGGCGTCGAACTCCTCGGCCGCATCGTCGAGCAGCGAGCGGGTGAGCGCTTCGCGACGGTCACCGGAGAGCGAGGCCAGTTCCGACTCGGCCTCCTCGCGGACGTCTTCGAGGACGTCCCGGCGCGCTTCGAGGCGCTTCTGCTTGGCCTCGAGTTTCGCGCTGGAGAGCGCCTGCTCGCGTTCCTGTTTGACCTGACGTTCGACGTCGTTCCTGCGCGATTCGCGGAGGTCCTGCGCGTCGGACTCGGCCTCCGCGACGATCTCGGAAGCGCGTTGTTCTCCGTCCTCGCGAATCTCCTCCGCACGCGCGCGGGCTTCGTCTCGTATGTCTTCGACGACGTTGTCCAAACTCATATGATGGAAAGGGAGAGGGGGGGTGCTTTAGCCGATGAACACGACGACTAGCGCGAGGATGACGAGCGTCTCCGGCAGGACGGTCAGGATGAGACCGTTGACGAAGAGGCTGTCGTCCTCGGCGATAGCGCCCATCGCCGCCGCCCCGATACCGCGTTCCGCGTATCCCGCACCGAAGGCGGCGAGACCGACCGCGAGAGCCGCCGCCGCACCTTGACTGATAGCCGGACCACTGGACTGAGCTTGAAGTAGCATGTTATCGAGCATTTGTGTTGTGTCCTCTTAGTACCGGATTGTGTCTCCGAACACGCCTATGTCACCGGGGGCATCTCATAAAGCTTCCCAAACCGACTTCGTAAAACGGTGAGAAGGGGCCTCAATACGCCCGGATAATCGCAGAAATGCCGACCCGACGCGGTTGGAGCCCAACAGATAAAAAGAAACCGAGTTGCGGCGAAGTTTGAAGCAACTCACGACCGAGTTCGCGCCGTCGAGTCGGCGTGTGCGCCGTCACGCGTCGCCGAACGCGATGGTGTTGCGGACGAGCGCGTGCGTCCCCCGTTTGAGTCGTCCGCCGAGCGCCTGCTGGCTGATTTCGAGTCGTTCGCTGATGTCCCCCAACCGCACGTCCGTTCCGGGTTCGAAGTACCCGGCTCGGTAGGCCAGCAAGAGCGCGTCCCGCTGTTTCTCGGTGAGACCGTACAGCGCACGCTCGCGGGTCCGACCGTTCGAGAGCCGGCGGACCTCGATGGGCAGACCCTTCTCGTGACAGGCGGCCTGAAACCGCGTGAACACCTCGCGGTCCGCCGCGACGGTCTTGAACCACCAGTCGCCGTCGCGGGTGCTGGCGTGCAATACCGCGATGTCGTGCGCCTGCAGGGCGTCGAGCAGACCGTCGACGCCCGACTCCCACTGCACCCGGTACAGCGTCTGTCCGGTCACGCCGTCGAGTCCGACGAGGTCGGCGACGCGGGGGGAATCGGTGACCGCCGCCTCGAACGCCTCGGCGTCGTCCGTCTCGGCCCAGAAGAAGGGGACCAGCGACTCGCCGACGGGAACGAACTGGGTGAGTTCGATGTAGCCGACGTGGTCAACGTCCAGCACCTGCCCGAGGACGAACGCCTCTCGAGGGACGGTGAAGTCCAAAAACGCGCTCATCGTCCGTCCTCCCGTGTCGCGCCGTCGTCGCGCGGACCGGGCGCCGTCGGACCCATTCGGCGCCGTCGTGACTCGGTACCTGCTCGTCGCGTCCGCAGTAACGTGGTCTCGTGCATGGTAGCAGCCTCGTGGGATGCGTGCGTCGGGTATGCGCCCGTCCCGCCGGACGACGCCGGCGGGCGTGACTGGGTCCCGTGGTCACGGTGAGACCGCACACTACGGAATTAGTTGTCCCAACTGGGACATATTCGCGCCGGCCGCAAAAAGATGCCGGCGGATGCGAACGGGGGACACAGACGGCGACGCCGAGGAACCGGGCGTCCGAGAAGCTATCTGCGGTCCGGCACACGACGGGAGTCGGATAGCGTCCGTCGGAGGGCGGACCGAGAGTGAGTGATTCTCCGTGGAATGCGCCGGATGGCCCGCCCCGACGGACGCAACCTACTGGTCCGACGAACCCCCTCAACGCGCGGGTTGTGTACGAGGGGAGTTTATACTGGCGCGAGGGGGGAGCGGGACGGCCGAAACGGATGGAACGGAATCGAAAAGAGCGTACCGAGACGAGGGGGTTCAGTCCTCGGTGGTGAACTGGCGGTCGTAGCCGAACGGTTCGTAGTCGCGGCCGCCGCCCTCGAAGAACTTGTTGAAGAACTCGACGTACTCGAGACGCACGGCCTGCAGACCGGCGCTGGTCACGCCGAGTGCGAGGACCGCGATGTGGCCGACGACGAGGACGAGCAGGCCGACGAGAATCGTCGCCGCCCCGCCGTGGACGAGGCCGCCGAACATGATTTCGGTCACCTGGTAGCCGTGATAGCTCAGCGTCTCGCCCGGACCGAGCGCCGCAACGGCGGCGGCGTCGGGCATTCCGCTGAGGCCGAAGTGCCAGCCGCCGTGGTCGTCGACGTACACGCCGAAGAACAGGAGATTGACCGTGAAGGCCATCCCCGCCTTCGCCAGGAGCACCCCAGCGAGACGCGTGTACGACAGCACGTTCACCAGCACGTTCAGGAACTCGACCGCCTCGACGGGTTCGCCGACGAACAGTAGCACGAACCCGATGACGAACACCAGCAGCGGCAGGGTGAACGGACCCAGGCCGGGGATGGTGAACAGCTCCATCGCCGGGAAGCTGGAGAACCCGAGCGGAATGACGCCGTCGGCGGAGAACGTCTCATAGAGGAACTCGGGGGCGGTACCGCGCAGGGCGTCGCTGAAGATCCAGATCCAGAGGCCGTTGAGCATCAGGAGCCACGACCCGCTCTCGTAGACCGCGTGCTTGGCGTCGTGGAGTTCGAGGTTCTCGAAGAAGTCGAATATCCACGCGATGTTGAGGTGGATGACGCCGACGAGCACGCTCACGACCAGCCAGCCGAGCGCCCACTCGGAGGTGGCCGGCGACAGTCCCTTCTCTATCGGGGCGTGCGAGAGGCCGACGACGCCCTCCCAGAGGTACGTCGCGATGAGGTGTAGTCCGAACACTTCGCCGTAGAGGATGCCGAACAGCGTCGTGAACAGGCCGGCCGCGATGGTGATGCCGCCCATGCTCTTGAACGCCGGACGGTCGTCGAAGTTGGCGTAGAGGAAGTAGCCGATTGCGGTGTAGATGAGCCCGTAGCCGAGGTCACCGATCATGAACCCGAAGAACGCCGGGAACGTCAAGAAGAGGATGACCGTCGGGTCGAACTCGTAGTAGCTGGGTCGGCTGACCGCCTGCACGAGGACCTCGAACGGTTTGACCGGCCCCGAGTTCCGCTGAATCGTCGGCGGTTCGTCGTCGTCCATGACGACGGCCCCGCCGTCGGCGCGCGCCTCGTTGTCGGACGACTCCGACGCGGAGTCGCTCGCGTGACCGCCGTCGGCGGCGGCCGGCTTCCCGGTCCCGCCGCTGCCGGCGGCCGGGTCCTCGCGCACGTGGTCGCTCCCGTCCTTCGAGAACTGCGCACGCTGGAGTTCCTCGACTTCGACGCGTTCGCCGATGTCGTCCTTCAGCGCGGCCTTGAACTCTGTGAATCGGTCGGTCGGAATCCAGCCCTCGGCGATGAAGGCGTTCTCCGTCGTCGCGAACGACAGCGGCGCCTCGGTCTTCTGGACGTCGATGGAGAGTTTCTCTTCGGCCGCGAGGAGAAAGCCCGCCGCGTCGAGCTTCATGTTCGACAGTTCGTCCTCGACGGATTCAAGCTCCGAGGAGATCTGCTGGTGCTCGTGTTCGAGTTCGCGGATGTACTCCTGCGGACTTCCCTTCGCGTCCGGGACTTCGAGCGTGGCGAAGTCGGCGCTGACGAGGGCGTCGGTGAGCGCGGAGTCGTCGGCGCCGGACGCCGGTCGCGCGAACACCGCGAGCGCGTCGTCGCCCTCGTATATCTCGTACTCGACCAGGTGGTCGGAGTCGACGACGGCGCGCTCTATCGCGTCGCGGTTGCCCCGCCCGACGGCGACCTGTATCGAGTCGTACCCCGACAGGAGATTGAGGTCGATACCGATGTCCTCGAACGGTTCCATCGCGTCGATGCGCTCTTCGATCTCGCGGCGGTCCTGACGGAGCGCCTGTCGCTCGTCGTCGAGTTCGTTGACCTTCGTGCGGATCTCTTCGAGTTCGGCCTCCAACGCGTCGTCGGTGACGATGCGGGTCGGCCCCGCGTCCTCCTCGTCGACGTCGAGGATGCTCTCGAGGGAACGGACCGTGACGAGTTTGTCCGACGCCGTCTCGGCGCCCGCGACGGGGTCGCCCGGGTCGAACCCGTCCCACGAGTTGTCGTACTCGGTCACGTGAAGCAGGTTGAGGTCGTGGACCGTCTCGATGACGGGGTCCATCACGCGCTTGGACCCGGTCACGGAGACTTTGCTCATCTGCTCAGGTCTGAGCATTCACCGCCTCCTCGAACCGGTCGATGGTGTACTCGACCGCCTCCTCCACGTTCGACTCCGCCTCTTCGATGAGTCGTCTGCGCTCCGATTCGCCCTCTTCGAGGACGGCTTCCCGCTCCTCCTCGATCTCCTCGCGAGCCTCTTCGAGACGCTCGGACTCGTACTCACGTGCCTCCTCTTCGGCTTGTTGACGGATCTCTTCGGCCTCCTGACGCGCGTCGGCGATCCGCTCTTCGCGGTCCGCCTCAGCCTCGGCGACGATATCGTCAGCCTCGGATTCGGCCGTTTTGATCCGTTCGAGAACCTCTGGTCTCGGCATACTCGTATCGTCAGAAAGTTGCACCACGGCCGTATAAGGTGTTTGCGGAAATCTCTCGGGGCGACAGGGGCGTCCCGACCGTCTCTCGGGGCGAATCCGCACGGTTATCACCGCCCGGTCCGAACGTCCGGACGATGGGAGTCCTCGAGAACAAGTCACGGGCGCGCCTGTTCTACAAGTACCTCTCGAAGGTGTACGACCGGATTAACCCCTTCATCTGGAACGAGGAAATGCGCGACGAGGCGCTCGAACTCCTCGACATCCAACCGGGCGACCGGGTACTCGACGTGGGGTCCGGCACCGGGTTCGCCACCGAGGGACTCCTGCGGTACACCGACGACGTCCACGCTCTCGACCAGAGCATCCACCAGATGCAGAAGGCGTTCGCGAAGTTCGGGCGGAACGACCGGGTACGCTTCTACCGCGGCGACGCCGAGCGCCTCCCGTTCAAGGAGAACGCCTTCGACGTGCTGTGGTCCTCCGGGTCCATCGAGTACTGGCCCAATCCGGTCGACGCCCTCGAAGAGTTCCGCCGGGTCGTCAAGCCGGGCCACCGCGTCCTCGTCGTCGGTCCGGACTACCCGGAGACGGGGCCGTTCCAGCACCTCGCCGACGCAATCATGCTGTTCTACGACGAGCACGAGGCCCAGCGGATGTTCGAGGAGGCCGGCTTCGTGGACGTCGAACACCACATCCAGCAGGCCGCCCCCGGGACGCCGCGGGCCATCACCACCGTCGCGCGCGTGCCGGAGACCGACGCCGAGGCCGACGCCGACGCCGAGACCGAACTGGAAGCCTGAACGTCGGACGAACCCCGACGGGACGCCGAAGCGAGCGCTCGCCGACCCGTCCGCTCCCGCGTTTTTCCCCGTCTCGCCGAGTTATCCCGGAGCCGCGCTCACAGACGCCGTCAGCGTCGCCAGCGGGCGCGACGAGGACCCCCGGAAGAGCCGAACCGTGACGGTCCGACCCGGTTTGAGTTCGGGGTCGTTCGTCTCCGCCACCGCGAGCGTCGCCGTCTCGCCCGCCGTCCACGCGCCGTCGGCGGCGACGTTGAACGGGCCGGTCGGACCCGAGCGGAACCCCCGGGCCGCGAAGAACGGGAGCGGCGGCTGGAACGCCAGCGGGTCGCCGTCGACGGCGACGCGGAGTCGGAGCGACGACGCGTCGAGCGTCGGGCCGCGCTCGTACGTCACGACCAGTTCGTCGCCGACGGCCGACAGCGAGAACGCCGTCGGCGCGAGGTTCGGGTCGGGGTCGGGGCCGGCGGCCGCGGCGCGGGCGGACGCGTCGGTGACGAGGGCGTCGCTCGCCGCCCCGACGACGACGGCCATCGAGAGGACGAGAACGACGAGCAGCAACGTCGCCACGACGGGCGAGAGCGCGCGGTCGGTCACGAGGACGCTGGCCGCGCACTCCGATAAGAAGGTTCGGACGGTGGGAGGCGTTCCGAACGGTCGGACGCCGTCGGGCGTCAGGCGTCGGACGGGGACCGGGGGGCCTGCGACGCGGTGGCGTTCTCGGCGCCGCTCGTCGTCTGGTTCACGAGCGGCGGGGCCTCGGGCCGGACGGTCAGGACGACGACCGAGTTCCCCCTGATGGCGGTCACCTGGTAGGTCCGTCCGGGCGCCATCGTCCACAGCGTTCCGTCGTCGCCCGTCTCGCCGACGACGGCGCTCTGTCCGTTCTGCGGGCCGACGGTGATGCGGGCGTTCGCGGGTCGGTCGGAGTCGGTCCGGTTCAGTTGGATGCGGACGGGACCGCCGGCGTACGTCTGGTGGGCGGTGAGTTCGAGGCCGTCCTTCACCGCGCCGTCGGTGGGCGTCGTCCGGAGGGTGTCGAGCGGGCGGTACTGGAACTCCTTGAACACCTGCTTCGAGCCGCTGTCGACGAACGCGTACAACTGTCCGCGTTCGTGCTGGATGCGGACGAGGACGCTGTTGTCGCCCTGTCGGGTGCCGGAGACGCTGGTTCCGCTCTCGCGCAGTCCCAGCGCGCTGATGTAGGGGTACGCCTGCGTGGTGTTGTTGAGGGCCTCGTCGAGCGTGATGATTCCGGTGCCGCGCGCTCGCAGGTCCTCGCGGTACGCCTCGCGGACGTACGTCTCGTTTCTGATGGTGGTGGCGACAACGCTGTCGGGGCCGGTCTGGAGGAAGAAGCGCGCGCGCTCGGCGTCCCCCTGCAGGACGCTGACGGCGTGCTGTCGCACCGGTCCGGTGAACGTGTCGAGTTCGCGTTCGAGCGTCGCGGACCGAGACTCGACCGAGAAGTCGGATATCGACTCGGCTGAGGCGTCGATTCGCTGTCTGCGCTCGTCGAGCGCTCGCGCCTCCAGGTCGATGACGGCGAGGCGGACGAGGAAGCGCCGCGGCGTCAGGTCCCCTGCCCCGTAGGCGCTGATGGCCGCCTGCTGGCGCGAGCGCAGCGAGATGATGCGCTGTTCGATGGTCGTCAGTTCCTGGAGAATCACCTGTTGTCGGCGGTCCTCCGTGTCGGCCGACCGAATCCGCTCGACGGCCGCGAGCGTCTCGATGGTCAGCTTCGTCTCGTTGTCCTCGAAGGCGAGCGCCGGACCCAAGTCGACCGTTCGCCCCTCCAGGGAGCTTCGGTTCACCCGGTCGGGCGGAACCCCGAGCACGTGGAGGGTCGCATTGCTCGCCGTCTCGTTCGAGGCCAGTTGCGTCGTCGGGACGCCGACCTGCGCCGACGCGCCCGCGGCGGGAGCGCCGACGGTTGCGGGAGCGGAGTCGGAGTCGGCGGCGGCAGGGGCGGCGGGAGTAGCGGAGGCGACGCCGGTCCCGTCCGCGACCGGGGTCGCCCCCGGCGCCGCCGCTCCGACGACGGTCGAAAGCACGAGGACCGCGACGAACACGGCGGGGAGGGCTCTCATGTTCGACACCTACTGCGGACGACTACTAAAACGTCTTGCTCGTTCGGAACCGCCGAACGGGCCGTTTTCTCGACTCTCCCGGCATGGAAAGGATTTTGAGCGCTCCACGTCCAACCACCAGCTAATGCGGATATCCGCGTTGGCCGTTGCCCTCCTCCTCGTGCTCTCCGGCGTCGTCCCCGCGACCGCTGCGGCGGCCGACGCCGAGAGCGGCGCTCCCCGGGTCGAAGCGCCGGGAACCGCCGTCAGCCCCCAAATCGACGGACCGTTCGACGGCGACCCGCGAACCGTGATACGCATCGGCCTCGGCGACGACGGCGACGCGGAGTGGCGCGTCGAGATGCACTACCGGTTCGACTCGCCGAACGAGTCCGACGCCTTCAGACGCCTGGGCGAGGAGTACGTCGACGGAAACACCGACGTCGGCGTCCGCGCCGACCTGTTCGAGCGAATCGCCGCGCGGACGAGCGAAGCGACCGGCCGCGACATGGAGATTCAGAACGCGACGTACGACTACAGCGTCGACGGTGAGGCCGGGACGGGGACGCTCACCGTCGAGTTCGTCTGGACGAACTTCCTGCGGCAGATGGAGGACGGCAACCTCGCGCTGGGCGACGCCTTCCGACTGCCGAGCGACGGGGAGCCCGAGTCGTGGCTGTCGCTTCTGAGCGAGGACCAGCGGCTGTACGTCGAGACGCCGCCGGGGTACGCGACGGACACCACGAGCATCGAGGTGCTCCAGCGGAACAACGCCATCATCCTCGACGGGCCATCGGCGTTCGAGGGCGAGGATGCGCTCGTGGTGACGTACCGGCCGACGAATATCACCGACCCGGGCGGCATCCCGTGGACGCTCGTCGTCAGCGGGGGCGTCGTCATCGCCCTCCTTGTTCTCCTGGCCGTGGTCCTCTTCCGCTGGCGGTCGGGGACCGGGGGCGAGAGCGGAACGGGAACGGCGACGGGGACCGAGTCCGGGGCGGGAGAACGTCCGAGCGGGGGCGGCGGGCGACCCGACGACGCGGTGTCCGGCGCGACGGGGGAAACGACGAACGGCGGCGTCAGCGCCGGACCCGCCGCGGCGGGCGAGGGCGCGGGGGCCGCCCCGACGTCCGAGGAGGGCGCCGCCGAAGCGGAGGAACCCGCGGTCGACCTCTCCTTGCTCTCGGACGAGGAGCGGATCGAGCACCTGCTCGAACGGAACGGGGGACGGATGAAGCAGGCGACCATCGTCGCGGAGACGGACTGGTCGGACGCGAAAGTCTCGCAACTGCTGTCGGCGATGGCCGAGGAGGGGCGCGTCGACAAACTCCGCCTCGGCCGGGAGAACCTCATCTCCCTGCCGGAGGAGGACGGGGGCGGAAGCGGCGACAGCGCGGACGACGGGAACGGAGACAGAGACGGGAGCGCGGACGCGAGGTAGCCTCCGGACGGACAGCCGTCGGTTCGGGTGAGGGTTCCGAAAGGATTTACCGGTCTCTGAAGGAAGGAACGATGATGAAGGTTCTCGTGACCGTCAAGGAGGTGGCCGAAGTCGAGGACGACTTCGAGATAGCCGACCTCGATATCGACCCGCGGTACCTCGAATACGACCTGAACGAGTGGGACGAGTACGCCGTCGAGGCGGCGGTCCAACTCGCCGAGGCGGCCGACGAAGAGGTCGAAGTCGTGTCGGCGACCATCGGCCCCGAGCGAAGCGAGGAGACCGTCCGGATGGCCCTCGCGAAGGGCGTCGACCGGGCGGTCCGCGTCTGGGACGACGACGTGGAGGCGGCCGAGTTCCTCGACGTGGCCTCGAAGGTTCGCCTCCTCGAAGCCGTCGTCGCGGAGGAGGACCCCGACATCGTCCTCACGGGCGTGCAGGCGAACGACACCGGATTCGGCGCGACGGGCGTCGCCCTCGCCGACGCCGTCGGCTTCGAGTGGGGCGCGGTCGTGAACCATCTCGACATCGAGGGCGTCCTGGCGGACGGCGTCGCGCACGTCCACCGCGAGCTAGAGGGCGGCATCGACGAGATAACCGAAATCGACCTCCCCGCGGTGCTGACCATCCAGACGGGTATCAACGAACCACGCTACGCCAGCCTCCGCGGCATCCGGCAGGCGCAGTCGAAGGAGATAGCCCACAAGACCCTCTCGGACCTCGGCCTCGACCACGAGGCCGTCGCGGGCGAACTGTTCCTGACCGAGATGTACGAACCCGAGGCTGAGTCCGACGCGACGTACTTCGACGGCGACGCCGGGGAGCAGGCGTCGCAACTCGCGACGGCCCTGCGGGAGAAGGGGGTGGGCGCGGAATGAGTCCGGACGTGCTCGCGGTGGCCGAACACCGCCGCGGCGACGTGCGCGAGGTGAGCTACGAACTCGTGACCGCGGGGCGCGAACTCGCGGACGCGACCGGCGGCGACCTCCACCTGGCCGTGATAAGCGGACGAATCGACGAGTTCACGACGCGCTTGGACCTCGAGGGGGTCGACCGCATCCACACCGTCGACTACGGCGAGGAGTTCAACCACGACGTGTACACGCAGGTCGTCTGCGCCCTCGCGGACGAACTCGACCCGCAGTACGTCCTCGCGCCGAACTCGGTGAACGGTCTCGACTACGCGCCCGCCGTGGCGAACCGCCTCGGCCTCCCTCTCGTGACCGACGCCGTCGGCATCGAGTACGACGGCGGCCTCACCGTCACGCGCGAGATGTACGGGTCGAAGGTGGAGACCACCGTCGAAGTCGACGCCGAGCGGACCGTCACGACGATTCGCCCCGGCGAGTGGGTAACGACGGAGGCCATCGGCGACGCCGAGGTGACCCCGTTCGAGTTCGAGGTGGACGAGTCGGCGGTCAACTCCGAGGTCACCGGCTTCGAGGAGGTGGCCGGCGGCGACGTCGACATCGCGGACGCCGAGGTGCTCGTCTCCGTCGGGCGCGGCATCGAGGAGGAGGAGAACGTCGAACTCGTCGAACGACTCGCCGACGCTCTCGGCGCGACGCTCTCCTCCTCGCGACCCATCGTCGACAACGGTTGGCTTCCGAAGAACCGGCAGGTCGGCCAGTCGGGCAAGGTCGTCACGCCGAAAGTGTACATCGCCATCGGCATCTCCGGGGCGGTCCAGCACGTCGCCGGGATGAAAGGCTCCGAGACCATCGTCGCCATCAACAACGACCCGAACGCCCCCATCTTCGACATCGCGGACTACGGCGTCGTCGGCGACCTGTTCGACGTGGTTCCCGAACTCATCGAGGAGTTCGAGTAGTCGAGTATCGGCGCGGTTTTTTGGTCCAGATTTTTGCGGACACGAACTCGTGAGCGTCCGGAAAACGGTAGTATAGCCTTCGATACTGCCGCCACTCCCGGTCACTCGGGGTTCGTCCCCGCTCCGTCGCCCTCGACGACGAGAACGTAATCTCCGGGAGCGACGGCGCTCTCTCCGTCCGTCTCGACGGCCCCGTCGCGGACGACGCCGACGACGGTCCGCCCGTCGTCGCCGCCTCGCAAGTCGGCGAGCGACTCGCCGACGAAGGAGTCCTCACCGGCGCGAACGAGCCGAATCTGCCCGGCGGGGTCGACCACCCGTTCGCCGCGAACCTCCGCGGCGACCACCCGGGCGCAGGCCCGTTGCGCCGAGAGGGCGTAGTCGGTGCCCGCCCGCGCCGCCGCCGACACTTTCCCCGCGTCCGTCATCCGGACGAGTATCTCCGCGTCGTCCGAGAGCGACCGGGCCGTCGCCGCGGTCAGGAGCGCGGTGGAGTCGTCGCCGACGGTGACGACGACCGTCGAGGCGTCCGAGATACCCGCCTCGCGGAACGTCTCGGGGTCCGTCGCGTCGCCGACCACGTCCGGGTCCGCCGCCGCCGCGCGGTCGACGGTCGTGACCGGGACGCCCGAGAAGACGTCGGCGGCCGCCCGTCCCCCCTCGCCGCGGCCGACGACGAGTGCGCCCGACCGCGACGTCCCGCGCGTCCCGCGGGCGTCCGAGGCCGGGAAGTCGCCCGTCGCCGCCGCGACGGCGTCCGGCGGGCCGGCGACGACCAGCACCGTGTTGGCCGCGAGTTCGTCGTCCGGCGAGAGGGGGACTCTGAGTTCGCCGTCGAACCACCCCGCGACGGCGGTCACCTCGGAGCGGTCGGCGAGGGGAGAGTCTCCGAGGCGGACGCCGCAGAGGGGGCCCTCCTGACCGACGAGAAGTTCGCGGACGACGAGCGCATCCTCGTCCGCGTTGCCATCCGCTCCCGCCTCGGTTCCGCCGTCGGCCGGCGGGTCGACCACGACCGGCGTCGTCGCCTTCTGCGCGAGTCGACGGCCGACGAGGGCGTGCGGGGAGATGCACCTGTCGACGCCGAGTTGCGCGAACGCCCGTTCGTGGCGGGGGGACTCCGAGAAGCCGACGACGCGGAGGTCCTCGTTCAGTTCCAGCGCCGTCAGGACGACGCCCGCGGTCCGGTCGCCCGCGTCGGCGACGAGGAAGGCGGCGTCCTCGACGGACGCCCGTCGGAGGTCCGAGGGCTTCTCGGGGTCGCCGTGGATGGCCTGGTACCCCTCGTCGGAGAGCCGTTTGGCCTCGTCCTGGTCGGATTCGAGGAGGACGTATCCGGTCTCCAGCGCCTCCAACTCGTCGAGGAGGAGGTCGGTGTCGCGCCCGTACTCCGCGACGACGACGTGGCCGTCCTTCGAGGAGAGGCGGTCGTCGAGTTCGAGCGGCGCCCGCTCGAAGAGGGGGATGACGAGGACGCGGAGCGTCACGAACCCGACGACGACGCCGGTCACCTGCATCGCTCCCAGGAGGCTGAGCATGAGCGGGTTCGTCCACGGCGCGTCCGACCCGAACCCGGTCGTCGTGAGCGTCGCGATGACCGCGTTGAACGAGCGGAACATCGACTGCGGGCGGCCTTCGAGCGTCCGCATCCCGACGTTGTAGAGGTAGGTGTAGACGAGGACGACGGCGACGAGGCCGAACGCGTAGACGACGAGCAGTCGCTGGCGCTTCGAGAGGTCTCGTGGGTGGAATCCCTCCACGTTCTGCAGTTCGCGCACGAGCGTTCTGCCCTACCCAGTGTCGGCGCGACTCACCAGTGTTCCGGCCGAACGTTCCCGTCCCCGATTCCCGTCCGAACGGGAGGGCCGAAACGTTCGGTTCCGGAACCTCTTTTGTCGCTGCATCCTGACCTTCGACAATGGAGTATCTGGAGCGTCGGGTCTCGATGGTCGACGAGCGCCTCACCGAGGTCATCGAAGCGGTCGACCCGCCCGAACTGTCGGAGGAACTCGCGCACGTCGCCCTCGCCGGCGGCAAACGCGTCCGTCCCGCGGTGACGATTCTCGCCTGCGAGGCCTGCGGCGGCGACGCCGACGCGGCGGTGGATTTCGCCGTCGCCGTCGAGTTGGTCCACAACGCCTCGCTGGTCGTCGACGACATCATCGACCGGTCGGACATCCGGCGCGGTACGCCGAGCGCGTGGGCGGAGTACGGCTACGGCCCGGCCCTCATCGCCTCCGACGGCCTTCTCGGCGAGGCGTTCGCCCTCCTCTCGGTGAACGACCAGGCGATGCAGGTGGTCGCCGAGTCGATGGTCGAACTCGGCGAGGGCGAGGCGACGGAACTGGTCGCCCGCCCGTCGAACGAACGCGAGTACATGGAACTCGCGCGGCGGAAGACCGGCGCGCTGTTCCGGGCGGCGGCCGAACTCGGCGCCGTCGCGGCCGGGGCGGACCCCTTCACCGTCGAGGCGTTCGGCGAGTACGCCGAGCGCGTGGGGGTCGCATTCCAGATACGCGACGACGTGCTGGACGCGACGGCCGACGCGGACGAACTCGGCAAACCCACCGGACAGGACGAGGTGATGGACCGCCCCTCCGTCGTGCAGGTGACGGACCTCACGCCGGCGGAGGCGAACCAACGGGCGCGCGAGCAGTCCGACCAGGCGCTCGACGCCCTCGACGCGACGGAGGTGGAGGAGACGGACTCCATCGGCTACCTCCGCGACCTCGCGGAGTTCGTCGTCGTCCGCGAGCGGTGAGCGGGTCGGGTCGAACGACCGAGCGACCGGTCGCCGTCACCCGCGCGTCGGTTCGACGCTCGTGGGGAACCGCGACTCCGCGATGGCGAACGCGAGCGTGCTGAACACGCCGAGGAGCGTTCCCACCGTGAGGCCGACGGCGAAGTCCGCCGCGGAGAACGTCCGGACGCCGGGGACGCCGGCCACGCCGTTGACGTTGAGGAAGAACCCCGAGACGACGTACAGCACGATGGCGATGGCGACGACGTAGAACGGCGCGTTGAGGTAGCGCCACTTGAACCGCTCCGCGAGATACTCGTCGGTCACCTGCCCGAGACTGGAGGTGACGCCGGCGGCGGCGAACCACTGGACGGCGCCGTGGACGAAGAGCGCGAGGACGAGCGGTAACCCCGGGTCCGGAAGCTCGTTCACCAGCGCCACGCCGCGGAACCCGCCGACGGTCATCAGCGCGAGGGCGGCGACGTAGGTGATGAGCGTGACGCGCCCCTCGTAGAGGATGTCGCGCCCGCGACCCACCGCGTCGTCGACGACCGTCTCCAGTCCGAGCCCGCGGAACAGGGTGTAGAGACCGAGCAGCGCCGAGATGACGCCGAGGACGGCCGCACCGGGGATGTCGAAGGCGCTGGCGATGGTGAGAAACGGGTAGATGAGAAGCAGGATACCGAGGGGGACGAGGATGGTGCCGCGCGTCTCGGGGTCGGCGAGAACCTGCTTCATCGTGTAGTAGATGGATTCGAGGTCCTGCGCCTGCCGGACGACGACCCGGCGCACGCTGTCGATGGGGACGCGCGAGCGGATGACCGGCAGCACCGACTCGTCCTGCGCGCCGTCGGTGATGACGATGGCGCTGACGTTCTCGCCGGTCGAAAGCCCCGCGAGGACGCGGTCTATCTCCTCGCCGATGGCGCGGTTGGCCTGCACGTCGCTGCCCTCCATGCCGGTGACGGCGGCGACTTCCACCTGCTGGCCGACCTCGGGGTCCGCCGACAGCGCGTCGTGCTCGTGGACGCCCTGAAACAGGACGTTCGAGTCGGAGTCCTCCGGATCGGCGGTCGCGAGCGCCACCGCGGCCGCCTCGACGCGGTCCCGGCCGACGACGGGCGTGTCGAACCTCGTCTTGCGGCCGAGGTCGTCGTCGAGGTCGACGCAGAGGACCAACAGCATCGTGCGACCGTATGCCGTCGGGCTATATTTGTTTTCGGGGAGGGCTCCGACGGCGACGGTCGCACCGCCCGGCCGCCGTCGGAACCGGCGGTCTTCGGTCCCGACGGCCTCGGTTGGTCGCGTGCGGTGAGAGCGAACACCACGGACGAGCCGCGTTTCGCACCGTTTTTGCCCGTGGGACGTGTACCGTGTTCGCAACGAATGATATCGAAGGGCTGCGAGCAGTGCGCCATGGGAGGGAAGATGGTGCTGTTCGTCTACGGCTACTGCGACCAGCGCGATTGCTTCTACTGTCCCCTCGGCGAGAACCGCAAGAACGTCACGGACGTGTACGCGAACGAGCGGAAAGTGGAGTCCGACGACGACGTCATCGCCGAGGCCAAACGGATGGAGGCGCTGGGGACGTCCATCACGGGCGGCGAGCCGCAGGAGGCCCTCGACAAGACCTGTCGCTACCTCGAACTGCTGAAAAACGAGTTCGGCGAGGACCACCACACCCACCTGTACACCGGCATCACGGGCGGCCGCGAGAACATGCGCCGACTCTCCGAGGCGGGACTGGACGAGATTCGCTTCCACCCACCGTACGAGATGTGGGGCGACCTGCACGGCACCGAGTGGGAGGACATCCTCTACGTCGCCCGCGAGGAGGGGCTGACGCCCGCCTTCGAGATTCCCGGCATCCGCGCCGAGGAGGAGTTCTTGGAGTTCCTCGACGAGGGCGCCGCCGACTTCTGCAACGTCAACGAGTTCGAGATGTCCGACGGCAACTATCGAAGAATGCAGGAAGAGGGGTACGAACTGCAGGAGGGCCACATGTCGGCCGTCGACGGCTCGAAGGACGCTATCTTAGAGGAGATGGCCGACCACGAGCGCGTCTACTTCTGCACCTCCGTGTTCAAGGACGCCGCACAACACAGAAATCGGCTGAAGCGCATGGCCGAGAACATCCGCCGCCCGTTCGACGAGGTGACCGACGACGGGACGCTCGTCTACGGGAAGACGTGGGTGACGGCGGAGGAGTTAGACGCCCTCGGCGTGCCCGAGGAGTTCTACACCGTCAAGTCCGACCACGTCGAGGTGGCGTGGTGGCTCCTCGAAGAGATGGTCGAGGACGGCGACGCGCCGGAGGGCGAAATCGTCGAGCAGTACCCCACCGTCGACGGCACCGTGGTCGAGCGGACACCGCTGGCGTAGCGTTCTTCATTTTTGGTCCAGCTTTTGCGAGCGAGCGAACGCGAGCGACGCAAAAGCTGGGATGGCACCGTGGTCGAGCGGACACCGCTGGCGTAGCGTTCTCCGTTTTGGTTTTTCACCGCGTCCGCCGTCGTCCTCGCCGACTCCGATTCCGCGACAGCACGACGTACAGACTCGGCGCGAACGCCACGGCGACGCCGGCCAGCACCCAGTTCGTGAGTTCGTCGCCGCGGACGACGCCGAGGGCGACGACTGCGACGCCGAGAAGCGCCCCCGCAGCGACGCCCGCGCGCCGGGTGCGTTCGGCGAGTCGGACGCCGCGGGCCGTCGCGTACAGACCGGCGGCGACGGCGGCGAGGACGGCGCTGACGGTCCCCAACACCGGTTGGACAGTGACGAGGCCGAGAGCGAGGAGTCCGACGCCGACGGCGATGCCCGCGGCGAGCGTCGCTCGCGGGGGGAGCGGGTTCACGTTCGCCCCGTGGCGGACGGCGTAGGCCGCCGGCGGGAGGACGAGAACGAGGCCCGCGAAGGCGGCGGGAACCAGCGCGGAGGGCGAGGGGTCGGCCGCGAGGACGCCGATGACGCCGAGGAACGCCCAGAGGACGCCGCCGGCGAGAATCCACCGCGCGGGGACCACGGCGGCGGGGTCGTCGTCGCGGAGGAGGCCGAACGCGGCGAACGGGTACGTGCCGACGGCGGCGAGAACGACGACGTCGAGGAGGCTCAGCCCGAAGAGGAGGCCGAACACGACCGCCGAGAGGCCGAGAACGACGCCGATGAGCAGAGCGAACTCCGGGACGCGGCGGCTCATAGTCGAAGTCGGGAACAGGCGCGGGAAAGCGTTGCGTCCGGCGACGGGAGACATCGGGGGCCTCGCAGGGGTCGGCACTGCGTCGGAGATGCACCCGGAAGCGTTTAGACGAGCGATAGAGTAGCCTCTCGTATGTCAGACTGTCCACTGGCGGACGAGTGCCCGCGGTACTCAGAGCGTATCAACGGGATGGGATGTCAGTACTACGGGGACCGGGCGGGGGCAGAGTGGTGTAACAGCTACGAACAGCCGATCCGCGACCTGAAACAGCAGCCCGTCAAACCGGGCGAGGACGTCGTGGTCACCGTCGACGACATCCACGAGAGCGGCGCCGGCGTCGGGCGGACGGAGGACGGCTTCATCGTCCTCGTCGACGGCCTCCTGCCGACCACGCGCGCCGTCGTCCGCATCGACCGGGTGAAGTCGAACCACGCCAAATCGAAGAAGGTGGTCGAGCGCCTGCCGACCGACCCCGACGAGGAGGATGGAGACGCCGACGCGGCGGGCAGAGGCGGCGACGGTGACGGGGACGGAACCGACGATGAGGACGACGACAACGACAAAGGAAGCGGCCCCAAGCGGCCGACGGCCCTCGGAAGCCGAGACAACTTCTGGGGGAGCTAGACGCGCCGAACCGCCGCGCCGCACCACCCAACGGACAGTCACATCCGTCTGTAGTTTTTTTGCGACCCGCACCGGTAGCGGAGCGTATGCACGACGCGGACCGCGATGGCGAGGGAGACGGCAACATCGACACCGATGCCGACGCCGAGACGAACGCCGACGGGGACGTCGACGCCGCGGGCGTCCTCGGCGAGACGGGGTTCGACCCCGAGACGAGCGTCCTCACGCGCCGGCAGGCCGAGGTGTTGGCCCTCCGCGAACGCGGCGTCCGCCAGTCGACGATCGCCGAGCACCTCGGCACCTCGCGCGCGAACGTCTCCAGCGTCGAGTCAAGCGCGCGACGGAACGTCGAGAAGGCGCGCGAGACTGTCGCGTTCGCGGAGGCGCTGACGGCCCCGGTTCAAGTGGTCGTCGAGGAGGGGTCGGACCTGTACGACGTGCCGAAACTCGTCTACGACGCCTGCGACGAAGCGGGCGTGAAGGTGGGCCACACCGCGCCGGACCTGATGAAGACCGTCGCCGACGCCGCCGGCGACGCCGTCCGGGGCCGGGAGGTACGCTCGTCGCTCCTCGTGGGCGTCACCACCGAAGGGAACCTCCGCATCCGGCGGTCCGCGGAGTAGTCGAGGCGAAAACGGGCGCGCTCAGAACTCGCCGCGCGACTTCAACTCGTTCGCGAGGGCGCGCACGTCCTGCGCGCGCGACTTCGGCACGACGAGGACCCGGTCGTCCCACGCGACCACCGCGAGGTCGGAGACGCCGACGAGCGAGACGTGCTTGTCGTCGCCGGCGACGACGTTGTCCGCGGCGTCGACCGACCGGAGCGTCGCGTCGCCGGCGACGACGGAGCCGTCCTCGTCGGGGTCCAACACGCGTTCGAGGGCGTCCCACGAGCCCAGGTCGTCCCACTCGAACGTCGCGGGGACGACGACGGCGTCGTCGGCGCGTTCCATCACGCCGTAGTCGATGCTCACCTCCGGGACGTCCTCGAAGGCGGCCTCGGCATCGTCGCCGGCGTCGAGGGCGGCGACGAGACCGGAGAGCGGCGTGTCGCGGGCCGCATCGAGGAGCGCCGCGGGCGTCCACGCGAAGATGCCCGCGTTCCAGTAGTGGCCGGCGTCGACGTACGCCTCGGCCGTCTCGGCGTCCGGTTTCTCGTGGAACGCCGCGACGGGCGCGTAGTCGGTCTCGCCCTCTCTCTCACTCCCGCCCTCGAACTCGCCGGGTTCGATGTAGCCGTACCCGGTGTCCGGCCGGGTCGGTTCGACGCCGAACGTGACGAGCGACCCCGTGTCGGCGGCGACGCGCGCGCCGCGACGCATCACGTCGGCGAAGTCGCCTTCGACCCGGTGGTCGCTGGGGAGGGCGACGACGACGCAGTCGCCGTATAGCTCCTGAACGCGATGAGTGGCGTAGACGAGGGCCGGACCGGTGTCCCGCGCGGCGGGTTCGACGACCACCTCGGCGTCGGGGGCGTGGGCGGGTATCTCGTCGGCGAACGCCGGGCGGGTGGAGACGACCACTTCGTCGGCCGCCTCGCGGGCGCGTTCGACCGTCCGCGAGAGCAGCGACCCCTCGCCGAGAAGCGGGAGGAACTGCTTGGGTCGGTCCGCGCGACTCGCGGGGTAGAGCCGGGAACCGGTGCCGCCGGCGAGGACGAGGGCGACGACCGGTCGCCGAGAGTCGCTCACCACGTCTCGACGACCCCGCTCCGGACGTCCTCGGCGCAGCCTTCGCAGTCGGGGTGGTCGGCCTCGAAGCAGGCCGGGAGTCCTGACTCGTCGAGACCGACGGCGCGGCGTTCGGCGTGGCGCCGACAGACCAGACGGACGCGCCCCTCCTCGTCGCGCGGCAGGTCGGGGTGGGCGGACTGCGAGGCGTCTCTGCCGTCGTCGTACGCTCGTTTCGCGCGGGCGTACTGCCGACCGGCGGCGCGGAACTGGTCGCGGACGAAGCGTTCGAATCGGTCGTCCATCGCTTACCGAGCGGTGGCGCGCCGAGGCTATAGGTCCGTTGGTGGCCGGAATCAGGATCGTGGAGAGTGCCGAATTGTGGCGGTAGGGAGCGCACAGAGTGCGTTTTCAGTTTCGTCCCGCACGTAACCTTATTAACCATAGCGAACCAACCGACGTACGCCTCCCAATGGAAACCAAGGCGGAGGCGAGTGAAACCATGTCAGACCTGCGAAACCACGCGGAGGAGATTGCCGACCAGTTTTCAGACCACTTGGATATCGACGCCGACGACGTCGAGGAGCGACTGCAGAACCTCGTCGACGAGTACCGGGTGCCCGTCGACGAGGCGCGCCGCTCCGTCGTCAACAGCTACCTCGACGAGGCGGGCCTCGACCGCGACGAACTCGGCCGCGGCGGGAACGAGGAGGTCCACCTCGCGGACATCGACCAGGACGAGCAGTGGGTCGACGTGACCGCGAAAGTCGTCGAACTGTGGGAGCCCCGAAGCGAGTCCATCTCGCAGGTGGGCCTCCTCGGCGACGAGTCCGGGCGGATGAAGTTCGTCTCCTTCACCACCTCCGACCTCCCCGAAATCGAGGAGGGGAAGGTGTACCGCCTCGGCAACGTCGTCACCGACGAGTACCAGGGCAACTTCTCGGTGAAGCTCAACCGGACGACCAGCATCGAAGAACTCGACGAGGACATCGAAGTCGGCGACGACGCCACCACCGTCGAGGGCGCGCTCGTGGACATCCAGTCCGGGAGCGGCCTCATCAAGCGCTGCCCCGAGGAGGGCTGTACGCGCGTCCTCCAGAACGGCCGCTGTAACGAGCACGGCAACGTCGAGGGCGAGTTCGACCTCCGCATCAAGGGCGTCCTCGACGACGGCGATGCCGTCCACGAGGTCATCTTCGGCCGCGACATGACCGAAGAACTGACCGGCATCTCCTTGGAAGAGGCCCAGGAGATGGCGATGGACGCCTTGGACACCACCGTGGTCGTCGACGAGATGCGCACGGACCTCATCGGGAGGTACTACCGCGTCTCCGGCCCCGAGCTGGGGCGGTACGTGCTCGCCGACGACACCGAACGGCTGAACGGACCGGCCGATGCCGAAGCAGTCCTCATCGAAGCGAGGTCGATCTAAATGAGTTCCAACGAAGTCCCCTCCCGAGAGGTCGCCCGACGAGTATTCGCCGAAGAGTTCAACGACGCCAGCTACACGTTCAAGGAGTCCGACGACGAACGGGCGCCGGTGTACCTGCTCCTCCCCTCGGGGGAGAAGGCCAACCGCGTCTTCCTCGTCGGCACCCTCACCGAGAAGGAGGACGTGGGCGAGGACAACGAGTACTGGCGGGGCCGCATCGTCGACCCGACGGGGACGTTCTTCGTCTACGCCGGGCAGTACCAACCCGAGGCAGCGAGCGCGCTCCGCGACCTCGAACCGCCGGCGTACGTCTCCGTCGTCGGCAAGCCGCGGACGTACGAGACGGACGACGGCAACGTCAACGTCTCCGTACGCCCCGAGTCCATCAGCGTCGTCGACGCCGAGACGCGGGACCGCTGGGTGGTCGAGACGGCGCAGCGAACGGTCGAGCGCATCGAACGGTTCGAGGAGGAGGGCAACGAGTACGGGCGCATGGCCCGCGAGGAGTACGACCTCCCCGTCGACCGCTACAAGACGGCCGCCGTCTCCGCCCTGCAGAGCCTCGAAGAGGCCGGCGGCGACGAACTCGGCGGGTCCGAAGAGTCCGAGGGGTCCGACTCCGAGAGTTCGGGCACCGATACGGACACCGCCTCGCCGGAACCGAACGCGTAGACCGACGCCCGCGCGGGCCGGTCAGCTCCGATTTTTCGCCGCGGTAGTCGTCTGACGAAGCATTAAGTATCTCCGAGCGACAACTTTCGAGCAGCATGGGCAACAAGAACAAGACCATCTCGTTCCGCGTCAACGAGGACGCGTTCGAGACGCTTCGGGAGATAGCCGAGGAGCGGGACATCTCGCTGTCGGCCGTCTTCCGCGACTACGTAGACACCCTCGTTGCCCACGACGGTCAGGTGCAGGTCGTACCGGACCACGAACTCGAAGCGATGGGCGCCGAGGAAGAGGAGTCGTTCCCGCCGAAGGTTCGGGTTCCGAAGAGCTTCGTCCGCGAGCACGAGCGTCTCGAACTGGAGGCGGACCACCTCCGCGAACAACTCGAAGAGCACAAACGCTACGTCAACTACCTCCGCGAACAACTCGAAGACGAGGAGGAAGACGTCATCCAACTGGAAGACTTGGACGGCGAGGCCGACGAACCGTCGTTCCGTCTGGGGTAGCCGAATCGCGGGGATTTCGTCCTCGCGCTCGTTCCTGCGTTCTCAGCCGCTGAGCGCCCGCTTCGCGTCCCGCGCCTTCCGCTCCATCTCGTCGTTGCCCTCGACGTTCGAGAGCGTCTCGACGGCTTCGAGCGTCCGCACGGCGTCGTCGAGGAAGGAGAGCACGTCGCCGGGGTAGGCGTACAGCATGTACTCGTCGCCCATCACGTCGACGATGGCGTCCGGGCCGAGGCCCTGCGCGCGGAGTTCGAGGACGTACGTTACGAACTGCCGTTCGGGGTAGCCGGTGTAGAGGTCGTCGGGGTTCTCGGGGTCCAAGAAGTCCTTCGCGAAGTCGAGGAGTCTGTCGCGCGTCGCGGCGTCCACCTTTGAGAGGCCTTCGCCCGAGTAAAGTACGTCCATCGTCGCACCCTTGAACGCCCCCTTCGGGATGTTCACGTCCAGTTGCGAGACGATTTCGCGGTGGTTTTTGAGGTAGATCTTGTCCGTGATGGCCACAGTTGCCGGTTCTAGTCCGGTCGTCGCAAAAAGCGTCCCGGTGGGCGGCGGCGTGCGCTTCTCTCGCACGCCTCCGCGGAGTCGTAACGTATTTTAGTCACACGAGGGTACCAGTAACTGCGTGTCCGGGTTAGGGTAGTGGACTATCCTTCAGCCTTGTGGAGGCTGAGACGCGGGTTCGATTCTCGCACCCGGACCTCCTCCGATTTCAGCACTCTGAGCCATCGCTTCAGCCTTCTAAGGCTGAGACATTCGAACACCCTGCAAATCGACTCAAGCCTGAATCGACGGACGGTAGCTTATAAGCAACCAGACCCGACCAGAAATGCTCTGGTCTTCTAAATTCCATACCCAAACAGGGTGGATTAAGTGAGAGATTTCCAGTGGTTCCGACCCCCCCCCCCCACATTTCGTCTGGAAATCTAACTATTCCATGGCGGATGTCGACGTGTAAAATGTCAATAACTGATATTCTGAATTATACTCTACCCTTGAATAGGGGAGTCGAGATACCACTATCATGGAACTCATCGTTGAAGACGAGAGCAAGTGGGTAGAACTAGACTCAGGACCCACCGCCTGCAACAAACTAGAGGCCTTCCGCTCTGCGCAATCCAAAGTCCGCATCTCTATGATGCCTCAATCCAGCACAGGACGCATCTCCTTTGGCGTCGGACTCAACCCTAACAAAGCCAAGCGATTTGGTCAATATCTCAGCTTCCAATCAGGTACTATCCGAGAGAACGAAGACCAATGATGGAAATCAAATTTCCCGATAACGACCACGGTGGGTTCGCCGAACTAGAGAGCGGCGGTCATATTGATACGACGTTCCGGATTATCAACGACAACGGAATCCGCATTGACCTGTTGGCCCAAATGCACCATGGACGACTCCGTCTCGGAATCAACCTCAACCCCGAAGAAGCCCAACAAGTCGGCGAATATCTGACCGCCCAAGCGACCTTAGCGCAGGAGGACCAGTGAAATGGAGATAGAATTTCCCAGCAACAACGAAGGTGGATTTGCGGAAGTCGAAACTGGTCGTAACGTCCGCACCAAACTTGAGGTCGTTCATGGTGTGCACCTTCGACTCGGCTTAGAATCCATGATGAGCCATGGGTCCATCGCTCTTGGAGTTAGACTCGACCCGGACGAAGCCCGAAGAGTTGGAAGATATTTGATTGCTCAAGCCGACATCATTGACGAAGACGGAGACGGCGTAGAAGAAGAACCAGAGGCTAACCCATGACCGACACAGACTCCGAGAATATAGAGCATCTCGTGGGCGTCTACAAACAGTTCTTCTACGGTGAGATTTCCCGCGCTGAGGCGAGGAATATCATCGACGAGGAGCAGTGGAACCGTATATCGCGGGTCGCAGCCTTTGAGATATCGAACGAGAGAGTCCAGCCAGTAACTGACGACGAACTGGCTCGTAAGTACCGTAGCAACGCAGAATCGGGTGAGGGCTACCCATGACCGACTTAGACTACGACGAGGATGCCTTGCGAAACTATCTCCGCGAGTCTGTTCCGCACAGTATCGTCCAGATGGTACTGGGCCATCCAAAGCACCTCGCAACAGTTGAAGAAATCAACCACTTCGTTGCAGATACCAGCCGGGATAACGTAGAAGACGAACTTCAAACCCTCATCGAGAAAAACATCCTAGCAGTCTACTCGCTCAACGATGAGAACCTTGTGGGCCCATCCGAGTTCTACGGATTCACTCCTTCAGGGATTCGACTCCTCGGCGAGAACAACTATCTCAAGGGCTATCCTCTCGTTCAAGCAATCTATCAGAAAATGGAGAAGCCCGCCATAATCCTTGGCTACGAAGCGGCTCCACGTCCAGAGCTCCCAGCAGAGGTCAAGCAAGCCCTGCGTCTCAACGAAGGTGACAGCAAGGATGGGACTGGCCTCGGAGAAGATAGCCTCTCCACCAGCAACAACGTAGACAACCTCTCCGACTCAGTCAACAAGAGTGCTCAACAAACAGTTTTAGAGGACGACGAAACTGGGGACGAGAACAGTGACCGACTCTCATTCGACGAAGCGACTGAGCGGATGCAGTCGGGCCCAGATGACCAAGAACTAGCCGAAGCGTATCAGGAGAATGCAGACCACGCGAAGCAGACGAACAAAGAATGGGCAGTTCCAGACGCTGTTCAGTGGACAGACGCCGATTGGGACGAATTAAGTGACGACGGGTTCGAGTTGGGTCCGTTGACCTGCGATGTTTGCGGTGCTGTGCATCGCACCTATGGCACTGTCATCGTTGCATCCTATAAGCGGACCGACCGAACCGACAAGAAGAGCGACCAATCGTTCGGCCAAGTCGTCTATTGCGGTGACTGCGCTCCCGAAGAGATGCTCTCTGACAGCTGAGATGTTGAATGGCTGACCAATCGTACGGATTTTTCATCAATCTCATATCGCACGGGTGCATGTGATATGTTTATTAGCTTTAATTTCGTCTGTACTGGGTAATGGGCTTTGAGATGCCACTCGCTACTGAAGCAGATGACTCGTGCCACGCAGAGATATTCAAAAGCTGGCGGTCATTTTCTGAAAACTTCACCGACGCAACTCGAATGCACGTAGTCACGTACTGTGACTCTCCAGAATTTGTTCTCAAATTATTTGACGAGCTTGGTGACCTTGAGGTACTGGAAGTCGTGGTTGGTGACGTAGACGACTATCGCGAGCGCCTTATCGACAAACCAGAAACCGCTGACCGCCTCGAACGTCTGCGCTGTGAGGGACGGTTGGTCATCTATCTCTGCGAGACCAAGGAGGTCCACTCGAAACTCTATCTTATCGAGTACGAGGCCAAACCAGATACCACTGTTTCTGCCGCCGACGAGTCTGTGTCACTCGCAGATTACGGCGACAGCAGTTCAAATGACAAGCCTGCCGATTCTGAAGTACGGGTTCGCATCATCGTAGGTTCACCTAATCTCTCAAAGAACGCGTGGTCGAACCAGACGAATATGGGTGTCGTCTACGACACCGCGAAAGGGAGTACTCTTCACACGGAGTTCATGGGCCTATACGAAGAGCATCGCGCATACAACAACAAGGGACCCTTCCTTGAAGACCTCACCGAGCGAATCGAGTTGTCAGGTGATGACCGCGAGAAAGTCATTAACCTCTACACCGAGGGAAAGGTCGGAACGACTGATGAACTCGGGGAGATTCACGGTAAACTCGCCGACCATATCGACTCGGAGGTTGAGACGGTTAATCTCGTGCTCGATGACGGCTCAGAGGCTGAACTCCCCGAGGATGGTAGCGCCGTAGATACAGACGCGGACTCTGATAGTGAGGAAGAATCTGATTCTCCTATTTCGGACGCTCCCAAAGCCCAAATCAATCTCTCGCTACGTGGCTATGACGCCACCACAGTCGACACGGTGTCGAAGATGAAGGACTTTGATGCGACCGTCTCGAATGACACGCTGAACCTCACACCTTCGGCATTCCATCGCTATACGAAGGAGGTCTTCTCGGTGCCGACGATGAAGCTCAATGACGCCGAAGACCGTCTGAAATTCCATCACGATGGGCAGGTCTACAGCATGACGAGCCCACCTCCTGCCGATACCACCCTCATCAACGATGCGCTCGCTGATATGGAGGCGTATTTTGAAACAGTAGACAACCACGGTAACTCGAATAACCCGACAGCGGTCAAGGCACACATGATGGAAGCACTGCTGTGGTTCTTTTGGGCTCCATTCGCGAACCGGCAGGCGCGATTTTACCGTTCGCACGACGTGGACCTTGACAAGGCATTACCCTATCTCTACGTCTATGGTGAATCTAATGGCGGCAAGGGAACGTTCACCGAGTTCGCACTCGGAATGATTAGCGCGGGACGCGTCGAATCAGCGGTGGACGCTGACGAAATCGGCAAACGCAACGTGCGGAATATGCGCTCTGCGCACACTACTTTCCCCGTCGTAGTGGACGATATCACTAAGCAGAAGGTCCACAGTCTCGATACGCTACGCAATTTCTGGAAGGGCTGGACGGATGAATCACCGTACCCAATGTTCGCGTTCATCTCAAACGACAAGCGTCCCAACCAATGGTTCCGAAACCGCGCGAAGATTCTGCACTTCGACGTGAACTTCCAAACCTCGCGGCGCGGGGAGGCACAGGTCAACGAACTCATTTCTAAGCACAACCCGCTGTTCTCATGGTTCGGCCACGCGTATCTTGCCCACGACTTGCGACTTGCTGAAGACGACGACACACTCGCAGAGGTGCGCGAAACGATGCTCGCACTCTACGACCGTGCCGAACGCAACCCTCCCGAGTACTTCCCTCATGAGCCTGCTGAGCGTATTCACGACACAGGCCGCTCACGCTGGCACGATTTGCTGGAACGTGACGACGTTGAGCTCTCCGAAGAAAAGGATACGCTCGTGATTTCCTTTGACGAGTCGATGAGCTATGAGATACACACCTACAAACGCGACCCTCCGATGACGGTCCGTGTCGAAAAACGAGGGCTGGACTTGGTGATAAAGACACCTGACGAGTTCTACGAGTGGCTTGGTGAGGATACAGCAACAGTGGCTCGTCCCGGATTCCTCTCACGCCTTCGCTCGCGCTTTAGCGGTTGAGCGACTGGCTCTATTGAATCTTCTGAGTTCGATACTTTTCCTGCTGAAACAGCTACTCAGTAGCGCTTGCTTATTGAGTTCGGGGTTAGAAGGTTCCTCAAGCAACCGGCTCTTGAAGCGACAAATAGAATCCATAGATTCCAATAATCACTGAGAGCCAGATTAGGACAGTGTACGGCCAGACCCTACCAAATCCCTGCCCGTAGATGCGGATTTGTCCGAAGCAAGCAATCACGCCTAGTAGAATAGCAAGTCGTTGAGTGGCTTCACCTGTCATTGAATAATATCTTAGATATTGCAACTATATAGAGATTCTCCAGAGTCGCTATTATTTTCCTGTGCCGAATGGTCCGTTGAACGCCTATTCTGAGCGACGCGATTCTCTTACAGTAGGTTCCGAGTCCGTGACCGATTTGCGCCCTCTATTCAGCACGGCCTCAGCAAACTATCAGCGGCTGAGGATTTCAACAGAGCCATCCTTGCATAATCCATTTATTCGGTTGTGCCAATATTATTGATATGTCGCTAATGACTGGTATGATATCTGGCTGTTTTTCGCTGCTTTACAGGCAGGAACACGTAGACACAACAGACCTCAACGGGAAGTACAGCGAAGAGATAGCAGCCCGAGTCCTCCGAGGTCTCCGAGAAGACGGATGGCTCGTTAAGGAAAGCGATGAAACGCACGCGTGCTATGCGTCAGAGAAACTGACCACGTTCAAGACTACCGAAGTTCGATTTGACGGATTTGAGGAATCAGATGGTGATGAGCAATGAGCAAAGAACAGATAGGACAGCCCTCAACAGCGATTGACAGTGGGGCCTCTCTCAATGAGTTGATGGAACGGCTTGACGAACTGGAGAAGAAAGTCGACCACAATCGTTCGGACCAAGAACGCCGTATGTCTCAACTTGCACAGCGAGTAACCGGACTTGAAGAAGGACTCGGTATCCATGGCTACGATGGTAGGCGTACAAAGAAGTACGATGAATGGTGGGGTGACGAAGAGCAGGATATCGAATCCCGCATCGCCTCTCTTGAAGCATTGCTCACAACTGGAGTAGGAATTGAAGTCGAAGTTGAACTCTCCCAAATGGAACGTATCCTCTGTGGTCTGGAGGAACGGCCCTCTCCGGGAACGAGTAAATCTCGTGCAGTCATCCTCGCAGAACTGATGCACGACCTTAGCGGGACGCGCACACCAACTGGCCATACGCTGGCTATGGACAATCACTCGCTCAAGTCCCTTGTATCACAACGAGAGATAGAACAACCGGGCTCTGACCTCTCGAAGGGGGACCAACTCACCCCTCGACAGATTGCCCGTGCGATGAAAAAATTCGCGGACCTTTGGGATGGCAAAGCAAAGCATACCAAGAATGACCGGGGAGTGAATATCGTCCACATCGATACTGATGACTACAACAACGCTGTGTGGTCGCAAGAAGAGCTGAGAGCGAATATCTCGGACAAGAACTGACTACTTTTATCAGGTTTTGGGTAGACAAACGTCGTCTACCTCTCTCGAAGATTTTTGTCTACCTACGGCCTATTCGAGCAGAAGCGTTGGTATATACAAGTACCTCAGAGGATATCTTAGCCTTCGGGTTTTATTTCTCGTTAACCCGACATTCTCCCTCAAGAGATAGACATATATAC
The DNA here is from genome assembly GCF_031624495.1 of Halogeometricum sp. S1BR25-6. Taxonomy (NCBI): domain Archaea; kingdom Methanobacteriati; phylum Methanobacteriota; class Halobacteria; order Halobacteriales; family Haloferacaceae; genus Halogeometricum; species Halogeometricum salsisoli. Next base: position 422,965 of record NZ_JAMQOP010000001.1, on the reverse strand, counting down.
CCCCACCCCCTACCTACTATTACTGAGATGGAAGTCTATTTTGAGGAGAGTAGTAGAAGCGAAGCTGAGCTACTCGGTCTTTTGTCGTAACATGGACATGGGGGGTAGACGACGCTTGTCTACCCCATTGTTTAGAAGATTTCTGCAAATATTCCCCAGAAGATTGCTCGGAGTGTTCCTGCAAAGGTTCCCACGAGAGTTTCTGTGCATATTCTCAAAATAGTGGTCGCGCACACATCTATACTCCCAGACTGGCACAATAGAAGCAATGAGAGAAGATGTAGAGATAGTAGAACTCACCTACGCAGAAGGATTTGGGTACTGCGCCCGTCATGTGCCCTCCAACGTTGCCTCACAAGGAGATACCCGGGAAGACGCTCTGCGAGCCCTTGTGGAAGCACTGAAACTTCATCAACGGTCAGATAGCGAAGCTGTGGAAGCGAGTGATGAATGGTTCGAGCGATTTGGCGTCTCTCAGTAGAACAAAGAGCTCCGGAAACAGGGGTGTCTCCTAAATGAGCATGGACCGGGTTGACCGAGATGACCTCCTCGACCAGCTGCGCTATGTCCTTGACGAAGTTGACATAGATATTGACCGCGCAATCGTCTTTGGTTCAGTCGCTCGGGAGGAACATGATGCGACCAGCGACATTGATGTCATCGTCGTCTCCGCTGATTTTGAGGGCGTCCCCGGGGCTCATCGAGGGACCCCATTCAGAGAGCTCTGGGACTACGAGGAATACGGGGCTTTTCACGACATCTGCTACACTCCTGAGGAGTATGACGAGTATAGAGAACGGCCAAACAGTCTCATCAAGGCAGCTGAGTCAGAGGGTATTCGACTCATTTGATTCGCTGAATCTTCTCTGAATCAACCGCTCAGAACAGCCTCTCTACCCAGCAGTTAGTTCAGCGTAGGTGAGATTGAATAAACGGACCCCCGTGCTGAATATACCCTCTCAGCCTTGTTTAGACGCGGTTCAGTTCGTCCTCTACAGCTATTTGCCAACCGACGAAATCGAGGAGAGCAGCTCTCACGAACAGATTCTGTTCAACCCACAGAGCCACCAACGGACGCTATCTGGAGCGTCTAAACAAGGCTGACCGTTCTATTGAGAGTCGCCTTCTTCCTCGTTTTCGTAGAGCTCAAGTGCTTCTTCGGGGATTGCCACGGGCTGTGAGTTGGCCCACATGAGGTCAACGAGGTCTTTGCCGATGTACCAGATTTGACTGTTTTTTGTTCGTCGGACGACCCAGCTATCTGCTTCGAGGTCGCGTAGGACTGCGCGGATAGTGTCGTCTTTGTAGTCGGTTCCGCGTCCGGGTAAGTCCTTGATTTGGAGTTTCTTGTGTTTGATGAGCTGTTCTACGGCATCTTTAGTTGCTTTCTGTGATGCTGTCATGTTCTATGGTTCGTGGTATCTGCCTATCTCTATTGTGCCTATGAACATATCTATTACTGTATTCTGGGACCACTACCATCCACCCTACTGTATTCTGGGACTATTACCATAGTATAGCCGAAAAGAATATATACTTTCTTCCCGTCTTGGCGGTTATGGCACCAAACACGGACGATAACGACCGTACAGAAGCACCAAGAATTCTTGTTGACACTAGTCGTCGGTTCGCCACTACTTCAGAACGCGTTGAAGCAGATGCAAAAGCAGTTGTATCACATATCCTGCATGAAACTGGTTATCTTCCCAACAACGATAAGATATTAGTAGATGGCGATTACGACAAAATGTCGGATTTGCGCTATACAGTCGGGTACGGACAATATGCTGTAGACGCTATAGATAATGCTATCACCCAAATCCGAGAGGAGATTCAGAGCGATATTAAAATTTCAGTGAAAAGCGGTCTTGAGGAATATCTAACTCACCTACGGTACTCAAATCAATATGATAGGATGTCGGGGGAACTTCCCTCGGCGTCTGAGTATGACCTTGAAAGGCAAGATATGGTCCGAATGTCAGATGAGGAGCTCACTGAGGTTATCCGTCAGAAGCTCTCTGACGAGACGAGTCAGAAGCTCTCTGACGAGACGATTGACATTATGCGGACGACTCCACATCTCGTTAGGGTGCTGGTAGTGAGTGAAGACGAGTACGAACGAGCGTTTCTCTGAGCCGGTTGCACGATGATTCGGGTTCGAGTCCCGATTCAGGATTCCGACTGACCTCCGCCCAGTCTCAAAATCCAAACGGGAGATGCTAAAACACATGAAACAAAACACAGAACAAGCACAGGAAGAACAGACAGACGGCGTCTGGCTCGTCCTTAGCGAATACGACTTCCTTGGAATCTACATTGAGAAGACCGAAGCAGAGCATCTCGCTGACGAGCGTCGCGGAGCCTATGGCACCGACGTTGACGTTGTTCCCTTCGCGGTTGGTGAAACCCGGGGATATTCAATTCCGATGCGCGACTGGCTCGACAACGTCCTAAACACAGGTGACGCACAATGAACAACGAGACTTGGGAGGGAACTATCCCTGCCCCGGAAGCGGGTAATTGCCCCAAGTGCGGTCAGCAGTTGGTCCGCGACTGCGCTGGGATTGTCTGCGATTATTGCTGGCGGGTCGCCAAGAGAGAGTTTGAGGACGAGGACAATGAGTTACGAGGAGATGACGGTGATGAAGACTGAGTTAGTGCATAGGCTGCGACTCGTGAAAACCGGATTCGTGAATTCTTAGCCTCTGGAAAGACGGAGAGACAGAGCTTCGATTTTCTTCGAAGTGGTTTCTTCATAACATATATGTCACTACCTCTGAAAGGGTGAGGAAATGCGTTCAACTTGCGGAATCTACTCCATGGGGGAATTCGATGACTGAGGGCGTCATCGCCGACTATGTCACTCCTAGTGAAGAGATTCAAGCGCCTGATGGGAGAATAGACCCGGCTGGTCTACTTGACGAGGTTTCGCTCTACAACCTCTACGACGAACGCGACTCACCAGAGCAAGACGCAGAACGAATCCTTGACATCACTTACCCAACAAAAACTCTTACTGCGATTATCAAGAATACCGCTCGTAAGCTCAGCGGGAATGTAGATTTTGCTGAAGGAAGTCAAATCGTCGGTGGTGAGTACGGGAGTGGGAAGAGTCACATCGAACTCGTCGTCTATCACCTCTTTAACTCACCAGACATTGGTCAGCAGTGGCTTGACCAACGCGGAATTGACGTGGAGCTTCCGAGTGAGACGCGAACAGCGGCGCTCCAGATGTTCAATCTGGACAAGAACTACGACCGACTGTCAGAAGCAGTGGGCGATTATCTTGGTATCGACGAATGGGCCGATGGTGCCGACCTCCCGCAAGTTCACGAGATAAGGAACACGCTCGAAGATAAACCAACGCTCGTCCTCATTGACGAGCTTGAGCGTTGGTTCGGGATGGCCAGCCGTACCGAATACGAAGAGGATAACCTCGCGTTCCTCCAGAACCTGCTCGAAGCGGCTGGGCGTGACGATACTCCTCTGAGCGTCTTCGTCTCACTCCTCTACAAGGACGAAGAGATACAGGCGATTACTCAGCGAACGAATCCGTTCACACACGACCTCTCGTCCCGGCGCGACGAGAAAATCGACTTCATCCTCCACCGTCTCATTGGTTCTGTTGACGACGCGGACGGGGTCTCTGCTCTGGCGAAGGAGTACACTGACGTGTACCGTCAGAACGACCAGATACAACTTGACGACTACCACGATATGCAGGAGCGTATTGAGCGCTACTATCCATTCCATCCGCTCTTGCTGAATCTCCTCATGGAGAAGTACTCTGAACAGCGAATCAGTTCGGACGCACGTGGGCTCCTCCGCTTCCTGACCGAAATTCTTCGAGACAACTTCTCCGAGGTGGATTTCATCCTCTCCGGGGATGTGGACGTATTCGCTTACACCGACCGCTTCCAATACATCGACAGTGAGTTAGTCGGGAAGTACGTCAACGACTACCACCGACTCCAGAAGCCCGACGGAACGTTCGACGAATTCCACGAGGAACTACTCAATATAGTTCTGCTCCACAGTCTCGCACGCGCGGGCGAGGAAGGCGCGAACAAGCGTCAGATGCTGATGGGCACGATGCGAAAGGGGGTCAACGCTCACCGAATCATCCAGATATTCACTGAGGAGGTCTACGGCCACGCATGGCACGTTCATCGTATCAACGGCGAGTACGCGTTTGACGTAGACGAGAATCCTGCCGCACGAATCGAGAAGAAGGCCCAAGACATCCACAAACACGACGCGATTCACCGTGTGGAGTCTCTCGTTCGAGAAGACCTCTTCGACGACCACAATAATGTCTACATTCTCGACCCAGTCAACACCGAACAGGACATCCCGGACAACAAGACACTGAAGATTGTCGTCTCGCTCGGCGCGAAGCAAAACTACGACGAAGACTTCGAGGAAATCACTACGGGGCAGAACCGGGAGTTCAACAACACACTCGCCCTCGTTACCCCCGAGAAGCGGTCGAGCGTCGACACAAACACCGGCATCATCGAACTCGCGCGGAAAGTTATCGCGGGCGAACAGCTCACCCGTGAGGAAGATGTTCTCCCAGAGGGCTTCGACGAGATTGACGAGCAGAACTACCAAAGCCTCCGTGACCGAGTCCGGGACAAGTTCGGGACAGTCTATACATCGACAGAGCGCGGCTTGTTCCCACAAGACCTCCCAACCAGCGGCAACATCGATTTCTACGCGGCGACGGTCAAGGTCGTCAAGCCAGACAGCAGTCAGCTTCGGTCGGAGGTCAAGAACGTCGTCAAGGAGGCAGGAGCCACAGGAATTCAATATGAACACCTCAAGAACGACTTCTACCGCAATTCGAAGTTTACCACGCTGACCAGTGAAGACGAACTAGAAGACGCCATCGACTCGCTCTGTCGTGATGGGGTCATCCAAGTAGGCAACTACTTCGAGAAGCGCGTCGGGAGCCTCGGGAGCGATACGACTCTCCTGCACGAGCAGTACATCGAAGAGGAGGAAGACAACGATGACGAGTCGACTATCACTATCGACACTACCGGGGCACCCTCTAAATCCTCAAAGGCCAGCAACGGAGGCACTACGTCGACGGGTGCGACAACCAAGTCCGATGCAGAAACCAAAGAGAAGGACGAAGCTTCGGCCGCGTTCGAATGCCCGCAGTGTGGCGCTGAATTAGAAGGCTCCGAGTGTAGCGAGTGTGGCTTCGAGTTCAGTGCGGGCGACGTTCGTGAAGGGAAAGTCTCGGTTGACGGCCTGAACACGGAGGATATGCTTGATGCGTTCGGTATCGAGGAAGAGAGTGGGCCGACAATTCGTCCCCACCCAATTATGGGGACGCTGGACGCTGACAACAAGCCGGATATCATCGACACGTTGGAGCGCGAACTTGGGTTAGAGTGGGAAATCCACGAGGCAGAAATCACGGTCGATGGGTCGTTGACTGCAGATGAACTCGCGGACTACGGTATCAGCATGAGTGTCCTCGACCAGCAGGTTTCGCTTAAACAGACGTTCACATTCGTACTTGACGAGTCAATGAACGGACAATCCTTCTTAGGGCTCATGATGGACTTGAACGTCCCCGAGCACGCTTCGCTCTCAGTTAAGTTGAAGGTGAACAAAGGTGACTGACGGACTCTACGGACAGTCAGAGTTCGATGCCCTCCTGACCGAGGAGAACATCTTTGACGGGGTCTTCGAATGCCTCCGTCGAATTTGGGGTACTGAGAATGCACTCGGCGAGCGGGAACTTGGCGGGGCGGAGTACCGAACTCGGCTGCTCGAACGTGAACTCGCCAAGCTGTATCCACCGCTCTACGACGAACTTGCCGACCAAATGGGGAATCACCCCATTACGTCGCTCGAAGATGGCTGTGGTGTCATCATGGATGCACTCAGTCTCCGCGAGGGATTCCGCCTCGAACGGGAACTCGCAGACGAACACGACTGGAACGTGTCATTAGGATGGGCACCAATCGAACGACTCCCAAGTGAGACGCAGTTCATCTGCCGAGAGTGGTTCAACGCGCAGAGTCCGTCCACGGTCAATCGTGACGACTACCGCTATATCGGTGACCTTGACGTACCACAACTACCCGGTACGTCGCCGGAGTACGTCTGGACGCGGCACCCCGACAATCGACTTGAAGCGGCACTCAAAGGTAACTACTCAACCGAGGAGGTTGAGAACATCTATGAAGATGCGAAGGGTCTTCTGGAGGACATCGTCCATGAGAGTGTCCACACCAAGTTCCTCGTGACGAGTGACCACGGATACGTCAATCATCTCGGAGCCTCTCCATACACCCTCTCAGACGAGCTGAAAAAGTCGCTAAAGGGCAAGTTCAGTGGCCGCTTAGCCGAGGTCTCGAACAGCCAAGCATTCCAGATTCTTGAGCAGGCGAACATCATTGAACGAGTGAGTGACCACTACGTTGTACGTGGACATTATAAGTGGACGAAACCCGGTGATACTAAGAAAATCATGCACGGCGGGTTTAGTCTTCCTGAATGTATGACCCCCCTATTATACGTTGAGACGAACGCAACCGGAGGTAACTAAAGATGGAAACTTGGGAAAAACTTCCTTTGAACCTGATGGACAATTTGGCCGAGAAAGAAACATATCGCCGTGATGTCTACCGTCCGATATATTCAATTCATAAATGGTGGGCCCGACGCCCGGGCTGCACTTTTCGAATTCTGGGCCTTGCCTGCCTTACTGATGAGAATACCGACAAAGATGACATCCTCACCCAGTCTCCGGGCGGGAACTATAGTGGAAGGTATCTTCAAAATCAAGGCTCAGAATTTGAAGATAAGGTAATACTAGACCCATTTGCGGGAGGAGGTACCACACTTGTTGAACTAAATCGGCTAGGTGCTCAAACCATTGGTTACGAGCTAAATCCAGTTGCTTGGTGGACCTCAAAGAAATCCATTGATGAGGTTGATACGTCTCGTGTGAAAAACAAGGCCGAAGAAGTTCTCCAAGCAGTACGAGACGACATCGGTCATCTGTATGAGACCGAAGACCCAGATACAGGAGCCATATGTGAGAGCAAATACATACTCCAAACACAGAAAATTCCTTGCCTGACATGTGACGAAGAAGTTCAACTATTCGGTAGATACAAGCTCGCAAAAAACAAAAAGACTATGCCAGCGATAGTCTACTGCCCAAACCAAGACTGCGACGACCGTATCTTTGCACTCAACCATGATATAAGAGATGAAGAGACTTGTCCGAACTGTAGTCATACCTTTGACCCAACCGATGGGCCATACGGACGAGGCAAGTACACCTGCTCTAATGGTCACAAACACGATGTCACAGAGACCCTGAATCGGATTGACGAAATGCCGAAGTTTGAGGCATTTGCTATCCAATATAAGAAACGTAATGGGAAGACAGCCTTCAAAGAACCTGACTCAGATGACCGGAAACGAATTGAAGAAGCCACGGAAGCCCTCAACCAACAGAAAACCCAACTTCCCATACCAGAACAACCGGTTCCAGAGGGAGACAAAACAAACACTCTCCTGAATTATAACTATGACCAGTTCTCCGACCTTTTCACACCTCGGCATTTATTGGTACACGGAAAACTGCTCGAAGAAATAAAAAGTATCGACCACCAACCGACGCGTGAATTCCTTGTAACGGCTGTTTCCCGATTAGTCGAGTATAATTCGAAATTGTGTAGGTGGGAGTATATCGGAGGAAGGGCAACTAGTACGTTTGAGCGCCATGCCTACGTCACCAAAGTTCAACCTGTTGAATGTAATCCGCTAACTACGTTTGAGGCATATGGCTCTTTTAAAAAATTCGTGCGAATCGTTGCTGATGCTAAGGAGTATGCAGAGAATCCCTTCGAAAAAGTCAAGGAAAATAGCTCTGTGAATAAATACGAGATTCTAGGTGAGTCCGTTTCTGAAGATAGACTTATTAATCTATATAACAAAACTTCAGAACGTCTAAAAGAGGAAGACGAGAGTGTTGATTATGTAATCACTGACCCTCCATATTACGATAACGTTCAATACTCGGAGCTTTCAGATTTCTTTTATGTATGGCTCCGCGAGGGGCTCAAACAAGACTTTGAAGAGTTTCAACCAGAACTTGTCCCGAAAGCGCGTGAAATCGTCTCTAATAGGAGTGCAGGGAAGGGCGAGGACTTCTTCATTAAGTCGATGACGAATGTGTTTAGCGAGTGTTACCGCGTCCTCAAGCAGGATGGTGAAATGGTCTTCACATATCATCACAACGAAAATGAGGCTTGGTCGGTGATTTTGGAATCTATCATAGAAAGTGGATTCACTATCACTGGTGCATATCCCGTACAATCAGAGCGAGACAATAATATGCACATAACTAATCTTGATAATTCTGAATATGATATCTTAATATTCACAAACAAGGAGCGCTCATCTGAAGAGACTACTCTCAAAGAACTTAGACAGAACCTCTTTTTTGAGCTTCAGAATATCATTACTGAAGAACGGAAGCGACACGATGACCTCGCACAGGCGGACCTTGGTGTCATCCTTCGTGGCAAGTGTCTGTACTACTACTCGAAGCACTACCCGAACGTGTACTCCGACGGCGAGGAGGTCGGCATCGACGAAGCACTCGATACTGTCGACTCGGTCATCGAGCAGGTTCTCGAAGGGTCGGTGAATCTTCCAGTGAGTATCGACTCACTCACGCAGGCGTACGCCGCGTTCTGCCAACGAGGGAGCGAGTCTTTCGACGACCTGAACAAGACTCTGCTCGGTAAGAACCTGAACGTCAGCGACCTCGAAGACGAGAAACTCGTGAAGGGGCCGCGCGACAAGAAGGAACCCGTCCCCGCGGACGAACGGGTTCGCTTCATCGAACGGAAGCTCAACAAGAATGGTAGCGATGGAGAGGCTCTACTGGACATCGATAAGGTTCAGTATCTCTATCATCTGTATAAGACCGACCAGAACACAACCGAGTACCTCAAGGACTGGAAGAGCGATGACCGACAAGAACTCGCCGAGTTCATGTCCGAGGTTACCGGCGACGAGCGCTACGAACACGTGATGGAAATGAATCTCAGCCAGTTCTGACCATGCTTCAACCGGGATACAACCTCGTGACGGAGTCGGTTGCTGAAACCGAGAGCGAACTAGCCGCGCTGGAATTCTTTAGGCGGGTCGCCGCCAACGAAGACGTGGAGACACCGGTCTCGGTTACTGGACTCACCGACCTGCTTTACGACTCCGCAGAGGACGAGCGAGAGGCGATTCTTGGTGACCTTCGGCAGACACTCCGTAAGAGTCGGTCGCTCGGGTCGATGGATGCTGTGCAGTTCATCCTTGATGGTCGATTCGTTGACGACTTGGAGTTCCGCGTTCGAATCGAGCGGAGCGGTGATGGTATCTATCTAGACATCGGACAAATGTTCGTTGAAGAACCCCAGCCGATGAGCGCAACACACGCGGTTGCTCGGAAGTAACGGCTGGCTGTATTTTTTAGCTTGAGTTTTAGCGGATATCAGTATCATTGATTGAGCTGAAGAGGTAACAAGAGGAGCACGAAGCCAACAGAAATCTCACCTACCAATGTTGGCAGGTGGGTATCCGGGCTAACTGACAGCGTGACCCTATGGGACACCCTGTAGGTAGTAGACGGTACACTAACCGAGGAAGTCTAATAACGAAGTACAGAGAGGGTTCGGCTAGGTTTTGATTGTCCTTCTTCAGTGGAGGAGCTAAATCGGTGGTTTACTACCAATTTTCCACAAATCCGACCTGCCAACACAGGTAGGTTGGTAGTGCACCGTTCCTGAACGGGCCTCGGTTCCCGCTTCAGCGTCTCTACTGTGCAAAACGTAGGTTTCGGGTGTATATAGCAGTTCCTGATTGAACGGGAATACGACGTATGCTATTTTGACAACTGGAACCCACGAGCATCAAGTACATTCTGGGCTCGCTGGCTAGCCTTCTCGGGTGCAGTCGTTGAGGGCATAAGCACAATAACTCCTAACGTTGCTCGTCGACGGATATCAGTGCCCGGCGGCAACTGAAATGAGCTCAGTCGAGCAAGTTGCAAAGCGGGATGGTTTCTACTCGTCGGCAGTAACCTTGGCTTCGAGTTCTGCGAGACGCTCCTTTAGGTCGCTCAGTTCGCTCTTACGATTAGTCGTTTCTCCAACAGCCGTAGAAAGCCGCTCGTCGTCGGAATCACCGTATAGGTAGAGTTTGCGGCGTTCTTCGTCCTTGTAGATGCGGTCAAGGCTTGACTGGGGAACCCCGTATGCACGAGCAATACTATTCACTGATTGCTCTGGGTTGAGTAGCACCGTCTCCACTGCCATCTGCATCGCAAGGTAATTCTCCATGTCTATGACGAGGTATCCATCGTTATCAGTCACGAAGCCATACGGAGGACGACCGACCCACTTCCCGGCCTCAATTGCTCGATTGACTCCGGATTGAACACGCTCACGAATCATCTGGAGCTCAAACTCCATCAACCAGCCGAAGAGTTTGCCGATGAGGGCGTCCCCCATATTCCCCTCACCACTCAGATTGGGGAACCCGTCGTTCGTAGTCGTAAGCGCAACTTCGTGCTTGACGCACAGGTCGATGAAATCTGCTGTCGTAGTGAGTCGTCGAGACAGACGGCTCATCCCGTAGGTCACAACGTGATTGATGTCGCCCATCTCGACATCCTCTCTCAAACGCTGGAAGTCCGGACGAGAGTCATTAGCTCCACTTGCTACGTCGACGTAGACTTCAGCTTCAGAGAACACGTCACCGTTGAGGTAGTCTTCAATTTCGCGTCGTTGTCGTTCAGTAGATTGTTTCCGTGTAGAGACGCGGAGATAGACGGCAGTCGCAGTCATAGTTTGAGTAAAATGTATCTGTATATAACCTCACCTGCTTTTGGGTAGCTTACTCAGAACTGTTGATTTTGGTAATGACGAATTGAGAGTAGAGAATACTAGCAGTAGAAGTGAGCCTTATAATCCAATAATAGTCATCTGGCTATCCTCTCAAAAACATAATAAATACTGTATTTTCAAAATGAATATCTTTATTATAGATAGGTGTTATGAACTCGCATGGGTGAAACGAAAACGAAGTGCTCAGAATGCGGACACAGCTTCAAACCCGGGAAGCTATCAGAAACGGCGTTAGGTGCAGGAGGCGCTGGTTTGGGCGGGGTCGCGGGTACTAGTGGTGGTCTCGCTATGTTTGGAACAGCCATTGCAGCCACGGGTCCGCTCGCTATTGCGGGCGCAGCAGCTGGGATTGCGCTTGGGTCCCAATTCACCATGTGCCCGAAATGCGACAAAGTTCAACGGAAGTAGCGTAAGAAGGAGTTACCGACTAGAGGGATACTATCCCTCTTCGTTGATTTAGTGAGGAGAACTACGGCCTTGAATTGGTAGCGGACCTTTTTGTCCATAGTTCTTACTGTACGGAATGTTGAAATACACATATAGTGTTTGAATCTCATATGCCGACTACCAAAGAAGACTTACGCCACGATGAACACGTGGATATCTCTGTTCAGGTTGTCTCTCAGAGACCTGCTTCAAAACCAAAGCGAGCCTTCTGGTTTGATGTTGAGGACTCAAAAGGAAACGAAATTCCCGTACTGGTATGGGAGAAACATCGTAAGTTAGCCGACGGCATCTCACCGGGGGCGCAGGTTCGTTTAAACCGATTCAAGGTCAAATCATGGCCGGGGAAGACAACCCAGCTTCAGACTATTTCAATTTCTACAGTTGAATCTGTCCAGCCAACGGTTACGCGCCTACTCCACGTCTCGGATTCTCATCTGGGGTATCAACGTCGTCCGGAGTCAGGTGGGAAGATGGTACAGTGGTCTGATGAGGTGAACTGTCGGTCGCGATTTTACAATGTAATTGAAGCCGCAGTCAAACACGACGTTGACGCGGTCATTCACACGGGGGACATTTTTGACCATGCTGTCAGCAACGAAGATTTGAACGTGCTTGAGGAGGGATTGAGATTGCTCAATTCTGGAGCAATTACGTTTTTCTACGTCTTGGGCAATCACGAACCAACAAAGGGGAAAGCTCGACTTCGGAAGCTCAGCGATGCTGGCTTGGCATATTCCTTGGAGGGTACTATCAAAGGACGTAGTGTAGGCAGTGTGAATTTGTACGGATTAGATTACCGAACATCAGAGTGGTGGAGTAACCCCGATATCCAGTTCATTCCAGACGGCTCTCAGTATTCGGTTCTTTGTTTACACCAAACTGTCTCTCCTCCGTACTCAAATCCCGGGCCCGATTGTACGTTAGATACGGTTCTTCACACTGTAGCCTCTCGTCTTAGCCCGGACCTCCTTCTCTTGGGACACTTGCACAGCCCCATCAGCGACTCATCCGCTGCAGTTCCCGCCTACTATGCTGGACCAACTGCACGTATCAGCTATCACTACAAGAACTCTGAACCTCAGGCAAATCTGTTTGAGTTTGGCGAAGTTTTATCTCGAAATTCGATTCTTCTCTAAAGGGTATCAGGGTCTCTGCGAGCCCCAAAAGTCGGCTATCTACAACTCAATCGATGGTCATCGGTAGCAGAACACGCTGCAGACGACTTTGAGTAGCAGGCTCTGCTACTTCACAAATCAAGTCTGAAGAATGACTTGGTTCTAATTGACACTTGCTCAAGACTAGAATCAAAAGCTAGTTCACCCACCAACTCGGGAAAAGTATCTGCCTTACCAGACGCTATTCTCAGCGAATTTCGGATATTCTGCGTATACCTCGTCAATGAGGTCAGAGAGTAACATACCGTTGTATTCCGACTTCAGGTCCTCTGCCAAGGACTGTGCTTCTTGCGCATTCTGGTCAGACAGTTGATGCTGGACCCACTTCTGCCCCTTGTCAGTAGGTCGGTAGGTGAATTTTATTTTCCCGTTCGCCATATCTTCCTCTTCCATCTCGATGAGTCCAGCATCGTCAAGATACTCTAAGTCGTCATACAACTGCTTCGAGAACGGTCCGTAATCGTAGGCAATGAAATTGTAATCAGAGCCGTCAAGCAGCACATCTAATTGTTCGCCAAGTTCCTGCTCCATGAGAAAAACCAACTTTTGCAGACGTGTACGTCCCTCAATTTCGTCTCCTCCGCACGCATCCAATAGTACCATTGGGAGCAGTTTCCTATGCATCTGGGTGCACCTCACTCGCTGAATTATATAAGGATTTGAAGTGCTCAGTGAAAATCTTTGCCGTACTACTATCATGGAAAATCATCGCAGTATCACCTTGGTTCAGATTGATTAGAACCGCTCCATCATCACTGAGATAGAATGACGTATCGACCTCCTCAGCTTCACGGATTTTAGCTGCAGGCATTTGTTCAGCGAGTTCTTGAACCTCTGGACGGCCGCTCCATCCAAGGATTCTAACATCAGCTCCATTCTCTGCTTTAGACTGAATGATTTCTCTATCTTGTGGTGAGAGCCAAAACGTTCGTTCGAGAATCCAAAGTCTGCTCTCTGTTCTCTCGAAGAGTTCACGAGCCTTCGTCGATGTGTCACCGATTCCCGTCGTTATCCACGCTGGATGGGATTGTGACTCCAGATTCAAGTCATATGCTGGTTCCAGAGCTTCGATAGCCTCCACAGCCATATCCTCGAACTTTCGCTGATTTGGCTCGATGAGCTTTCGGGGATTCTGAGCGTCCCATTTAGTAGGTTGAACACCTTGCTTGATGACCGCATCTTGGCTGTAGAGCTGGTTCAAAACGTCATAGACACGACCATTGGGAATCTCTGCACGGACCACCACGTCAGAGGCTTCTAAGGGGCCGTACCGAACGAGGACTCGGTATGCAGATGCTTCGTACTTTCCCCATCCCATTATCGTCTGAAGTGACTCGTCGAGTCCATAGCCGTTCACCATCTATACAACCACTATGAAGGTTGTATATCAAAACTCGGTTTAGTGGTGCTAATATCACAACGAGCCGCGTTGTTTCTAGTACAATATATTTACTATCGCCTCAATTGATAGGATGACCAACGCCAAATGACGAAAGAGAAGCGACAGAGGGAGCACATAGATGGGAGGTAAGTATCTGAGAGGAGCAATTCCTCGGATAGAATCGAAATCTGAGCATCTCGAACTCAGTGATGCCTCACAAACAATTGATGCTGTGATGATTAGCTATCCTAATGCTCGTCGCTTAGACCAGAATGGTATCGACCTAAGCGAACTGAAAGCGAAGGTCATTCTATCCTCGACGATTCCCGATGAACAGTTGGAGGAGTGGTTCCCTGAACGAGAATTAGCGTTAGCGAAGCGTCTTGGCGCTGACGCAATTGTTCCTTGTGACCGCCCAGTTTACGACCTTGATGCGCGTGTACAACGCATTGAGACGGTACGAGCGTACGTCGCTGACCTCTTGGATATTATCCCCAAGTTTCGAGATGCTGGTGTTGAGGTAGTCCCGTTAGTCAAAGGTGAGACGGAGTATGAACGAGGGCTATGCTATGACGCGTTTGACGACCTCAGCTGTACGAGAGTCGCATACTACTGCGTACAGTATTTCACCTACGGATACCGTTACAAGGAGCTCCTAGAGCGTATCCAGCGGATTTCGATTGAATACGAACCCGAAGATATGATGTTGATTGGTTTCCAGTCAGAGAACCTAGTATCGAATTTCCCTCCGTGTGTGACCGGCCTCGCCGGTCAGCGCTGGCTGCGCAACTCAAACCCACGTGTTGTTTCAGTTCAGGAGGCAGCAAGGAACTACGACCTTTGGAGTCAACAGGTCGATTCAACTTTGTGTATTGGACAGCAGCCCCTCCATGCGTTTGAGCATGTACGGGGGTGGGTGTGATGGGGTCCGGAATCGCTCCTCCGAACCATCCGGGAAATCAGTCAAGAGACCAGTCTACCGGTGATTCCTCTGAGCAGACTTCTTTGGATGACTACGCTGATGCAGTAGGACCAACAAACCGGCAGGGCAAGACAATCGACGAACGACGACAACGTCTTGAACAAATATTAGATGAGGAAATAGAAATCGTAGAGAGCCACCAGTTCGGGTCCTTTACGCGCGGGACTATGGTTGGTCCTCTCTCTGAAGACTCAGATACAGACGTAATGGTTGTTTTGAGCCGTGAGAAACATGGCGAGTGGGAACAAGGGGAGAACGGGTCGAGGAACTGCTTACGCGCGGTGAAGCGAGTGCTGGAGAAAAAGTATCCAAATTCAAAAGTCAGTATTGACCGTAACGTTGTAAGCGTTCAATTCAGTGATTTTACTGTAGAGGTCGCACCCGCGTTCAGCGACGGAGCCGGTGGCTACAAAATTCCGGATACCTACAGTAAGGGTCGTTCATGGGTTCGGACGAACCCGAGAGGGTACAAACAGAGGTTTGAAGCAGTCGACAATGCGCGTGGTGGGCGGCTCCAGAAGGTTTCGCGAGTTGCGAAAAAACTCCGTGAGAACCGCAGTATCCCTGTCAGCTCATATCATATGGAGGTGATGGCGTATGACTACGTCCACAACCATCCAGACAAGAATGCCTCAACGGAAGAATTAGTTGAAGGGTTCGTCGAAGAACTCCCTCGTCGAGTATCCCGTGGTACGCGAGACCCAGTTAACGGCGACCGATTGGATTCGAGCATGGACCAGTCGAACCGAAGGGAAGCTATCAGAAAGGCCAAGACAGCTCGAAGGAAGATGCGCGAGGCGAAAAAGTGCCGACAGAGTGGAGACACAGAAGGAGCGAATGAGAAATATGGGGAGGCACTCGGGGAGGACGTAGACTGATGGAGGACCTCAGAGGTAAGCTACGCCACCGAGCAGAAAACAAGGCCGATTCAATTTGCTACACGTACAAACAGCACTTCGCAGCGGCCAATTTCTACCGAACCCTATCTCGGGTATTAGATGGAGTGATGTTCGCGGCTGCTGCTCTTATTCTCGCTAATAGCTTTTGGGAAGTCATGCCCAACCAGTACATTGCCTTCCCGGCACTACTCATTGCAGCGGTCACTGGTTATCGCAGAGGCACTCATTTGGAAGACAGAGCAGAAGAATTTCGACGGTCTGCTCGCCGCTACCATTCACTATTCGACGAGTACCGAGATTTTCTGATGATTACGGTTACCTCATCTGAGCTAAGCGATGAAGAAGTGAAAGCGGAGTTCAGTCGGCTCAGTGATGACCGTCGAGAGCTTAATCAGACGACACCAGACGCTAGTGAAATCTGGTATCAGTATATCAAGTGGAAAGGAGAAGAGCGGATACAGGAAGAAATCACAACAACACCTGCGACACGCGACGCCTTGTCCGGAAGACAGGAGTAACTTTCAGCGAAAAATTGATTCGTCTTTAACAATTGGTCCGAGTCCTGATTCAATGTTTCAAGAAGAATTGAGATACAACTGTTAGCGCGAGATGGATAGGTTGCCCCATACTGGAATAGCCGATACTGGGCCACCGAGACGCAATAACGTATTCTAGCTGGAAGTGGACGCAAATGTATTAATGGCGGCTCTCGAACATCCTTGTATGTCGAGTGGGGGCGAGCCAACCGTTGAAGGCGTGAATACCAAGGAGATGAGTGAGTATCTCGTCCAGACGGGGATTGTCTTTGCTTTACTGTTCGGCTCACACGCCCGAGGGACAGCCCATGATTCATCCGATGTGGATATTGCCCTCCAATTTCCCGATGATATGGACGCCCACGAACGGTTCCGTCTTCGCAACCGTATCGATGCTCATCTGCAGGAGTACGCCGAAGGTTTCGTCGACGTGAGCGATATCAGCTCACTCCCAACGCCAGTTGCTCACGCTGCGCTCCAAGACGGTATCGTTCTCGTTGGCGATGAACAGGCAGTCAAGTCGTACCAAGAACAAGTAAAGCAGGAGTACAAGGCTACTGCAGCTGACCGAGAACGGGAACGCCGAGAATTCATCGACCGACTAGCTCGTGGAGATACGTAGATGGTTGATGACGATGTCATTGTAGACAAGCTACGGTATATCAACCAGTACACTGACGACCTGAAGCAGATGCGTGGGATGTCGAAGGAAGAGTACGTCAAGGACGTGGTCATGCAACGAGCCGTCGAACGAACGTTGATGAACCTCGTCCAAGCATGCATCGACCTTGCTCAGCACATCCGCTCGGAAGAGGACCTTTCTCCGAGTGGAACGGCGAAACAGGAGATGCAAGCCCTTGGGAATGCGGACATCCTCTCGCCCGAAACACAAGGGAGAATGGAAGAGGCCATCGGGTTTCGGAATATCCTCGCACACCGATATGGAGATATTGACCACGATGTTGTGTATGATGTTCTCCATAACGACCTCCACTGGTTCGAGCAGTTTCAGCAGGAACTCGCTCAGTGGTTCCAGCAGCTCGACTCGTGACTATCTACTCGCCTGAGTATTACAGTTAGACGGGGGCGCTTCCTCATCCAGATTGAGTTCAAGGGAGGTTCCGGTGGTACACCTAGTCAATGACGAAGTGCGACGGATGCCTGTGACTACCTGTTCGTCCGGGCCTCTGATGGGAAGCTGTGGGTTCTCTCGGAAACCATGCACGAGCATGAGGATAAGGACGCTATCAATCAGGTCTGGAAGCGCCACTTCCAGTCGGAGTACGAGGAGACGGCGGAGTACCGGCCGGTTACGTCGCGCTTCGGGCGTCACTTCTTCACGTCGTTCTGGCGGTTCGACGTGGACGCGTTCGAGTACGAGGAGATTCAGTATATGCGGGGCGACAGGGTCGAGAAGATGAAGGACCGAGCGGCGATGGACGAGTATCTACATCCGCACTACGACCGGATAGAGAGGAAGTACCGGGAGAGTGTCTTTCGACTGAATATATAGGTTCTGAAGACTCTACTCGTCATTCTGGGGTGCTGCAAGTAACGATAAATATGCAATCTGGTCAATTATAACGTATGCTGTGAAGAACGCTGAAAAGAACAAGACACCGACTAGAAATGGAGATTCTGAGCCAACATGTTGAAATAATACAATCGTAGTTAGTAATATGGAAATCATCCAAATTCCTCTGAATATAATAGATATAATATTGAAGACTCTAGCAAGCGTCGAGAATGTAACGCTCAGTTCTCCGACGCTCATGCGAGTAGCTTGTTGGTCTACTCGATACTCCATGACAATAATATACGCAGGATAGGTAACAGATGATAGACCCCATGTTAGGACTGGTGAATACTGGCTTTCATAATAGACGTATGCAGATAGAATCGGCGGAACGAACGAGAGAACCACATGCGGATGCTTGACTATACTACGCATTCCTTCGACGCTGCCTCCGATATTCTCTACCGTAATGTCGAATATTCCCAATTTAAGAAACCGTTCACACAGTATGCTAATAGACTTATTGACGTAAGGTGGCGCTCGGGGAAGTAGCAGTATGCTATGTTTCGACAATTGCCTCCTCAAACCAACTCGGAACGGACGCACGACCGAGTACGTCGAAGAACGACGCGTCAAGGACGTAGAAAGAGCACTCGTCTTCCATGCTTCGTACGCCGCGTCCAACGGCCTGCTGTACGTCCTGCGACGTTATCTCGTAGTACCAGTTCCACGCGCTATGTTCGTCTAAGAGGAATCGTACCCGCGGGTCGCTCGGTTGCGGGTAGGGTACCTTCACGAGCGCCTGCCAGCGGCACTCGTCGCCCGGTAGGTCCACGCCGTCGGTCGCGGCGGGCGAGAAGAACATATCTCGGTCGCTCAGTTGCCAGTTCCGTATCTGACCGTATGGTCTTCCTTTCGGGCAGAGGTCTCAGATAGATTCTTTTCCCCACCACGGATTTCGCCGATTTGGGGTTGTCGGAACCTTCGCTCCCCGAGTAAAGGTATGAACTGAGAGCTCGTCGAGTGTCCATGCTCGGGCGTAGGAATCAGCCACTGGAAACGGAATGGACAGGATGGCGTTCACGTCATCGGTTGGGTCTTCGTCGGTGGGATATCTCCTGAGAACCGAGGAAACAGAGCTCCCGCGCATCACGACATCTATGCCCAACTGCTCATAGACCCGCGATAAGTCCTCAACCTGTCCTACTTCGGCGTAAAATCCTTGTGAGATTTCTGCAACGTCTGCACGTCGAGAACTACCGGGGTAGCAGGGTTCATAAGCGATGTTGGAGACGCCTTGTCGCTGTAGATACCATGTCGCCACTGCCTTCAGGTCGGCGTGGAGGGGAGTCAGTACGACAGACCCGGCCACTGCTCGACGAGCACGCGCAAATTCGGATGTCGGAATCTCATTAAACTGGAAGGTTGCGGTTTCCAATGAGAGATACTCTCTCTCTATCAAACTTTTCAGTCGGCTATTTTCGTGTTTGCCGGGAGGTGGGATGTTCAGCGCAGCTTCGGCGCTCCGTCTCTTGATGTTCATTTACTGCCGTGCTTGTTCCAGTTTGTGCTCGCTGAGATTCATCAGCATCTCGGCTTTGGGACCTGCCCGCCAGATAGAGCTCCCACAGGAGTCTCTTGTTAGCCAGTCAAATGCTTCGGCTTCTTTGAGAACTCGTCTGACAGTGCTTCGCTCATTTTCTCTGAATGGGAGGTCTGTGATTTTGAATTTTCCAGTTCGGACAATCTGCTCTAGAACGGTGTTCCAAGCCTCATCACGCAGAGTCATTGATTTTCAGTCCTCTTTTCTACGGGTGCATATTTGAAGTAGACATTTTGGTCCAGAGATTTTGTCCTGAATAAAACCATTGCAGTTTGCCTGTCTCTGGTCTCTTATGACAACATGGCCACGGGAACTGACTGATGGTTCCCTCGTATATCAACACGAATCAGATGAGTTCTATCGGTGTGAAAAGTGTGGGACTAAGGTCTCAGCACGGGAGATACGCGAGAAGCTTCATCTCCAACGGTGCAGTCACGAGAGCGACCCGTAACGAGGTCTTAGTGGGAGGACGAGGCCAGAATTTGTACGGAGGAAAGTCACGACTGGGGCCGTGGTAACGCTTCAAGCTCTTTGATTCGAGGTGGCTTCTCAACGGCGGTGTATTGTCGCTGCCACGCTTCCTGAGGGAACAAACCCTCGGCGTTGAGTCGCTCACGCGCGTCATTGGTCAGCTTGACGAATTGAGTCGGGGAACCTGAAGGCGAAGAGACCGACTCAAGTTCGCTAATTTGAACGATACCCGCGCGTTGAAGCGTACTCAGATGGCGACGAATCTCTTCTGCGTCGAAGTTTGGGCACATATAGTCGAGTTCTTCGACAGTCGGTGCTCCTGCCGGGTGGCCGACGACATCTGCGAGAATATCGGCGTGGTCCTTGTCGGTCGCTATAGCGATATCTGTCGCCATGCTCATACTCGGTCACTCGGTAGTAAATAGCCGGGTCTATTTTGTTGCCCGTTCCGGTTGGATAGAAATCCGTTCTATTGTGACGAGAGATTGTTGCGGACTTCCGCTTCATGTGCAGACCCCCCACTGCTACTTGCTGGATTGTATTCTGCAGGCGGTCAGCTAACTCCTCAACCACTGTCAGTGGTGGTGTGCAAGATACAGAGGGTGTATGCAGCACGTCATTGCTGTTCGTTTCGTCCCTTTGGTTGTAAACAGCCGTTCAGCAGGGAGGTGCGAACGTTACGCTTCCTCCCCAAAATACTGATAACCAATCAGTGGCCAATCGCAAGAATCTCTAAAACGACAACTCCCGAATTACGGATGTCTCATCTAATAGTCACGTGGTTCATGTCAATCAGCATCCTATTTGGATAGCTTGTAGGGTGGGTCGTTCAGTCGCACGCGACATCTTCATTGAGGAGCCAGTAAACATTAAGAATCCAACGACAAGTGCGCCGAGCATGACGACGGAAGCGATGACGAAGGACTCAACCAGCCGTGAGGCCGACAAATCCGACGATGGTCGTCCCAATTGCTGTTACTCATTTGTCGGCCTATCATTAGGCGAACGTAACGTTTCTAAGTTCAAACCTCGCACCACCCTCCCTCCCTTCCGCAACATTCAGGGCCCAGTTGTGGTTCTCAATGATTTCGTTCACGATACTGAGACCGAATCCGGTCCCGTCAGTCTCCGTTGAGAATCCGAATTCGAGAAGGTAGTCACGGGCGTCTTCAGGGATACCCCGACCGTTATCCTCGACGTAGAACCCATTATCTAACACACCTATTGTGATTGTTATGTCTTCTCCCCCGTGTTCAATCGCATTGCGGAAGAGATTTTCAATCACCTGCTTTAATTGGCTTTCATCAGCTATGATGTTCTCTCCTGTCTCGATATTGAGGGTCGCCCCTTTGGTACAAAGATTCTGCCAGCACTTCTCACTTATTTCGTGGATGCTCACAGCGTCTAAGATTGGTTCGGACTCACTCTCTCGTGATAATGCTAAAAGGTCATCAATCAACTCATCCATTCTATCGACAGACCCTTTCATCTTATCAAGGTGCTCACTCTCACAGTCTTCTTGAGCAAGTTCTAATCGTCCTTGGACCACATTCAAAGGATTACGGAGGTCGTGAGAGACAACACCGGCAAATCGGTCAAGACGGTCTCGTTCTCGCTTTAGTTGTTGTTCATACTCCTTCCGGGTAGAAATATCACGAGAAGAAATCACGTACCCCTCAAGCACACTCGCCGTCTGATTACTCCCTCGGGCCTCAAACCAAATCCACGACCCGTCCTTGTGTCGAAATCGTAATTCGACGCCCCCAGTAGTGTAACCTACATCTGCTTCAGTTACCTCATAGAACGTCTCGATGGTTTTCTGTCGGTCGTCGGGATGTATGTACTCAAATACATTTTCGCCCTCAAGCTCATCCGGTTTATAGCCGATAACACGCTCGACAGACGGACTTTCATACTGGATGACGCCCTCACCATCTAATACAGTTAATATATCGACAGTATGTGTAATGAGTTTTTCAAAGTCCTCTCCCTCCACTTTCGGACCCATTACCGAGAGAACATTAGGGTAGACACTTAAGAATGTCTGTGAAAATATCAATTCGTACAACCTCGAACTATTACAGTTGTATTCTTTATATCTGCTATGTTTCCAATCTGAGTTGATTAATTTTGGAGATTTCCATGCAAGATACGCGCCCTGTTCTGAGTGATGCAATTTTCTCAGACTGGGTATTGAGCCCGTGACTGATTCGCGCCCTCTATTCAGCACGGCCTCAACAAACTATCACCGGCAGCGGATTTCAACAGAGCCGCTCTGATACATATAAACTTTAAAATCTTCTGTGTGGACTCGCTTTACAATGGAAACAGATACGAACGACAACTCCAGTAATGGGGCTCAAATAGCGGTTGATATTCCTCTTCAAGATAGTCGATTATTCAGAGGAAAAGCCGCTGATGACATTCTTCTCTATTTAGCCCGACATCACAACGAATCGTTCTCAATGACAGGCATCGCTGAAGCAGTCAACTACACACGACCGACAATTACCAAAGCAGTCGATTGCCTCTCAAATAACGACCTTGTTGTTGAGGAGCGCGATGGTTCGCGTCGTCTCGTACAAATCAATCGGAACCGATTGACCATTCCAGATAGTCCCTATCTCCAAATCCCTCAGTCAGAGTTTCATGCTCCGGTAGAGGCTGCGACAGAAGCACTGATAGAGGAACTCAATGGTGTCCTTGCCGTTGTCCTCTACGGGAGTGTATCCCATGGAGAAGCTGACCGCCGTAGTGATATTGACATCTGGGTATTAGTGCGTGAAAACAGGATGAGCAATCAGCGGCGGGCGAATCAAGTCAGGAAGTCCCTTGAAGAGAACACTTTTGACGGCAATCGATATGCCTTCGACATTGATGTTGAGGGTTTGCAAGCCGTGCCGAACTACGTAGAAGACCTACGGGAAATCCTCCAGAACAGTATCGTTACCCACCGAACAGGCGGGTTCGACACCATCTACAGTATGATTTTGCACGGTAGCGTCAATGAGTGAATGGTAGTGTCGGATTCGTCCCCAGCTAAACCTCGGCTGGGATTTGACGACTTCAACGAAGAACAACACTTCACCTTCACAAGCCACCCCCATGCTAATTATCCACGCGGTTGATTTCTACTCAAATGGACGTGAACGAGCAGGTCATTTCGGAATGGGTTGACGAGACTACACCGTACGACCGCGTCCGCGAGGTGATGCGTCGCTCGTACGAACCGCGACCTCTCTCAGACATCGCAGCGACAGCCCACGTCTCTGAGTCAAAGACCGAGGAGCATCTCACTAAGATGGAGGAGGAGGGGTTTATTGACCACGTTGACGAAGACGAGTGGACGCGAAACTGGGAGTCAGTGGTCGACGAGCAGGCTCGTGACATCTTAGACCGCGTTGACGACCGCGAGGTCCTGCTGGAGCGAGTTCACGAGATGGAGGCGATGGACGAACCAGACGAAACAACGCGGAGAAATCTTGTGTTTGCCCGCGCAGCACTCAATCTTCAACAGGAGGGGAATAAGTGACCTTGACTCTCGTCCTCACAGCTCTGTTGAAACCCTCTACTGATGATAGTTTGTTGAGACCGTGCTGAATAGAGAGCGCGTATCGGTCACTCCCCAGTTGTGGGTTGGGGAGGGAACAGAGCGATAGGTACAGACAAAGCATTTATCATTTCGTCTGCAAGTCAAGTTTACCGATATGCGTCTTGCTCTCCTTGTGGTGTTGGTCGTAATCGTGGTAACCGCTGGCTGTGTCTCCACGAATAGTCCAGCCACGTCCCCTACCGAACCACCTACGACAGAACCACCCACCAAAACCACCGAATCACCGGCCAGTACCCCGGTACCCTCGCTCAATCTAACGTCGGGCGGAGTACCCTGCGGAGATGACCTTTGGGTCGGGTTTTGGGGTCAATCTCAACCACCGGGGGCTTGGGACCAGAATCTCGTCCGTGTCGGCTACTACGTCCCTCCAAACACCAGTTTCCTCGTGGTCGCGCACATCGATGGCTCTCCAGAGGGAGCTAAGTACGAAAACAATACGGACGGTGATGGTGTTGAAACCGACGGAGCGGGAATCCACCTGAACGCGAATTATTCGGGCGAACACACCGTAGAGGTCGTGCTGTATCACGATGGGAATTCAAACGGTCAGTTCGACCGAGGCGTTGATTCACCCTGTCTTACTGACGGAGAGCCAGTCACGACAGGCCCGGAGCAAGTGAACTTCAGTAGATTTGGGTGAGAAATGCAAACTGACAGAAGTGCATGAGAGATTCGCACGAACTTCCTAACGGATAGTCCAGAACGAAGCCCCTGAAATAAACGAACTCGTCGTGCTGCATACAGCCTCTATATTCAGCACACAACTCTTGTCCGTATCTGAGGGATTCAACAGAGCCATCCTCAAAATTCTCGCGCTCAATCCAACTCTATAGATTCGTGCCGCGGCCTGTCTTTGGAAGCGCCAGACTAGTTGTGTGGCGTGAGCTCTACATCAATAACGGATTCCCTCTGTCGTCGATATTTTTGGTGGGGAGTTCGTCCTCTCCAGTATGGATAATAGGGGACCAATCTCTATGCTCATCGTTGCTACTGCCGCTCTCACGGTTAGTCTGAGTCTCTCTGCTATGTCTGGTGCCTTGACTGGCAAACTCGTGACAGCCATTACTCTGTTTGCTATGTCTGTGTCTCTCGGGCTGCTGTTGTTCCAGTCATTCGGTTCCCGGGAGCAGAATCCACTTGCTTAGACCACGGTCACCGTGCTGGGTGTCAAACTGTGGTACCAGCGGGAGCGCCACTAATGAGAACTAGTTTTCTCCTCCGAACCAGCGTCGGAGTATCTGGAAGAGAGAATACCGCCACGGTCGGACTGTATTTGACCGAACGTTGGCGTCTTCGGTTGTCGCCTCCACACGGTCGTCCGAGTCCATATTAGTTTCTTGAGTCGCACACCAATAATCGTATTTGTCATCGTAGCATCCAGAGATGTTGAACCGGTAGAGAGACCAGTCCATAACGTGTGACTTCTCTTCTAGACGGGGGTGCCCCCACAGAGGGAAGTCGAGGAGCTCATTATATGCTGTTCTATACTGCGTCTCTATGTTGGCGGTGCAAGGTACCAGACATACCACGCACAATGGTGCGGACAATATCTTTGCAGTTGTTCACCGATTGAAAATTATGAAGGCGAATAAGACAAACGTCCCATCTGACCCATCCAAATTGACGGCCTCTGATTACGATAGTGCCTCGGTAGCAATTCTTCAGGTACTCAACCGTCGTCGCCAAGCGAACTCTGCTGTCATTCGACGTGAAACGGGTCTACCGAAACACAAGGTCGAACAGAGAATTCGCTCAGATGGCATTCTCGTACGAGCCGGGCTTGTGGAACTCGCAGGATATGATGAGACGACTGCTTACGCCAACCCGCCGAAAATCATGGAGCTAACTCAATACGCCCATGATACAATCTATCACGGTTTCTTCGACGACGACAAAGACGAAACCGCGCAGATTGTCCTTGATGAAGAGCAGTTCGATGATTTCGCGGAATCACTGTCTGCTCTCAGAGGGCAACTAGAAGAGCTCAGAGGTGAGGTTGAAGACATTGCTAATAAGTATCAGAGGATGTCCGATTTCGTGCTAGAGGACATCTATTACGAGGTCGCAACGCTTCGCTATCTTCTGCACGAATGCGACGTACCGAAGGAGGTAATGGAAACAAAGCGAGCCGAGTTTCGAGAAAGGTCACGCGCTGGCGTAGACCTCACGCAAGAGTTCTACGAGGATACCTGAGAAGTATCTGGTGCTCTCTCGAATCTGTATCTGCTGGTTTGATTCAGTTACTACTACACATTACGACGTTCGCGACACATCGAACAGAATTCGCCTACCCCATCAATTGACTCCCGATAATAGGATTTCTGAGTGAATCATCTATTAGTCGTTGAGCATCCCGAGTCCATGCTTGACCCTATTGAAACCCTTTTTGATGTTTTGTTGTGGGAGTGCTGATTATGGAGTGCGGGTGAAGTTTGGAAGTCTAGATGGTTGTGGTATGGTTGTCCCTGATAGAGTGAAGCTCGTAGTTAACCGCATTGCCAAGATTACCCAGAACCGCTCAATTACTCGTTAAGAGTGCTTAATTCGTGCGATGAGCTTCGTGATTCTGCTTGTAACTATACTGACAACCTCTTATCGGGATATATCGGACATCCGCCACACTCACTCGGTTTGGGGTGACGGGGTGGTGAGGGTCCGAATCTGAAAACACATGGAACGACGAACTTTCATCAAAGGAATCGGTGCGGCTGGAATCGCAACTGCAGGTATCGGTGTTGGGTCGCTCTCCGCGAGCGCGGCTACGTCTGAGCTCACTATCGACAGCGACGACGCGGGTGTCGTCCCCAACGACACGGGTAACATCTCGAACGTCTTCATCAAGCCGAAGCTGCGCGTTACGTGGGACGGCTTCGACCAGTCTGTCGATAAACTGCGTGTCCTCGTCGAAGCACGTCTCGAACAGGGACCGGGCGGTGTAGTCCACCCCGACTGGGAAGCTGAGATAGATGGCCTGCGGCAGGATATCTACGACGCACTCGGGAACGACTACGGTGGCTACCCGCTTCTCGACGACAGCTACGTCCCCGTATTCCGAGAGACGCCGTGGCTGTTCAACAACGAGTACTACCCCGAGACGCTCACGGACTCTGGAACGCACGGTGCGTACCCCAACAGCGGGAGGGCTCCCGTGTACAGTCGGTCGTCGGAACTGACGAATCGGAGTGGCGACTACTTCAAAGGCACGTCCATCCCCGATTCGGAAATTCCGCCCATCATGCTGTTCTCTGACGAACACGGGCGACCCGAATATGCGGGGCTCCCCGAGAGCAATGATGACGTGGACAGTCAAGGGCAAGAGAACCCCGGACAGTACCTCAGCGGCATCAGCGTCAGCGGTGGTGGGAACTTCCTGAACGGCACCTACGGTCCTGCTGGAGGCACGTCGCTCCTTGACAGCAGCGACGACGGGAGTACAGTGGAGTCGCACATCGGTCTGCGATTTACGGTGTCGCTCCGCCACAACGACGACAGCGTGAACGCCGACCCGCTCGCGATGAACGGCGAGGACGGCTACCCGTTCTACGATGCGAATGGCGACCCGACCACGTGGCCCGAAGAGAATGTCGGATACGCCGGACTCCAGCGTATCGCCAACGACCATCCGGCGGTGCTGATGGAAAAAACGCAGGTCACGGTCAGCGCGGCGAACCAAGGCGCGACGGCAACCGGTACGGGCGTCCTCGGGGCAGACGCGAACTGAACTAACCGGGCTCAATTTTTCGGCAGCCTACGGTCAAACGGTCTACTTGCTGAGTAGCTGCGTAGTACAACCGCGAGAATTTGACTTCGTACCTCGAACAAGCACGAGTGGCCTGCCGTAGCCACTGTTGACTGGCTTCCTGTCAGATAACACAAAGAGCTAAGCTCAGACGTTTACTCCAGTTGGAGTCTGTAGACACCAGACAGAGGTCGGAGTGAGCAGAATACTTATCATACAGAGATACAGTTAGGAACAAAGATACATATGCACTACTGCGCCGATGGGTCCCCAATTGTTCCGTCTCACCGGCGTGAGGCTCTCACTGACCTCGTCCAAGATGTGGTCAACCGCATTCCTTCAGACAGCTATGAAGAGTCAGGAGTCCCCGCACCATTCATTCACGAGACCAGTCCCTCTACTATCGTTGCCGAATGCCTCCCTTTCTGTACAGGAGAGCCTAGAACAGATGCGGTATACGTGCTGGAGTGTCTCAAGAATTCATCGTACAGGCAGACTGCGTTGAACTATCTCGGACGAGTTGGCAAGCCTTGGGAGGGCCACGTGGATGAGGCGAACAGGCTCATCTACGTCGGAATGACGGTCAACCTACTGAATCGTCTCAATCAGCATCTGAACTCACCCGGTAACGCGGGAGCACATTTCACGACGGTCTTCCGCCCTGTACGGTTGCTTGACGTATCGTGGTGGCCATCATTCCAAGAAGCGATGAGAGCTGAGAAAGAAGTTGCAAACCAACTACGAGATAGATTCCCAAACGACTACGTTTACCAGCTGTAGGCTTGAGACAGCAGAAATTCTATTCGAACCAGACAACTCGGCAAGGGTCACGGTGGGAGAACTCTATGCACGCATTATCGGTGCCACTCTGGAGAACAACTCCTACACACTAACATCAGCATGCAACCAGCCTCGCACTGGGACGCTCGTCGAAGGGTACATTGACCCTGAAAACATCTTAATGCCATTCCTGAGGGAAGTTGTTCCAAGAAATACGCGTTGAAGCCTGTTCAAGCTTTGAGTTCGTCGGAAGACTACCGACGTACGCGTTTCGCGAACTATCTCAGTTCACAACGTGGTACGGTGCTTTATCAAGCGCTCGCTCATGCACGTCGACCTCGAACAAAACGTCTCTGAATAGCGGGTCAACGTCCCGTACCACAGCCACAATTGGCTCAATTGCCTGTGTGACTGCAATCCCTTCTACCGTCGAAACACCGAGTTTCTCTGCCGCTCCCCGGCGCGTCAGGTCACCTTTGAGATAATCGACAGTCGCTTGGACAGCCGGAATGAGAGCTGCTCGTCCGTGACGGTCGGTATAGCGACCGAGGTCATCATCGACGTTCGTTGCGCCGTAGGCCGCGATAACGACTGGCCCAATCTCGATAGTAGCCTCTATAGTCCAACTGCCGCTTACAGTAGATACAGTCCACTCGCCCTCTGTCTGCTCAGCAAGACCAATCTCGAACAGTGTCGTCGCGCAACTGCGAGTAGTGTTCTCTGAGAGCTCTAATCTCTCTTGTGAAGCAGCGAGTGTCGTTGGCGAGTTAATCAGCAAGTCAGTATACAAGCGAGGGAGGTCGGACTTGCTTAGCAACTCTCCAACGGCAAAGAAGCTCTGAGCAGTATCCATGAACTGTGGAGTATTCGAGGCGTTTTGCATGGTCTCCAGTTGGGTTCCAACTGACTCGAATCTACCCGATGATGAGCGCGCATTTCCGCTGTAACGGCCCCAACCTCACTGCACCTTAGCGTTTTCTCTGGGTACTACAAAGCGGCTCTGTTGAAACCCTCAAATACTGATAGAAGTTGCGTGCTGACTACAGAGGGTGTATTCAGCACACGACTGGATTGGTTTCACGCCGTTGTTTGCGAAATAGCCGTTCAATAGGGACGTGCGAATCTATCGCTGAACGTTTTATCTGGTCTCAGTGATGTCTGTATTTGTGCTGACTAGAGGATGCAAGTTGGTTAGAGAGACTTTTCGTCGATGTAAAAGAGATACGCGCTAATACCTGCACCAGCAACAAGCCCTGCAACCATCCAGACAAGAACAAGCTCGGACTCGAAAGCGAACGCAACAAGCGCCCCGAGCAACATACCCATCGAGGAAGCCGCGATAGTAACCCCATCCCGATAGTCAATTTCCATAGTATAAAGTATAAGAATTCTTGGATAAATATAGTTTCTCTTTCAAGCCCTGTTGCTCAATACACCCTCTCTACTGAGCGATTCAGTTCGGTCACGTCGAGCGCGGAACCGCTGACCGATTCGCGCTCTCTATTCAGCACGGCCTCAACAAACTATCATCGACAGAGCCATTGGACTATGATAGCATTCGTCTTCAACAGCATCTGCTCGCGTACACATCCCGAACTGAGTGAACGAAAGAAGACATATATCCCACAGTATCGACGAAATCCTAACAGAGCTTGACGCACATGACTGACGGCAAAACCGAGACCCAGAAGCAAATCGAATCAATTCGACTCGCCCGCGAAAGCAACCAGAAGTACGGGTATTCGACCAGAGAACTTGAAGAGATATTCGGAACAGGTGATGGATGAAAGGGTTGAGAGCCTCAGTGCCCACGACCACTTGAAGCGTCTACTGAAAGAACACGAAATTTCAGATGGGCGATTCAGAAGTGTAGTCCCTGTTGAGCGGCAATTTGAACCACATCTCCTTCCCGCATCCTCCGTTGCTCGAATTCTTCCGGCGTCAGTGCGATAAGGTCCGGAACCGGATAGCGGTCAGTATCCCATTCCCAGTAGATGCCGCCTGCGCGCTCGTGAAAACCCACATCAACAAAGTCAGCAGAGACAACGACGAGGTCAACATCGCTCTCAGAAGTTGCCTCCTGCCGAGCGACCGAGCCGTAGACAATGACCTTGTCGAGAGTCAGGTCGTTCCGAGCGGCTATTGAGCGGACATGGGTTGCAATGTCCTCAGTATCCGTATTTTCCGGAGCTCGAATTATCCGGACAGACTCAAACGCTGCGCGAATCTCCTCGATATCTCCGCCAGTAATCTCAGCTATCTCTTCAGGGCTCTTCCCACTCTTTCCAGTCATACTGTCACTGACAGTGGCATCTGGCAAAATGTCGTCGCTGTGTTACCCAGCCATCACACAGTTGACCCGAGGTTCAGTACCCCCACCCATGCAAATATGAGTGGTTTTAAAATACAGTAGATTTTGTATAGCGCGTTCACAAGCCTCCAGAGTCATGAAAACGCCATCTATATAGTCGCGGGGTAGATAGTAAAGCATATTTGGTCAGGCCTCATCGCAGTGGTGAGGTAAGAAACAGATGGCAGTCGACAAAGACAATCCATTCGACGAAGAGAACCCGTTTGACGAAGACAATCCGTTCGAGGATGTTCCGGTGCCGGAATACACCGAAGAAGAACTGGGGCTTCCCCCAGTCCGTGAAGAGATAAGGAAAAATCTCAATCGCAAAGAGTTAGAGCTGTTCAAACAGTGGCGGCTTGACTTTGCGTGTTGGGCCTACGACCGGGGTAAAGAACCTTACTTCCGAGAAGGTTACTCGCCGAATTCAATGCGAGATATAATCAATCGTGTTGACCGGTTCTGTGAGTGGTTCTACGGGAAGTACAGCTTTACCACCAAGTTCAGCAAGAGCCACCTCAATGAGTATTGGTTCGAGCTCTTACAGAATGATAACCAGCTTAGTACAAATAGAAGGACAGTTAACAACGTTGCTCTCATTCTCAAATACCAGAGTATAGAGTGGAGTATCCCGAAGAGTGAGAAGATTTACAAGAGAATCAACGAGCAGAAGAAGAATTCGAAGTTCACAGATTGGAACACGCCAACAGAGCTGAAGAGGCTCAAGTCAGCCTCGTTGAAGATACACACTGTTCCATCTGAAGAGAGCCTGTCCCCAGAGGAGGCCGAGGAATGGGCAGTGCATCTCTCTCAGAGGCTTGGAAAACCGAAGTACGAACTGAGAGATGAAGATTGGGATGGGGCAGATTCGTGGTTAATACCAAGTCTCGTCTACGTCAGTTGCGACGTTGGATTCCGACCGAACGAAATCAGGGAGTCGAAAATGTCGTGGCTCAATATTGAGGACCCCGATGACGCCTTCCTCAGCATACCTCATACAGAGGACACCAAAGACGGGAAAAACAACTGGCGATGTGAGCTGTCCCGAGATACTGTACGGGTGCTCAATCATTGGCTCGAAGAGCGAGCAGAGCGTTCAGAGTACTACTGTGAAGACGAAAACGGCGAAAAGCAAGAGCGAGAAGAAATCTGGCTGAACAACAGGGGCAATCCTTACAACAAGAGTACGCTCAGACGTAGCGTCATGATACCTCTACAGCGAGAAGCAGGTATTGATGTAGAGAATCGCGAGAATGGCTGGTACATGATAAGACGGGGGGTTGGTACTCACATCGCAAATGAATCAGGAATTAGTGCACTGATGACACAGTTACGGATTAACCGTGTTGAGACAGCGCTGCGGTATGTCCAAACAGACACTCCGGGAGTGCGACGATGGTTCAATAAACGATAATACCGGACGTAACCTAAACGCAGCTAATGACCCTTCGTGACGACGCTTGGGACGAGGTTCTAACTATGCTCGTTAATCGTGGTAAATTTAAGCTGCGAGAGCTGCACTTCCAGCCCCCCGAGAGGCACACAGTACGTCGAGTCTTACGTGAGATGCAGGACAAAGGTTGGGTGGTCAAAGATTCACCTCAGTCTGCGATATATCGACTTGGGCCAAAAGGGGAAGCTTTCCTTGATGTCGACGATGAGGTCATAGAAGCGGCGCAATCGTAGGCCGATACATATATGCTCAGTCGACCGCGGGATTATAACGTATACGCGGATAAGTCTCGTTCAGCAGCCTACAGAATCTCATCTGTGGGAGAGACAGACCTAAGCATATATGGTCAGATTTTGAACCCGCCTTGTGGAGGCTGAGACGCGGGTTCGATTCTCGCACCCGGACCTTTCTGTCTGCGAACGAAGTGAGGAGCGGAAAGTCCGTACGGCGAGATGGACCAGCGAGCGAACGCAGTGAGCGAGTGAGGTTCGATTCTCTCTTCGGCCCCCATTGGTCGTTGACCGCCCGGCCGAATAACGGTTAAAGGCGGAAAAACGATTGAGGCGCCGCTACGCCCGCCGTTCCGCAAAGTCGGTCAGCGCGATGACGTCGCCGCCGCCCCCGAGATCACGAATCTCGTATCTGGTCGGATAGTGACCGTCCTGCGGATAAGCGTCCGGTTGAGCGACCGCATCACGCACGACGCCGCGGAGGTGGTTCTCGAGGTAGTCGACAGTGACCATCGGTTCGATGAAGTTGAGTTCGTACGCGTCGTCGCCGTCGACGTCGGCCACACCCCAGATGAGCGTCTCCAACCACTCCTCGTCGTCGAGTTCGGGAGCGTCTGTCGGGGCGAGGTGGGCGCCCATGGTGGGGACGACGAGTCCGCCCTCGAGCAGGGAGTATCCGTCGGGAATCTGACCGTCCGCGATGTCCTCGGCGTCGATAACGTACGGCTCGCCGGTCTCGGGATTGATTCCGATATCGCCGATGGTGTTCCGGTTCTCGAAGTAGAAGTGGACGTCGAAGTGAGGTTTCGTGTAGACGTCCTTGGGCGTGTGACCCTGGGGGTTCCACCCGAGACCGGCGTACTCGAACGGTGCCGGCACGTCGTCCGGAAAGTCGAGATCGAACGGCAGCGACCAGAAGCCGTGATTCTGTACACCGTCTTCGACCTCACCGTCCTCGAAGGCATCCGCGTACGGGAGGTCAGCGAGAGCGCCGTCGGAGAGGTGGATGCCCACATACTTCGGATTTCCCGACGGGGTCACCGTCGAGAAGGTGCTGATCTCTCCCTCGCCGATTTCGTAGGACTCTCCCCACGCGGTCGTGCCGGAAGGCGGAAATCCACCTCTCTTCGCCGCCGTGGTGGAACTAAGGGCGATACTTCCCGCGGTGGCGACACCGAGACCGTGCAGGAACGTCCGTCGGTCGGAGTTCATAGTATGACACCAGTTAACAAATGACAGTTATTCGAGTTGAATCTTGCCGATTATTTCGTGCGATTCTGAAGAGATAACTGTATGACTGTACAAAAATAAGACGCCGAGTGTTCGGCCAGCAGAAGGATATGTGAGGTTCCCTCCCTCTATCCGACAGGTGGCTACCCCGGTTGATACCTGCCCAAGAAGTGTAATTTTAGTGTATAGTAATACTTTAGTGACTGTAGCTCAATTATACTATTAGGAGCGGACGTTCTACGCATTATAGTACCGGTCGTTCCGGATAGCTATACAGATAGGCAGTACCGGTATATGACCATACCCCATTGGTGAGAGTGTCGAACGACGTGCCACAGAGACGGTGGGGAGGTCGACACAAACGATGAAGACACCAACAAACTCGGCAGACGAGGGGGAAACGAACGGGGAGTATCAGTACATCGAGTACGAGTCTGACGACGAAACGGTCGTCGTCATCCAGGACCACGACAACGAAAGCGCGTGGATCCAGTCGACCGTCTCGATTCCGATCGAACCCTAAGGGGGGAAGCCACGACGGTCCCGGGGGGGACCGGGACGGGTGGGCGATCGGATAGCACAAGTTCGTCACGACAGGCAGAATAGCGAGTCGATCGGTATCGGTCCCTGCTGCGGCCCTTCACAGGTCGTCGTCGGGGGGTTCGGGGGAAAGCCCTCGCGCGACGACCACCAACACGCATTCTCGCTACGGCGAGAACGACGACCCGCGACCGAGCGGCACGTATACCAAAATCGTGTCCATGGCAGACGCCGCTCGGCCGGTGGAAATCGTCGAACGCCCGACGGAGTTCGGGTTCTCTTTGCACAGTTTCCGTTCCAGTACGTCTACTTCTCGTCGGAGCGCCGCGTCCGGCGTTCGACCTCAGTGCATCGTCCGCGTCGGGTTCTCGCGGTCGTAGAACTGCCCGTGGAAGGGGTACGGCGTCCAGTGCGGGAGCGTCGCCCGCGTCAGTTCGGTCATCGTCTCGGCGTCCACCACGACGAGCACCGACCGCTCGGCCGCCGGGTCGAGCATCAGCGTCAACAGGACGCCGTCGTCCTCACCGGTCCCGTCGGGGCGAGGGACGAACGTCGCCTCGCTGGGATAGGCGTCGCCGCCGTCGGCGGCCGCGGGCGTCCACGCCGTCTCCGTCCGCGTCTCGAGGTCGAACTTCAGGAGTCCTGTGGGGAACGGCCCGTCGTTCATCTCCGCGAGGTAGACGTAGCGGTAGGGGCGGCCGTTGTAGCCGGGGTAGTTGATAGTGGGGAACTCAACGGGGCCGTCGTGGAGCAACTCGCTGGAGACGGCGTCTCGCCCGTCCAACGGGAGTCGAAAGCGGACCAGACGGCCCGGAGGAACGTCCGGGTCGCCCGAGCGGAGGTTGTCGAGGTAGAGACCGGTTATCGCCCGGTCGTCGGGGTAGACGACGGCGTCGACGACCACCTCGTCGCCGTCCTCGAAGGCGTTGGCGTGGTGGTAGACGAAGAGCGGGTCCGTCTCGGGCGTCGCGACGACGTCCCCCGTCCGTCTGTCGACGACGTGAAAGCGGGTCGGGTCGTCGCGCCGTTCGAAGGATTCGATGAACGTCGTCGAGTCGAACAGCGACCCGGCGAGGAGGGAGACGGGGTTCGGACCGTACGGAACGGCCGGAACCACGACGTACCGCTCCGTCAGCGAGAACGAGTGGACGTAGGGGATGTCCCGGAACGGCAGGTGCGCGACCATCGTCGGGACGCGCGTGTTCGCGGGACGCTTGAACACCACGTACCCCGTCTTCGGCCCGTAGGAGAGTCCGAGTCCCCAGAAATCGTCGGTCTCGGGGTCGGCGTGGACGTGCCCGAGCGTCGCGTCGACGGGGAGGCCGCGCGTGAGGTCGATACGCTCGCCCGTCTCCAGCGTCTCGGGGTCGATGACGTGCCCCCACGGGGATTCGGTGACGGCCACCCACTCGCCCCCGACGCGGACGGTGCCGATGGAGGTGTTGTCGGTGAACCGCCCGGTCAGCAGTTGGCCGAAGCGAACGAGCGGGGACCGGTCGGGGGGCGTGCCCGGGAACGCGGTGCGGACGCCGCCGCGGTCGAGCGCCCACCGATAGTCCTGCGAGTCGACGTACCGGTTGGTGTAGCGCACGGTTCCGTCGGGACCGCTCACGTCGAGCAGTCGGAGCATCGCGAACGGGTCGAACCAGTACGCGAACGGCCGACCGTCGACGTCAAACCGCCCCGGACCGTTCAGAACGAACGACCCATCCAACCACCCGGGAAGTGTCCCCTCGACTCGTAACTCGGCGTCGGCTACCGTCTCCGGTTGAGTGCGCAGACCGAGTGACCACCGGTTCATGGGCGACGTTGACGGCACTGTTATATGAGATTTTCACTCGGAGCGACGGAAACGCCGTCGTCGAAAGCGGAGAGGCCGGGAGGCGTTCGCCACGCCGTCTCGCAGTAGGGCTATCCGTCCGGCCTTCGTAGCCGGGATATGAACGTCGCCATCGTGACCGTCGGCAACGAACTGCTCGCCGGCGACATCGAGAACACCAACGCGACGTGGTTGGCGCGCGAACTGACCGAACGCGGCGCGGAGGTGGGTCGCGTGCTCACGGTCCCCGACGTGGAGTCCGTCATCGCCGAGACGGTCCGCGAGTGGGCGGCGGCGTTCGACGCCGTCCTCGTCACCGGCGGCCTCGGCGGGACGCCGGACGACCTGACGATGGACGGCGTCGCCGCCGGACTCGACCGCGAGTTGGAGGTGAACCCCGTCGCCGCCGCCGACGTGGAGGCGACCATCGAGCGAATCCTCGAACGCCGACCCGACATCGACTTCGACCTCGAAGTGCCGTGGTACGCCTCCATGCCCGCGGGAGCGACGTCGGTTCCGAACCCCGAGGGTCTCGCACCGGGGTGCGTCGCCGAGAACGTCTACGTCCTCCCCGGCATCCCCGAGGAGATGCGGGCCGTCTTCGGCAACGTCGCCGACGACTTCGGCGGCACCGTGGCGACGAAGACGTTCTACACGCCCGAACCGGAGGGCGCGATGGCCGACCCCCTCGCGGAGGCGGCGACGCGCTTCAACATCCGGGTCGGCAGTTACCCCAACCGCGAGGGGACCCGAACGCGCATCAAACTCACCGCGACGGACCCGTCGGTGCTGGCCGAGGCGTCGTCGTGGCTGGTCGAGAACGCGGGTCGGGAGTTGGTCGAGGCCGGGACCGAAATCGACGAAGAAGGCGTCGAGGGCGCGAAGTAGAACGCCGGGAGTCGACGGTTACCGGGGGTCGACCACCTCGGTCTGGTCGCCGCGTCGGACCGCCGGGAGCGACCCGCGCGACTGGATGATGTTGAGCGCGGTGACGAGGTCGGAGCGCGAGATGAGTCCGACGAGTTCGCCGCTCTCGTCGACGACGGGGAGTCGGCCGACGCCGTTCGCCTGCATGACCGTGATGGCGTCCATCGCGCCCGCGTCGGGGCCGATGGTGGTGAGTTCGTCCGACATCACGTCCCCGACGAGGTAGGCGTCGCGTTCGACCTCGTTCACCGACCGAGCGTCGTTGAGCGTCACCATTCCCGCGAGATGACCGTTCTTCAGCACCGGATAGCCGGTGTGTCGCTCGCGGAACATCCGGTCGAGCAGTTCCGCGACGCTCGTCCGCACGTCGACGACGTCGAGTCGGTCCCGGTCGGTCATGATGTCCCGGACAGTCACGTCCTCGAAGGCGGCCTTCATCACCGTCTGCTGGGCCTCCGAGGAGGCGCCCATGTAGATGAAGAAGGCGAGGGCGACGAGCAGGAGTTGGAAGGTGAACAGACCGACGATGCCGAGGAGGAACGCGAACGCCTTGCCCACCTCGGCGGCGAGTTGCGTCGCTCGCGCGTGCGAGCGGGTGCGGGCGAGGAGCGCCCGGAGGACGCGCCCGCCGTCCATCGGGAAGCCGGGGAGCATGTTGAACGCCGCTAGCATGACGTTCGTCAGCGCGAGGTAGCCGAGGACGAACTTCACGGGCCCCTGCGAGGCGGGAAGCGCGAGAAACCCGACGAGTGAGAGCGCGCCGACGGCGACGCTCACGAGGGGTCCCGCGAGGGCGATGACGAACTCCTGTTTCCAGTCCTCCGGCATCTCCACGAAGCTGGCGACGCCGCCGAGAAGCCACAGCGTGATGGACTCTATCTCGTAGCCGTAGCGCATCGCCACCAGCGAGTGGCCGAACTCGTGGAGGAGAACGCAGACGAACAGTCCGAGCGCCGCGGCGGTGCCGAGAATCCACTGCATCGACC
This sequence comes from Halogeometricum sp. S1BR25-6, assembly GCF_031624495.1. NCBI lineage: Archaea > Methanobacteriati > Methanobacteriota > Halobacteria > Halobacteriales > Haloferacaceae > Halogeometricum > Halogeometricum salsisoli. Next base: position 385,342 of record NZ_JAMQOP010000001.1, on the reverse strand, counting down.
CCTCGGTGAGCGGTGCGGCGTCGATTGGCGCGCGCGCGAACTGGTTCAGAACCTCGACGAGTTGGCCCACGTCGGAGCCGATGAGCCACGCGAACAGCGGGAGAACGAGCAAGAACGTGAGATTCAGCTGAATCGGGATGCCGAAGACGCGTCCGATGCGGATTCCGCGCATGGGGGCCCTAACCGGCGACGGGTATTAAGTCCAATCCGATAGCGGGAATCGGACGCCGATGATGGGTGAGGTGGGACGACCCGACCGGACGGTGGGGGCACCGAAGCGCGTCTCCGGGGCGAACGTTTAGGCCATCGGTCGTCTTTCCCTTCCCCATGAGCGAATCCCAACCGAAACCGGTCGTCAAGCGCGCCGAAGACGTGGAGTACGAGGCCGTCGGGGCCGCCGACGGGATGTCCAAGGGCGTCCTCCTCGACGCCTCCGACGGCGCGCCGAACTTCGCGATTCGACGGTTCGCCCTCGACGCGGGCGCGTCCGTCCCGAAGCACACGAACGAGGTCGAACACGAGCAGTACGTCCTCTCGGGGACGTACACCGTCGGCATCGACGATGAGGAGTACGAGGTGTCGGAAGGCGACTCCCTTCTCATCCCGGCGGGCGTCGTCCACTGGTACCGAAACGAGGGCGACGAGGAGGGAAGCTTCCTCTGCGCCGTCCCGAACGGCGACGACGCGATTCAGGTGCTGGACGAGGAGTAGGGCGACGGAAAACGGGACGCGGCGAGCGACGGCGGCCGAGTTCGGACGCGCGAGGACGAACCGAGAACCGCCGCGGGCGGGACTGAAAGAGGCCGGTCGCTCGGCGAAGGACGACGAAGCAAGCACCGCAGCGACCGTAGGGAGCGAGGAGCACAGCGAGTCGCCTGAGCCGAGCGACCGGGGGCTTTCGAGGCGTTCGTGACGACACCCGTGGTTTCTGTTTCGACGCGGGAGGCGAAGCCGACCGATAGACGAACCGCTGAAATACCCCGTCCTCCTATCCGAGAACGTGTCTAAACAGGTCGGCCGCGTCGACACGCTATTCGTCCACGAGACGAACGACGACTTCCTCGTCGTCGTCCAACGGGACGGAGAGCGCGTCTTCCGCGCCGTGCTCGAACTGAAGGAGACGAGCGCCGGCCCCCGCCCCGCGAAGTTCCGCGTCAAGCGCGGGTCGTCGGACGAACCCCGAGACCCGAGCCAGTTCGTCGAACTGGCCCGGAGAGCCGAGCGAATCCGCATCTCACAGCAAACGACCAAGCGCCGTCGCGACGAGTTTCGCGAGATGCTGGAGGGCTACCAGTTGGAGGCCCTCGTCGTGCGCACCTGTCGGTTCTGCGCCTCGAACGGGCGCTACTCGCCCATCACCGAGGAGACGGCCATCCAGGCGGACAACGAACAGATCTGTCCGGACTGCGCGAAGCGTGAACTGGAACGGGAACTCGACTTCTCCGGGACGGGCACGATGACGCAGGCGGCGCAGGAGCGACTCGAATCCCTGCTCCTGGAGACGCAGGACCTCGGCCGCATCTCGAACCTCCTGAAAGGGGGCTTGGACCCCGACCTCACGAAGTTCGACACCGTCTCCGCGACGACGGACGACGTGGACTTGGTCTCCACCTCGACGCTCGACCTGAACCCGAAACTGCAGTCGATGGTGGAGGGCCGCTTCGACACCCTGCTCCCCGTGCAGTCGCTCGCCGTCGACAACGGCCTGTTCGACGGCCGCGACCAACTCGTCGTGTCGGCGACGGCGACGGGGAAGACGCTCGTCGGCGAACTCGCGGGCGTGAACCGCGCGCTGGAGGGACAGGGGAAGATGCTCTTCTTGGTTCCCCTCGTCGCTCTCGCCAACCAGAAGCACGAGGACTTCGAGGAGCGCTACGGCGACGACCTGAACGTCACCATCCGCGTCGGCGCCTCCCGCATCAACGACGACGGCAACCGATTCGACCCGAACGCCGACATCATCGTCGGTACCTACGAGGGCATCGACCACGCCCTGCGGACGGGCAAGGACCTCGGCGACATCGCCACCGTCGTCATCGACGAGGTGCACACGCTCAAAGAGGACGAACGCGGCCACCGTCTCGACGGGATGATCTCCCGACTGAAGCACTACTGCGAGGAGCGACGGGAGCGACGGAGCAACTACGGGGGTGCGCAGTACGTCTATCTCTCCGCGACGGTCGGAAACCCCGAGACGCTGGCGCGGAAGCTTCGGTCGACGCTCATCGAGTTCGAGGAGCGACCCGTCCCCATCGAACGCCACGTCACGTTTGCCGACGGCCGGGAGAAGCCCGACATCATCAACAAACTCGTCAGACGGGAGTTCGACACGAAGTCCTCGAAGGGGTATCGGGGGCAGACCATCGTGTTCACGAACTCCCGCCGGCGATGCCACGAAATTTCGAGAAAGCTGGAGTACGACGCCGCGCCGTACCACGCCGGCCTCGACTACCGCCGCCGCAAGCAGGTCGAACGGCAGTTCGGCAATCAGGATTTGGCTGCAGTTGTCACCACCGCAGCGCTGGCCGCCGGCGTCGACTTCCCCGCCTCGCAGGTGGTGTTCGACACGCTGGCGATGGGTATCGAGTGGCTCTCGGTTCAGGAGTTCGAGCAGATGCTCGGCCGGGCGGGGCGACCCGACTACCACGACAAGGGGACGGTGTACCTCCTCGTCGAACCCGACGCCTCCTACCACAACTCGATGGAGATGACCGAAGACGAGGTGGCGTTCAAACTCCTGAAAGGGGAGATGGAGGACGTCATCACCGTCTACGACGAGTCCGCCGCCGCCGAGGAGACGCTGGCGAACATCACCGTGGCGGGCAAGAAGGCCAAGCGCCTGAACGACCGGATGCTCGGCGATGTGCCGACGAAGCACGCCGTCGGGAAACTCTTAGAGTGGAAGTTCATCGACGGCTTCGAACCGACCCCCCTCGGCCGCGCCGTCTGCCGGCACTTCCTCGCGCCGCGGGACGCCTTCCGCATCCTCGACGGCATCCGCGGCGGTCTGAGTCCGTACGACGTCGTCGCCGAGATGGAACTGGCCGACGAGGAGTTGTAGTTGTAGCGGGTCTACCCCCAGGAAACCGGCAAACGGCAGCCGCGCGAACCTGTATCCTTTTCCGACGGGGACGCTTCGATGACCGTGTGGTAACGATAACGCCGAGCATCGTCGTCGTCTCCGCGGTCATCCTTCTCGCGCTGGTGTTCTTCGCCACCGAACCGGTCCCGGTGGACGTCACCGCGCTGGGGGTGATGGTGACGCTGATGCTCGCGCAACCGGCCTCCGAGTGGCTGGTGACGTGGGGCCTCCTCTCCGAACCGGTTCTCCTCTTCGACCCCTATCCCCAGCAGGCGCTCTCCGGGTTCGCCAGCACGGCGACGCTGACGGTGCTGGCGATGTTCATCCTGAGCGAGGGAGTCCAGCGAACCGGCATCGTCCAGATGCTCGGCGCGAAGATAGCGTCGTTCACCGGCGACAGCGAGTCCCGACAGTTGGGCGCGACCATCGGTGTCGTCGGCCCCATCTCGGGGTTCATCAACAACACCGCCGCCGTCGCCATCCTCCTGCCGATGGTGACCGACCTCGCCGAACGCGGCGGTACCTCGCCGTCGAAACTCCTCCTGCCGCTCTCGTACGCCTCGATGTTCGGCGGGATGCTCACGCTCATCGGCACCTCGACGAACATCCTCGCCTCGGACCTCTCGGGCCGTCTCATCGGCCGAACGTTCACGATGTTCGAGTTCACGCAGTTGGGGTTGACCGTGAGCGTCGTCGGTACCGTCTATCTGCTCACCGTGGGGAAGTGGCTCACGCCCGAGCGCATCAAGCCCGAACGCGACCTGACCGAGGAGTTCGAGATGAGCGACTACCTCACCGAAGTCGTCGTTCGCGAGGACTCGCCGCTGGTGGGCCAGCAGGTCCAGCGAGCGCTCGTGGAGACGGAGTTCGACGTGGACCTCATCCAACTCATCCGCGGCGGCGAGGTGTTCCTCGAACCGCTCGGCCCGAAGGAGATCCAGTCCGGCGACGTGTTCGCACTTCGAACCGACCGCGACACGCTCGTCGAACTGCTCGACGTGGAGGGGTTAGACCCCGTTCCGGTCACCGTCGGCGAGGCCGAACTGGAGGCGGGCGAGTCCGGACAGAACCTCGTGGAAGTCGTCGTCGCGCCGGGTTCGTCGCTCGTCGGCGAGTCGCTGGCCTCGGCGAGTTTCCGCCAGCGATACGACGCCACCGTCCTCGCCCTGCGCCGCGGCGGGGAACTCGTCCGTCGGCGGATGGACAACATCTCGCTCCGGGTCGGCGACACGCTCCTCGTGCAGGCGACGACCGAGAGCGTCGAACGCCTCGACACCAACCGCGATTTCATCGTCGCCCAGGAGGTCCACCGGCACGACTATCGCGAGGAGAAGATACCCGTCGCCATCGGCATCGTCGCCGCGGTCGTCGCCCTCGCGGCGCTGAACGTCGTCCCCATCGTCGTCTCCGCCCTCGCCGGCGCGCTGGCGATGGTCGCGACGCGCTGTCTCCGCCCGCCGGAACTGTACGACGCCGTCCAGTGGGACGTCATCTTCCTCCTCGCGGGCGTCATCCCCCTCGGCATCGCCATGGAGAACTCCGGGGCGGCGGCGCTGCTCGCTGAGTTCGTCGTGCTGACGGGTGATTTTCTCCCCCTCGTCGGCGTCCTCGGAGTGTTCTACCTCGTCACCGCCCTGCTGACGAACGTCGTCTCGAACAACGCGAGCGTCGTCCTCATGGTTCCCGTCGCCGTCGAGGCGGCGGAGACGCTCGGCGCGAACGCGTTCGCGTTCATCCTCGCGGTGACGTTCGCGGCGTCGACGGCGTTCATGACGCCCGTCGGCTACCAGACGAACCTCTTCGTCTACGGCCCCGGCGGCTACCGCTTCACGGACTACCTGCGAGTCGGTGCCCCCCTGCAACTGCTGTTCGCGGTGGTGACGACGGTCGGAATCGCCGCGTGGTGGGGTCTCACGCCGCCCGCGTGACCCCCGAACGAAACGCTTTACCCCCGCACGACCCCACCGGTAGATGCGGGACCGTGGGTTAGCCTGGTATACTTCGGGCCTTGGGTGCCCGTGACCCCGGTTCGAATCCGGGCGGTCCCATTTCTACGCGGATTTCACAGCGAGCACCGCGGAGCGTGTGCGAGCGACGCCCGAAATCCGCGGTGTGTGGACGAACGCGGATTCGAACTAGCGAGCGAACGCAGTGAGCGAGTGACGTTCGAATCCGGGCGGTCCCATTCCACCGTTTTACTTCGTCGGGTCGCACCCCGCGCGACCGCTCTCGCGAGACGCCTCGCGTCTCGCGAACCTCGCCAAAAGCGGGAGCAAAAAGGGGCCGAGCGGGAGGTTCGCCCGTCCGAGCGTTTCCACGACCCCGAACTGTCGGGGCGTTGGGCTTTATGTGCGCCGGTCCGGAATCTGCTCCGTGTCACTCCTTCCCTCGGAAGACCGACCGACCCCGGTCCCCCTCGCGGACGTGTCCATCGACGACGAGTTCTGGAACGGGCGGTTGGCGACGAATCGCGAGACGACCATCGAACATCAGTACGACCGACTCGGAGAGCGCTGCCTCCCGAACTTCCGGCGCGTCCGCGACGGAGAGACCGGCGGCTTCCGGGGGATGTGCTTCGAGGACTCGGACGCCTACAAGTGGCTCGAAGCCGCGAGCTACGTCCTCGCGAACCGCGACGACCCGGACCTGAGAGAACGGGTAGACGAACTCGTCGACCTGATAGCGGCCGCTCAGGACGAGAACGGCTATCTGAACACGTACCACCAACTCGAGTTCGACGACGAGCGCTGGACCAACGTTCGGAACCTCCACGAACTCTACTGTGCGGGGCATCTCATCGAGGCGGCCGTCGCGCACTACCGCGCGACCGGCGAGCGCTCGCTGCTGACGGTCGCCACGGAGTTCGCCGACCACGTCGACCGGGTCTTCGGGACCGGCGAGGGCGAACTCGACGCGGCGCCGGGGCACGAAGAGATCGAACTCGCGCTGGTGAAACTCCACCGCGCGACCGACGAGGAGCGCTATCTCGAGTTGGCGAGGTACTTCGTCGACGCGCGGGGCACGACCGGGCGCTTCGAGTGGGAGACCGACCACGCCGGGGAACTCCCGGGCGGCGAGGAGTGGCACACCGGGTCGGAGTACGACCCGACCTACTACCAGACGCACGCGCCGGTGCGCGACCAGGAGACCGTCGACGGTCACGCGGTCCGCGCGATGTACCTCTTCTGCGGCGCCGCCGACGTGGCCGGCGAGACGGACGACGAGGGTCTGCTCGACGCCCTGGTGGGACTCTGGCGCAACATGACCGAGCGGCGGATGTACGTCACCGGCGGCATCGGGTCGACGGCGGACGGCGAGCGCTTCACCGAGGACTACGACCTCCCGAACCGGACGGCGTACGCCGAGACCTGCGCGGCCGTCGGCAGCGTCTTCTGGAACCGCCGGCTGTTCCGTCTGACCGGCGAGGGGCGCTTCTACGACGTCCTCGAACGGGCGCTGTACAACGGCGCGCTCGCCGGAACCTCGCTCGACGGCACCGCGTTCTTCTACGAGAACCCGCTCGAGAGCCTGGGCCACCACCACCGGAAGGGCTGGTTCGCCTGCGCGTGCTGTCCACCGAACCTGACCCGCCTGCTGGCGTCGCTCGGCGAGTACGTCTACGCGACGACCGACGGCGGGGTCTACGTGAACCTCTACGTCGGCAGCGAAACCGAGGTCACGGTGGCGGGTGAAACCGTGTCGGTGACTCAGCGGACCGACTACCCGTGGGAGGGCTCCGTCGACCTCGAAGTCGGAGTGGATTCGCCCGTCGAGGCGGCGCTACACCTCCGCGTCCCCGAATGGTGCGCCGACGCCCGACTCAGCGTGAACGGCGAGCGAGTCGAGGGCGAGGCCGACGACGGCTACCGCACCCTCGACCGGACGTGGCGCGACGGCGACAGCGTCGAACTCGCCCTCGACCTCCCCGTCCGACGGATGATGGCCCATCCGGACCTCCCCGACGACGCCGGGCGCCTCGCCCTCCAACGCGGCCCGCTCGTGTACTGCGTCGAGGAGACGGACGTCGATGTCCCGCCGTCGCGTCTGCGGATGGACTCCGAGAACTCCCTCGACGCCCGCTGGGACGAGGACCTGCTGGACGGGGTGGTCGCGCTCGAAGGTGAAACCCGCGTCGCCGGCACCGAGGGCTGGGACGGTCGTCTGTACCGGGAGTGGGAGGAGCACCGAGAGGAGAAACGAGTCACCGCGGTTCCGTACTACGGGTGGGACAACCGCGAGGAGGGGCGGATGGCGGTCTGGCTTCCGACGAGGTAGCCGCCGTCGAAACCGACGGGGTCGTCGCGGCGGCTTCGCGACGCGGGGCCGTACACCCATCGGCACGTTTATGTCCTACAGAGCTGAATTTCAGCTATATAGCCGTATGCCGCTACTATAGTAACCCGTTTTTCGAGTGGCTATGTATATACGCACAACCCCAATCCTCACACCGCCTAATGGGGAAGTATGCACACAGAAGCAGAACTCAACGACGAATTCGAACCCGTAGACGCCGACGAATGCACCGAGATGCGACTGGCCGCCGAAGTGGGGTACACGGTGGAAGCGCTCGCGACGCACTTCGAGTTCGACGAGGCCACCGTCCGGCACCACCTCGACGGGCACTGCTCGCACTACTGAGTCGCTTCGTCTCTCTGCAGGGAATGTGGGGGGACGTGGGGAAATGCGAGGAAACGCGGAGGATGGAACGTGCGGGGGAGTCGGCGGGCGGTATCGGGAGGGCCGCAAGCAGACGTCGCCGGGGGGCGATTCAGTCCGTTGTCGGAGCCGTCGGACCGGACGCGGACGACGCGTTTTCGCGGCCCATCTGAACGCCGACGAGCAGCGACGCCGTTCCGACGCCGAGCACGAGGAACCAGATGGCGATGGTGAGACTCGACGGGATGGGGAGGTTCATGTGGACGCCGAACTGCGCGCCGCCGACGACGAGGAGGATGTGGAGGAGTCTCCACCGAGAGCGGGAGGCGCGCAGGTCGCTTCGGAAGAACAGGAGTCCGACGACCGTCCAGGATACCCAGACGAAGAACGCGAGCCACGGGTCCCAGAAGCCGTCGACGGAGAGCACTCCGACGGGGACGACGCCGACGACGGCACCGGCGAGGAGGGACGTGCGGTCGAACACGCCGTGAATCGGGGAGGAGTTGTCAAATATTTGTTGGAACTCGGTCGGCGAGGAAACGCCTCGCGTTCCGAGAGCGGACGCGACGTGAGTCGTGCGGTCAGTCGACCGCTGTCTCGTCTCCGAACTCGAACGTCACGCTCGCCTCGCTCACTCGGACGAGTCCGCCCTCGTAAGGGAACCTGACCGTGACGGCCGCGTCCGACTCGACGAGGAGCGTTTCGAGGGCCTCCGGGTCGACCACCTCCGACACCGGGCGGAGGTCGAGTGGGTCGCAGTCGTTCGCCGCCGCGACCCGCGAGACGATGTCGTGCAGCAGCGGTTCGCGAGGCGGTTTGTCAGTCGAAAGCGTGTCAGAATCGGCAGTCGTGGTATCGTTAGTCATTGTTTCCCCTCTCCGACAGCGTCTGCGGCGTCCGCGTCGGCGTCACCGCACTGCAGTTGTGATTTGTGTAATGACACGCAGTAGCAAATAGATGAGGGTAGAGCCACTGAATCGCCAGTTCTCCGACAGGACCGTCGGTCGGTTCGGCGGTGTCGAGCCGGATTTTTACGGCTCGCGTGACTACCGGGCGTCCCCGTCGAGGGTGACGACGCGTGACCGACGACACCCAACACACCGAGACGACGTCCGCCCGGCCCGCGAACAGCCTCCGCGCGATGCGAGAGTGGGTCCTCCTCCGAGGCGACAGGACCGTCGTTAGCGCCGGCATCGTCGGCGCCGTCCTCGTCGCCTTGATCGGACTGTCGCTCTCGGGAGAGTTCCCGCTCTCGGACCTGCAGGCGGTGTACTACGTGTACGGCGGCGTGATAAGCGGAAACCTCACGCTCATCACCGTCGTCGTGTCCGTCAACCAGTTACTCCTGTCCCGCGAGTTCAGCACGCCCGGCGAACTCCGACGACAGATATCGGACGTGATAGACTACCGGCGCGACGTCGAGGACGCCGCGGGGCGAATCGCCCCGGTGGAACCGCTGGAGTTCCTCCGCCTGCTGCTCGAAGCGACGAGACAGGAGTCGCAGGCGCTGGGCGGGTTGGTCCGCGAGTCGGAGACGGCCGTCGCCGACGAGATACTGGACGTGGTAGCGACGCTCACGGAGGAGTTGGATCGCACCGACGAACTGCTCGTCGGCGGTTCTTCGGGCACTATCGACGTGCTTTCGGCGATGCTGACGACGAACTACGCGCGGCAGATAAACGACCTCCGGCGGACGAAACACGACCACGAGGGGGACCTCCCCGACTCCGTCGAGGCGTCCGTCGACCGCCTCATCGACGGCCTCCAGAGCATCGACGTCGCCCGCCAGTACTTCAAGACGGTGTACTTCAAACAGGAGCTCTCGTCGTTCTCGCGCGTCCTCCTCGTCACCGGCCTCCCCGCGGAGGGAGTCGCCATCACGTCGCTGCTGTTCATGACCGTCGAGTCGGGAAATCCGGCCGCGGTGAACCACCTCAGGCTGTTGGTTCCGGTGTCGATAACGCTCGCGCTGACGCCGCTGGCCGTCCTCGCGTCGTTCATCGTTCGGACGGCGACGGTCAATCGCCGCACCGCGGCGACGATACCGTTCACCGCGCCGGAACAGGAGAAGTAGTCTCTACTTCCGGTGTCAGTCGTTCATGCGCGCCTTGTCGAACGGGTAGGGCGGGAGTCGGAGTTCGTCGAGACCGGGGAGGTGTTTGACGTTGTAGACGACCTTCATCTCGTCGGAGACGGGGCCGCCCATGCAGGAGAGGCGGATGTCGCTGTCGAGCATGGTCGAGGGGAGGATGTGGTCGCCGGGCGTGTCCATCTCGCCTTCGAAGACGGCGACGGCGCAGTTCGCGCACGCGCCGCCGCGGCAGGCGTACGGCCACGCGAACCCGCGGTTCTCGGCCGCTTCGAGCAGCGTCTCGTGCGGGTGAGCCAAGAACTGGCCGTAGTCCTCGTGGGCGAGACCCGCGTCGGCCGCCTTCTCGAAGAGGTCGTCGTCGCCGAGGTCCCAGCCATGGTCGTCGAGCACCTCGTAGTTGAGATACTCGACTCGCGCCCCCTCCTGTTCGGCCTCCTCGTCTTCGTCTCCGTCGCCGACGTCGCCCGCGGCGGCGGGGCCGGAACCGGAGGAGTCGGTCGCGGTTTCGTCCGGGAGAGGGTCCGGGACGTCGCCGGACATGATCTGCTCGTAGGCGGTCCGGACCCGATGGAACTCGCTGGCCGACCCTCCCTGGTCCGGATGAACTTCGATGACCCGACGCCGGTAGGCCCGGTCGACCTCCGCGTCGTCCGCGTCCGGCCCGACTCCGAGAACGTCGAACGGAGAATCCACGCTCGGCGCTAAGGAACGGGAACGTAAATCGTCTCCCCTCCCGGAAACTCGTCGCCCGCGCGGCGGGCGGCCGGCGGGCATCGAACGGCCGGCGGGTCGGCGACGAGGCGTCTCAAATTCTCAAAACGGGGAATTACTGGAATAGCTATAACCACCCCCGCCGTGCAGTGGCGAGCAACAACCGAGGATACACCGTGTCACGAAACCCTCCAGACGGCGACGACGCCGGACTCGAAGCCGTCGACGACAGCGCGGAGAACCGGCCCCCGGACCGAACGGCGGGCGAAGAGCGAGCGAACGGAGCGGACGGCGGTCCGGGCGGGACCGTCGACCCGACGGCGTACGTCGACCGAGTCGTCGACACGGCGCTATCCGACCCGGTAACCGCGGGCGACGCCGTCGGGGACCTGCTGGCCATCGTCCGCGACTGCGGGGACGACGCCCGACGGGCCGCCGAAGAGGCGTTGGACCTCATCGGCCTCCTCCGTCCCGTCGAGTTCGAGGTGTGGGCCGACGACGTCGCCGCGTTTGCCGCCGCCGACGCTGAATCGCTCTCGTTCGTCGGCATGCGCGCCCTCGCGCAACTCGCCGCCGTCCGCCCCGTAGCAGCGAAAAAGGGTCTCGACGCCGCCGTTCGGCGACTGGAGACGCCGCACGTCCCGACCCGTCGGGCCGCCCTGGCCGTCGTGGGCGAAGTCGGCGAGGCGTTTCCCGAATCGGTCGCCCGGACCGACAGGCAGGTGACGGCGGCGATGCGCGACGGCGACGCGACGGTGCGACTCGCGGGCGTGATGGCGGCCGGGAAATTGCTGGGCGCCGACCCCCGGCGGTTCCCGCGGACGGTGACGGCGCTTCCCGAGACGCTGTCTGACGACGACGGGGACGTGCGGACGTACGCGTACGTCTCGCTCGTCCACTTCGCCCGCGAACACCCCTCGCAGGTGCCCGAGCGACGCCGCGCCGTCGAGCGACTGGCCGCCGTCTCCGACGCGGAACTGGGCGTGCGCGAGGGGTCGACGAAGGAGGCGCTGACGGGACTGCTCGCGTACGAACCCGGATTCGACCTCTGAGGGTCCCCCCGTCCCCGCTTCTCCGCCGCTCCCCGCGCTTCCCCGTTCGACGAACGTTCAAGTACGGGAGCGACGCCAACATCCCCGTGTCACGACCCTCGACGCCGTTCTCGCACCTCGCGCGGGCGGCCTACTGCCCCCGGCAACTGTACTACGCCGAGAAGTACGACGACCACGCGCCGCCGCCCGAGGTCGAAGCGGTTCGGGAACTCGCGTTCAGGTACGACGAGTCGCTGGCGGCCGACGACGCCGAACTCGCCGGACTTCCCCTCGCGGTCGACCCCGAGACGTACCGCGCGAACCTCGAACGCCTGACCGAACGCGACGACTGGGCGGCGTTGGCCGACCCCACGGGTCGCGAGGTGTTTCTTCGGGGGCGCGACTGCCACGGAATCGCGCACAAGGTGCTCGACGGCGACCCGCCGACGCCGACGCTCGTCTCCCCCGGCGACCCGCCCGAACGCGGCGTCTGGAAACCCCAGCGCGTCCGCGCCGTCGCCGTCGCCAAGGCGTTGGCGTGGGAGCGCGAGCGGGAGATTCCGCGCGCGCTGGTGGAGTATCCGGCGCACGGCGTCGTTCGAACGGTCCGGGTCACGACGCGGAACGCGGGGGCCTACCGGCGGACGCTGTGGACGGTTCGCCGAACGGAGGGCGTCCCGCCCCGCGTGCGCGACTCGACGAAGTGCGCCGCCTGCGAGTATCGGACGACCTGCGGAACGAAGACGCGGTCGCTGAAGACGCTACTCGGGTTGTAATCTCGCACCTCACTCGGAGTCGACGCTCGGCGGGTCGCCCGTCTCCTCGGCGAGCCACGACGCCACCTCGTCGGCCATCGCGCCGCGGCGGTGAATCACGTTCCGTCCGGGGTCGACGACGGTGCTCTCGGTGCCGCCGGGCGTCTCGCCGGCGTCGACGACGGCGCCGACGCGGTCGCGGAGTTCCGGGTCCAGTTCGGCGGGCGTCCGGACGCTCGGAGCGCCGCTCCGGTTCGCGCTGGTCGCCGTCACGGGCCGGTCGGCGCGCCGGTAGAAGTCGAGCGTCACGTCGTAGTCGGGGACGCGGACGCCGACGCGGTCGCCGCCGGCGGTGAGTACGTCCGAGAGGTCCGGGCCGCGTTCGACGACGACGGTGACGGGGCCGGGGAGGAACCGCTCCATGAACCGGGTCTCGAACGGCGTCGGGCGGGCGTACTCGCGGGCGGCGGCCGCGTCGGGGACGCCGACCGAGAGCGGCTTCGAACGGTCGCGCCCCTTCAGTTCGAACACGCGTTCGACGGCGCTGGCGTCCGTCGCGTCCGCGCCGAGGCCGTACACCGTCTCCGTCGGATAGACGACGGCCTCGCCCGCGCGGACGGCCGCCGCGGCCGCGTCTATCGAGTCATCGAGGTTCGACATCGCTCGTCGGGTGGGAGACGGCGCGGGAGTAAGAGGGTGCCGGAGCGTTACGCGTGCTCTTCGACGGCGGCCGCGACGTCCTCGTAGTCGGGGAAGTCGGGCCACTCGCTCGCGACCCAGGCGTACTGCACGGTGCGCTCTTCGTCGAGGAGGAAGACGGCCGGGCGGTGCTCGGTGATGCCGGTCATGCCGTCGAGGGGGTTCTCGATGCCGTACCCCTCGGCGACGCCCGCGGCGGGGTCCGAGTAGAGGCGGACCGAGTCCTCGATGTCGCGTTCGTCGAGGAGCGTCTTGTGCTCGTACGGCGAGGAGACGGAGACGCCGACGGTGGTCACCCGGTCGACGACGCCCTCGTCGCGGAGGTTGTTCCAAACGTACGTCGAGGGGAACGCGCCGTCCATCGGGTGGAAGACGAGCAGCACCGGCCCCTCGGCGGCGAGGTCCGAGAGGGCGACGTCCTCCCAGTACTCCGGGCCGACGAGCGGCCGGGTGAAGTCGGGCGCGGTGTCGCCGACGTCGGGGTGGTCCGAGTCGGGCAGGTCGACGACTTCGAAGTCGACCATCAAGCCGCACCCCCCTCGGCGGCGTCGGCCCCGGAGCCGTCGCCGTAGGTGTTTTCGAGGTAGTCGACGATGTTGGCGGATTCGGACATCGTCACGCCGGTTTCGTCGTCGACGATGGCCGGGACGGTCCGCTTGCCCGAGATGCGCTTGACGACGTTCCGGTCGGAGTGCATCGGTTCGACGAAGCGCGACTCGTAGGCGAGGTCGAGGTCGTCCAGCACGCGGACGACCCGCTCGCAGAAGGGGCACGCCTGCAGTCGATACAGCGTAATCGCCGGTTCGTCGCCCGTCATGCTCGCCGCTACGGCCGTCCGGTCCCTAAGCGCTTCGCCCCCGGAATCCCCCGCCGCGAGCGGCGAAACCCGGTGAGACGGGCGTTCGGACCGGCGGCCGAGGGCAACTCTTAATTCCGGGGCCGGACAAGTGGACGTATTTGCATGGGTTTGTCGTCGCTCGTACCATCTCTCGCTGCTCAGCACCGCCCTTCGGCGGGTTCGGCAGCCTCCGTTCAGCCCGCCAGTTCGATGAGTAACGCGGCCTCCTCGGTCGCGGCCGGCGTCCTGCAGATGCCGACGGTCCCGGTGGACAACACCACTATCACCGTCGGCGGCGCCGTCGCCATCGTGATTCTCATCGGCCTGTCGGCGTTCTTCTCCTCCTCGGAGATAGCCATGTTCTCGCTGGCCAAGCACCGCGTCGACTCGCTGGTCGAGCGAGGCGTACCGGGGGCGAAGGCGGTGAGCGACCTCAAATCCGACCCGCACCGGCTGCTCATCACCATTCTCGTCGGGAACAACATCGTCAACATCGCGATGTCGTCAATCTCGACGGCCATCGTCGGTATCTACTACGACGCCGGCCTCGCGGTCCTCATCTCGACGTTCGGCATCACGACGCTCGTGTTGCTGTTCGGCGAGAGCGCGCCGAAGTCCTACGCCGTCGAGAACACCGAGTCGTGGTCGCTCCGCATCGCGCGCCCGCTGAAGTACTCCGAGTACGTGCTGTTCCCCTTGGTCGTCTTCTTCGACTACCTGACGCGCGTCATCAACAAGGTGACCGGCGGCCGGTCGTCCATCGAGACGTCCTACATCACGCGCGACGAGATTCAGGACCTCATCCAGACCGGCGAGCGCGAGGGCGTCATCGAGGAGGAGGAACGGGAGATGCTCGACCGCATCTTCCGCTTCAACAACACCATCGCCAAGGAGGTGATGACGCCGCGTCTCGACATGACCGCCGTCTCGAAGGACGCGACGCTCGACGAGGCCATCGAGACCTGTATCCAGTCGGACCACGAACGCGTCCCCGTCTACGACGGCAACCTCGACAACGTCATCGGCATCGTCAACATCCGGGACCTGGTCCGCGAGCAGTTCTACGGCGAGGGCGGCGGCAAACTCGCCGACATCGTCCAACCGACGCTGCACGTCCCCGAGTCGAAGAACGTCGACGAACTGCTGGCGGAGATACAGGACAGCCGCCTGCAGATGGTCATCGTCATCGACGAGTTCGGGACGACCGAGGGCCTCCTCACGCTGGAGGACATGGTCGAGGAAATCGTCGGAGACATCCTCGAAGACGACGAGGAGGAGGCCTTCGAGTTCGTCAACGACCGCGAAACGCTCGTCCGCGGCGAGGTGAACATCGACGAGGTGAACGAGGTCTTGGAACTCGACTTACCGGAAGGAGAGGAGTTCGAGACGCTCGCCGGCTTCATCTTCAACCGCGCCGGCCGCCTGGTCGAGGAGGGCGAGGAGATCGCGTTCGAGGGCATCACCATCCGCATCGAGCAGGTGGACAACACGCGCATCATGAAGGCGCGCATCACCGTCGACGAGTCCTACGACCCGCAGGGCGAAGAGGAGTCCGAGGCCGAGGAAATCGAGACGGAGTAGAAGCGCGGCGGAGCGAGGAGAGGAGCTTCTTTTTCCGAACTCACAGCCCGAACGCGACGGCCAGCGCCGTGAACACGCCGTAGGAGAGTCCGAACGCGAGGGCGAGCGACCCGACCCACGCGAGCACGGTCTTCACCATCTTCTCGCGACTGACGCCCGCGCCGCCGGCGGCGAACCCGCTGCCGACGATGGCGCTGACGATTATCTCGTTGAACGACACGGGGATGCCGAGCGCGACGGCCACCTGCGCGATGGCGAACGAGGGAATCATCGCCGCGATGGAGCGCCGCGGCCCGAGCGAGGAGTAGTCCTGCGCGAGCGCCTTTATCATCCGCGGCGCGCCGGTCCACGACCCGACGAGGAGGCCGATACCGCCGCCGGCGAGCAACGCCGGGAGCGGGATGGTCACCGCGTCGAGCAGGGGGACGAGCGGGCCGATGGCGAGGCCGACCTGGCTCCCGCCCGCCGAGAAGGCGACGAGACCGCCGAGCACGAGCAGGAACCGACGCTGGCCGGCCGCCTCGTCGCGGTGCATCTCGCGGGCGACGGCGCCGCCGGAGAGGAGAGCGACGCCGAGTGTCACGGCGGCGACGCCGAGCACTCCGCCCGCGTCGATGCCCGGCAGGGCGCGGGCTACGTACCCTGCAATCGACCCGGCGTCGGCGCCGTCGCCCGCGAGGAGGGCGAAGTCGATGTTCGCGACGATGGCGCCGACGACGCCCCCGAGCACTGGGACGGCGACCCGTTCGGGCACGGATTCGTTGCGGAGCAGGCGCGCGGTACCGTACGCCGCGCCGCCGCCGAGGAACGGCGTGAGAACCCACAGCGAGACGATCTGTTGGTATTTGTCCCACGCGGGCGCGCCGCCGTTGGCGAGGCCGACGCCGACGACGGCGCCGGTGACGGTGAACGCGGTGGCGATGGGGTAGCCCGCGAACACGCCGAGGGCGACGAGGCCGGCGGCGACGATGAGCGCGACGGTGGCGGCGCTCGCAGTCAGCACGTCGCCGACGACGAGGTCGTTGCCGACGGCCTGCGTGACGTTCGCGCCCTGCAGGAAGGCGCCGGCGAATCCGAGAAGTCCGACGACGAACCCCGCGCGCATGACCGAGATGGCGTTCGCGCCGACGGCGGGGGCGAACGGCGTGGAGCCCGAAGAACCCGCACCGATGGCCCACGCCATGAACAGACTGGCCAGCGCCGCGACGACGAGCGTCGCGAGCGTTCCAAAAGCGGCCATCGACCCGCTACTTCCCCCGGTATCCCTCGTCGAACCCCTCGCGCATCCCCAGTACCGTCCGCCGGACGAAGAGATACCCGAAGAAGACGAACAGGAGGATGAGAACGACGAATCCGACGAAAATCGGCTCCGAGAGGACGAACTCGACGGCGTCGTCGAGGAAACTCTGCAAGGGGCGGGAGAACATGGGCGAGGCTTTCATGGGCGGAGGTAAAGCCGTTTCGCCGTTCCGCCGACCGAGAGGGAGGAGAACACTCATGACGACGCACCGGAAACCGGGCCACGACGTGGCCGACATCCTCCCGTTCCGCTCCGACGCAGGCGACGACGACGACAAGGAACCCCGCGTCGTCGGACTCGACGGCGAAGAGGTGTCGGACCTGCTCTCGGCCATCTCCTCGGAGACGGCCCGGAGCATCCTCTCGTCGCTCCACGAGGAACCCGCGACACCCTCCGAAGTCGCCGACCGGGCCGACACCTCGATTCAGAACGCCCAGTACCACCTCGGCCGCCTCGAAGACGCCGGCCTCATCGAACCCGGCGGGACGGTCTACTCCGAGAAGGGGCGGGAGATGACCGTCTACGCGCCCGCCGACCGGGCGCTGGTCGTCGTCGCCGGGAGAGAAGAGGACACGAGCGGCCTCCGGTCGGTGCTCTCGCGACTGCTCGGCGGCCTCGGCGTCGTCGCCCTCGGCAGCGTCGTCGTCGACCGACTGACGCGGACGGCCGCGGGGCCGACCGTCTCGCTCGCCGGAGACGGTGGCGGAGGCGGAGGCGAAGGCGGGGCCGCACCGGGCGCCTCGGACGGCGCGAACGCCACGGGGGCGACGGGGGCGGAGTCGACGTCGACACCCGCTCCCGCCCCGACCGCGACGCCGACGGACGCCAGGGGGGGCGGAGTCGGTATCGCGGAGGCGCCCTCGACGACCGCTGGCGAGGCAACGAGCACGGAAACCGCGACTCGGGCCGCGGAGGCGACCCGGACGGCGATAGAGACGGCCGTCGGATCCGGGGCCGACACCGGCGCCGGCGCCGGCAGCTCCTCCGTCGTCGGCGCGCTGTCGACGCTCGCGCCCGCGGAACTGTTCTTCCTCGGCGGCGTCGCGACGTTGGTCTGCGCGACGGCCTACTGGTGGGTCACCCGCTGACGGAGCGACGGGTCACTCCTCACCCCTCGGACGGCGGGATAGTGAACGTCTCGAAGGCGTCGCCCTCGACGGTGACGAGTCGTCCGGAGACGCCGCCGTCCGTCATGGCTTCGAGTTCGGCGTGCGCGGCGCGGTGTCCGCGCGGTTGCGCGTGGCTCCCCGGATTCAGGAGCGTCGCCTCGCCCGTCGCCTCGAACGTCGGCCGGTGGCTGTGGCCGAACAGAACCACGTCGGCGTCACGTTCGCGGCCGAACATCGAGAGCGCCGTCGACCCGCCGCGGCGCGTGTGCGTCGCCGCGAACGTCAATCCCGCGAAGGTGAAGTTGCGAGCCTCCGGCAGTCGGTCCCGTATCTCCGCGTCGTCGTTATTGCCGTACACACCGAGGAGCCGCGAGGACTCCGACTCGAAGGCGTCGAGGACGAGTTCGCGCATGAAGTCGCCGAGGTGGACGACGAGTTCCGCCTCGCGGACGGCGTCCAGCGTCCGACCGGTGAGTCGGTGCGAGTCCGTGCTGTGGGTGTCGGAGACGACGGTCAGCATCGGGTCGGGCTACGAATCGGGGGGATAGGAACGTTCCGCTCGGTCGCCGCGGCGGCGAGACGCGAGAGACTCGCGTGGAAACGCTCTTACGGGAGACTCTTGAGGTGAAAGCATGGCAGGAAGCAGAGGCGTCGTCATCGCGGCCCTCGTCGCGAACGGCGCCATCGCCGTCCTGAAGTTCCTCGGATATCTCCTGACGCAGAGTCCCTCGATGCTGTCGGAGACGTACCACTCCCTCTCCGATACGGGCAATCAGGTGTTCCTCCTCATCGGCATCCGCTACAGCGACAGGGAGGCGAACAGAGCGCACCCGTTCGGCTACGGGAAGGCGCAGTTCTTCTACGCGTTCCTCGTCTCGGTGCTGCTGTTCGGCATCGCCGGCTGGGAGTCGCTGAAACACGGCTACGACGCCATCCTGCACGGCAGTCACGCCGCCGCCGGACTGGTGTCGTTCGCGGGCTATCAGTTCCCCGCCTGGTACGTCAACGTCGTCGTCCTCCTCGGGGCCATCGCCTTCGAGACGTACGCGATGAAGAAGGCCAACGCCGAACTCCAGCGGCAGATACGCGAGTACGGGTGGAGCGGCGTCAGGGAGGCGTTCAGGAAGACGAGCGACGTGACGACACTGACGGCGTTCACCGAGGACGGCATCGCCCTCGCGGGCGCGGCCATCGCCCTCGTCGGCGTCGTCCTCACGCAGGTGACGGGCAACTACATCTACGACGCCGTCTCCGCCGCACTCATCGGCGTCCTCCTCATGGGGTTCGCCCTCGCCCTCGCGTGGGAGAACAAGCGCCTCCTCCTCGGCGAGAGCCTCCCGAAGGACGTAGAAGACCGACTACGGGACGTCGTCCGGAACCACCCCGGCGTCGTCCACGTCGACAACTTCCGGACCGTCCACGTCGGCCCGGAGAAGGTGCTCGTCAACGCGGACGTCAGCTTCGAATCCGACCTCGACACCGACGATATCGACACCGATATCACGCGAATCGAGGAGAAACTCAAGCGCGAGGACGCTCGGGTGAAGTTCGTCTACATCGAACCCGAACTCTGAGCGGACTCGTCGCTCCCTCCTACGCCGGCATCGCCGCGTCGATTCGGTCGATAGCCTCCTCCACGTCGTCGGCGGAGACGTCGAGGTGGGTACAGAAGCGCGTCAGGTACTCGCCGTGCGCACCCGCGAGGACGCCCGCGTCCCCGCAGCGGCTTTCGAACTCCTCGGCGGTCAGGCCCGCCTCCTCGGAGAACACCTGCACGATGTTCGTGTCGGGGTCGGGCGCGCTGAGGCCGTCGATGTCGTCAAGTCCGGCGGCGAGTCGCGCCGCGTTCTCGTGGTCCTCGGCCAGTCGCTCGACGTTATCGAGGGCGCGGAGGCCCGGCGCGGCGATGATTCCCGCCTGCCGCATCCCGCCGCCGAACAGTTTGCGGACGCGGCGGGCGCGTTCGACGTAGTCCTCGCTGCCGGCGAGCATCGACCCGACGGGCGCGCCGAGACCCTTCGAGAGGCAGAACATCACCGAGTCGGCGTTCCGCGTCATCCGCGTCGGGTCGACGTCGAGGGCGACGCAGGCGTTGAACAGGCGGGCGCCGTCGAGATGGACCGGCACGCCGAGGTCGTGCGCCGCCTCGGCCACGGCGTCGATAGCCTCGGGCGGGACGGCGACGCCGCCGCGCGCGTTGTGCGTGTTTTCGAGTGCGAGGAGGCCCGTCCCGGCCCTGTGGAGGTCCTCCTCCACGTATCGCTCGCGGACCTGTTCGGGCGTCGGGACGGCCGAGGGACCCGCGTCGAACGTGCGAACCTGCAGACCCGAGAGTTGTGCGAGGCCGCCGACCTCCCACTTGTAGATGTGCGCCTGTTCGTCGAGCAGAATCTCCTCCCCCCGGTCGGCGTGGACGCGGGCGGCTATCTGGTTGCCCATCGTCCCCGTCGGAACGTAGAGGGCGTCCTCCATCCCCACGCGCTCGGCCGCCGCGGCTTCGAGTTCGTTCACCGTCGGGTCGTCGCCGTACACGTCGTCGCCGACGGGGGCGTCCCGCGCCGCCTCCCGCATCGCCGCCGAGGGGCGCGTCACCGTATCGCTGCGAAGGTCGATGGCCATGCCAGACGGTATCGGGCGTCGGGGTTATAGGCGGTGGTCGCGGCGGTCCGTGCGTCGTCGGTATGGAGACGCGCGTCTCGAAGCGACGGACGACGGCAGAAAGAGGGCGCTCGCTCGCGGTTCACCCGAGGATGAACTTCGCGACGCGGTTGTCGGCCAGGTCGAGTTTTTCGAGGTAGGCGTCGAGGCCGAGGATGCGGCCCGCGCCGAACGTCGCGAGGGTGACGAACAGCACGAGGCCGAACAGGTCACCGTTGACCAGGCCGTGCGCCCAGTCGGCGTTCCCCAGATAGAAGAACGCCATCAGCAGGGCCCCGAAGAACGAGGCCAGTCGGACGAGAGCGCCGACGATGAGTCCGAGGCCGATGAGGAACTCCCCGGCGGGAATCATGACGTTCGTGACGTCCATCAGCCAAGGCGTCGCCGCGACCCACGCGAAGAAGCCCTGGATGGGCCCCGAGTTGTTCGCAAGGTAGCCGCTGGCGTCGAACGCCTCGCCCGAGACGAAGGCGAACTTGGTCCACCCGGCGTGGAGGAACCAGTAGCCCGTGATGAGACGAAGGGCGACCAGCCAGTAACCGGCGATGGTCCCCTGCAGGTCGAACTCGAGGACGTCCTCGACGGCGGTTCGGGTGGTGGTGGTAGGAGTGTTCATAATTTATTACCTCTTACAGTTGTAAACTCGCCCGGAGATATTATATAAAGAGAGCGTGATTCTCGGTTCTTCAGAACGAGAGTGTCACGCTCGCTGTGAACTATTTGCAGCGGTTACTGTGTCTCACGGATTGCGAGCGACGAACGGCGACACCGGTGCGAAAGCGGTTTCACCCCGACGCGACACCTCGTGGTATGGACCCACGCATCCGGGAACACGCCCAGACCATCGCCGAGCACTCGACGGGCATCGAGTCCGGCGACAACGTCGTCATCGCGGCGCCCGCCGCCGCCGAGGAGTTGGTCGTCGCCCTCCACGAGGAGTGCGCCGAACGCGGCGCCAACCCCGTCTACACGAACAGCAGTTCCCGCGCCTCCCGCGCGTTCCTCCGGAACCGCGAGGGCGACTTCGAGACGCCGGAGCACCTCCTCGCGATGTACGAGGAGATGGACGTCTACATCGCGGTTCGCGGCGACGCGAACGCCTCCGAGACGGCGGACGTGGACCCCGAGACGAACGCCGCCTACCGCCGCGCGATGCAACCCGTTCTGCAGGAACGCCTCTCGAAGACGTGGTGTCTCACGCAGTTCCCCACCTCCGGCAACGCCCAACTCGCCGGCATGAGCACCGACGCCTACCAGAACTTCGTCTGGGACGCCGTCAGCCTCGACTGGGACGAACAGTACGAACATCAACAGCAGATGGTCGAGATTCTGGACGACGCCGACGAGGTGCGCATCGCCGCCGGCGAGGAGACGGACGTGACGATGAGCGTCGCGGGCAACGCCGCAATCAACGACAAGGGCGAGAAGAACCTCCCCGGCGGCGAGGTGTTCACCGCACCCGTCCGCGACAGCGTCGAGGGCGAGGTGCACTTCGACATGCCTCTCTACCGGCAGGGCCGCGAAATCGAGGACGTCCGCGTGCGCTTCGAGGACGGCCGCGTCGAGTCCTACAGCGCCGGACGCAACGAGGAAGTGCTCGACGGCGTGTTCGACACCGACGAGGGCGCCCGCTACCTCGGCGAACTCGGCATCGGAATGAACCGCGCCATCGACACGTTCACGTACAACATGCTGTTCGACGAGAAGATGGGCGACACCGTTCACATGGCCGTCGGGTCCGCGTACCCGGACACGGTGGGTGAGGAGAACGAGGTGAACCAGAGCGCCGAACACGTCGACATGATTCTGGACATGTCCGAAAAGTCCGTCATCGAGGTGGACGGGGACGTCGTCCAGCGAGACGGCACGTTCGTTTTCGAGGACGACTTCGAGTAGCTTCGTTCCCCATTTTGGTCCAGCTTTTGCGAGCGAGGACGAACTCCGATATCGTGCGAAACGTTCACAGACACCGGGTGATTTATTGGCGTTGGTTCGTGAACTGTTAGCTATGCCGAAGGTACTCTGTACCGAGTGCGGCCGGGACGTGGGGATGCACGAACTGGAGGCGAAGACGACCACGCGACGAGACGGTTTCGACACGCGGTATCGCTGTCCGTACTGCCAAACTGACATGGAGGAGGTGGCGAGTCGGTTCGTCTGAGCAGTCGCTCGGGAGCGCAGTTGCTCGGGGAGGGGCGTCTCGGAGAATGGTCGGGCGGTCGAACGGCGACGCCGCGCTTACTCGTCGACGTCGAGTTCGAACTGCTGGTTCTCGACGACGGCGTTGAGGACGACGCTCGTGTTGGACTCGCGGATGTCCTCGTCGGTCAGGAGCGCCTTAATCTGGCTGTTCATGCCGTCGGTGTCGGTGAACTTACCGACGGCGATGATGTCGTAGTCGCCGGTGACTTCGTAAACCGAGACCATCTGCTTCTGCTCGCGCAGTCGGTCGGTTATCTGCGGGAGCGCGCTTCCCTCCACTTTCAGTTGAATGATGGCGGTGACGTCGTAGCCGAGTGCGTCGTAGTTCACCCGGGGGGTATATCCCTCAATGACGCCTTCGTCTTCCAAATCGCGGAGATGGTTGGAGACGGTCGTAACCGACACGTCGAGCTCCTCAGCGAGGCTTCGGAGGCTCGCGCGTCCGTCTCCCAGCAGAGCGTTGATGAGTTTTGCGTCGAGGTTTTCGTACGTCATCACAGCGACCCACTCGCTCGGGGCATTAGAATTTTACGAATATCCAGTTCTAGGGGAGTCACTCGCGAGTTGCGCTAAGCGATAACGTCATAAAGATGGACGTTGACGGAACCCGTGTCCAGTAAGATGACGGACGATAACGCGAACACGAATGTGGCAACGGACGGCGGACTTTCGACGAAAGCGCAGGCAGTCGTCGACGAGATCGAGTCCAGCGACGTGGACTTCCTCCGCCTCCAGTTTACTGATATTCTCGGCACGGTCAAGAACGTGGCTATCCCCGCCACGCAGGCCGAGAAGGCATTTACCGAGGGAATCTACTTCGACGGTTCTTCTATCGAGGGCTTCGTGCGCATCCAGGAATCCGACATGCGCCTCAAGCCCGACCCGGACACGTTCGCGATTCTCCCGTGGCGTGACGGTCGCTCCGCGCGTCTCATCTGCGACGTGATCGACACCAGCACGGGCGAACCGTTCGTCGGTGACCCGCGCTACGTGCTGAAAGACGCGCTCGACCGCGCCGAGGAGATGGGCTATACAGTCAACGTCGCCCCCGAACCCGAGTTCTTCCTCTTCGAGGAGGACGAGGAGGGTCGCGCGACGACGAACACGAACGACGCCGGCGGCTACTTCGACCTCGCGCCGAAGGACCTCGCGTCCGACGTCCGGCGCGACATCATCTACGGCCTCGAACAGATGGACTTCGAGATAGAGGCCAGCCACCACGAGGTCGCCGAGGGCCAACACGAGATCAACTTCGAGTACGACGACGCGCTCACGACGGCGGACAACGTGGGGACGTTCCGGACGGTCGTCCGCGCCATCGCGGCCCAGCACGACCTGCACGCGACGTTCATGCCCAAGCCCATCTCCCGCGTCAACGGCTCCGGCATGCACACGCACATCTCGCTGTTCGACGAGGACGGCGAGAACGTGTTCCACGACGAGGAGGACGAGTTCGACCTCTCGGAGACGGCCCACTCGTTCCTCGCGGGCATCCTCGAACACGCCCCCGCCCTCTCGGCGGTCACCAACCCGACGGTGAACTCCTACAAGCGCCTTGTCCCCGGCTACGAAGCGCCCGTCTACGTCGCGTGGTCCGACCGCAACCGCTCGGCGCTCATCCGGAAGCCGGCCGCGCGCGTCCCGGTCGCCAGCCGTATCGAGGCCCGCTTCCCCGACCCGTCGTGCAACCCATACCTCGCGTTCGCCGCGCTCATCCACGCCGGTCTCGAGGGCGTCGAACAGGACCTGGAGGCGCCGGACCCGGTCCGCGAGAACATCTACGAGTTCGACGAGGAGAAGCGCGAGGAGTACGGCATCGACACGCTCCCCTCGAACCTCGGCGAGGCGCTCACCGCCCTCGAAGAGGACGAGGTCATCCAGGACGCCCTCGGCGAGCACATCTACGAGAAGTTCCACGAGGCGAAGTCCTACGAGTACGACGAGTTCCGCGTCGACGTCTCGCAGTGGGAACTCGACCAGTACCTCGAGACGTTCTGAGGCCGGACGACCGCGGGGCGACCTCGGTCCCGACGCCGACCGAATCACCTCGGATGCGACCCGGCTGTCTCCGTTTTTCACTCGTCGCTCACTCGAACAGCGCCGCCGCCGCGACGGGGAGCGACAGCAGCGCCGCCCCGCCGACGGCGCCCGCCCCCGCGAGGGCGAGCGACCGGACCGGCAGTTCGGCGACGGCGGCCATCGCGACCAGCGGCACCGGAACGGCGAGAACGCCGACGACGAGCGACCGGGGAGACAGCGAGAGGGCGTCACCCGCCGACCGTCCGGAGAGGGTGTCGCCGAGCCAGGCCCACGTCGCCGTGCCGCCGACCGCCGTCCCGACGGCGAGGAGCACCTCCCGTTCGACGGGGTCCGCGGCGGCGGCGGCCGCAGCGAGGACGCCGCCGACGAGAAAGCAGGCGACGACGGCGCGGTTCGAGGGGACCGACGGGCGGCGGAGGCCGGGGCCGACGCCGACGGCGGCGGCGACGAAGAGGGCGCCGACGGCGACGCCCGCGACCACGTCCGCAAGGTAGTGGACGCCGAGGACGACGCGCGAGACGGCGACGACGGCGACGACGGCGACGGCGACGCCGAGGCGAACGCGGCGGCGCCCCGCGTCCGCGAGGAGCGCCGCGCCGCCCCAGAACACCGTCGTCCCGAGGGCGTGGCCGCTGGGAAAGCCGTACCCCGTTTCGGCCGCGCCCGGCGGACGGGGGAGCGCGAAGGCCGTCTTGAGACCGAGAGTGAGTCCGACGGCGCCGAGTCCGAGGGCGAGGAGGAACGCCGCGGAGGGGCGCGCGATGCCCGCTCGGTCACCGACGACGTAGGCGAGGCAGACGGCGAACAGACAGACCCACGGGTTTCCGAGGTGGGTGAGCACGGAGAACAGCGTCACGACGGCGTCCGGCAGCGACGCCGCGGCGTCGAGTTCGCCCAGACCGCGGGCGGTAAGTGGGAGGGGAAGGAGAGCGGCGGCCGCGGCGACGGTCGGTGGTCCGGTCATCGGTCGCGGCGGGTCGGAGTCAGGACCGACGGTCGCGAATCCAGTCGACGAGGCGGCCGGGGACACCGAGCGCCCCGAGTCCGGCGCCGAACACGACGAAGATGACGTAGAGACCGAGTGTCGAGAGATACGTGACGAGCATGGCGACGACGGCGAGCAGGTCGTCTTGGATGAGGAAGAACGCCGCGATGGTCACGGCGGTGCCGTACAGCAGTACGAGGTACGGCCCCCATCCGCGCGCCTTGCCCTGGCGCATCTGGTTGCGCACGTAGCGCTTGAGTTCGGACTCCACGTCGGGGCGTTCGACCGTCCGCTCCTGTACGTCCGACTCGAACGAATCGAGGTCCGCGCGAAGTTCCTCGACGCGGTCCTCGAGTTGTTCGATGTCGGGCGCCCCGCGGGGGTCGACGTCCGCCTCGCCCGACTCGTCTACGGTTGCGTCGTCCACGCTCATCGTCCGGTCTGTCTGTCGGGCGGGGCCGTGTTGTACCTGCCGGTCCGGTGCGCCGCCGTCGCTCGGTCCGGAGGACACCCGGTCGGCGAGGACGGCGTTCACCACCGCGCCCGTGAGGACGAGAATGCCCGAGAAGTAGAACCACGTCACGAGCAGAAGGATGGCCCCGAGAGCCCCCGCGACGGACCCACTCGCGGTGGCGGCGTAGGTGCCGAAGACGACGCCGAGGACGACCCAGCCGACGGCCGCGAAGACGGTTCCGGGGAGCGCCTCGCGCGGCGAGAGGCCGGAGTCAGGGAAGACGTAGTAGAGCGGGAAGAACGCCGCGGCGAGCAGTCCGAGAAGCAGAAACGGGCTCAGGAAGTCGACGAACGGGACGTCGAGAATCGCGATGACGACGGTGAGGAGTCCGACGCCGAGGGTGCCCGCGCCGAGCGATCCGAGCGCGACGATGCCGTCTCTGAGTTGGTCGACGATGCCGCCGGCCTCGGAGCCGTAGATGCGCGAGAAGGCGATGTCCAAGCCT
Source organism: Halogeometricum sp. S1BR25-6 (assembly GCF_031624495.1). Lineage (NCBI taxonomy): Archaea > Methanobacteriati > Methanobacteriota > Halobacteria > Halobacteriales > Haloferacaceae > Halogeometricum > Halogeometricum salsisoli. Next base: position 358,644 of record NZ_JAMQOP010000001.1, on the reverse strand, counting down.
CTGAAGAGCTTCAACGCCCCCCACAGGGTGACGCCGAGGCTCACGACCGAGAGCGCCCCCTGTCCGGTCGGGTCGCCGAGGGCGTTCCCGACGATGTCCGAACCCGAGGGGAGGAGGTACTGCTGGGCCAGCATCATCACCTGCTGTCGGAGCGCCTCGCCGCCGACGAACGACGCGACGAGGAGGCCGAGCGTGAGGAGAGGAACGAGGGAGACGAGCGTGTAGTAGGAGATGCTCGCCGCCAGGAACGTCACCTCCCGCTCTTGGACGGTCGTGGCCACCGAGCGAATCACGGGAATAGGGTTCCGGGTCCGAACGCTCACGCTCCCCATTCGGAGGAGACGCACAAGAAGCTACTTGCCTCCGAGAGCGCTCGGACGGCGCTCTCGGCCGTCGTCGTCCGGTTTCGTGAGCGGACGGCGACTCGCCCTCCTCAACCGTCGCCGTCGGTCGTCGCCTCGCGCGCCTCCGCGATGGTCGCGTCCGTCTTAAACGCCGTCCCGGAGTAGTGCGCCCGCGTCGCCTCGTAGCCGGCGTCGCGGAGTTCGCCGAGGAACTCGTCCATCCCCGTCGCCGAGCGGTTCCACAGTTTGCACAGGCGGTGTTGGTCGTAGTGCGTCGGCGTGTCGAGTTCGCCGGCGACGGTGTCGAGCATCGACCGAGCGCGCTTCTTCTCGCCCATCTCCTCAGTCACGCGCTCGCGGACCGACTCGGCGAACGCCGGGTCGCAGATGGGGCCGAGGTAGAGCGGTCCGGCGACGAGCGTGCGCGAACTCCCGCAGGCGGGACAGGTCTCGGGCGGGTGGGCGACGAGTCCGAACTCGTGGTCGCGTTCGAGGCAGTCCTCGCAGTGGTAGACGTGGCCCAGGTCTTCGAGGAGTTCGTCCGCCTTCGTCGCCCGCGCGTCGAGTTCGAGGTACGCCCGCGCGTAGTGGCGCGTCACGTGCGAGAGAATCGGCACCGCCGCCTTGTCGTAGCGCGCGGCGGTGCGGACCATCGCCGAGAGGAGGACGCGAAGCCCCATCTCGGGGTGGTAGTCGGTGTTCTGCGGGAGCGTCGAGTACTTGCGGATGCCGGAGTTCTGGTGCGCGCCGCAGAGCGGCGCGGTGTCCGTGGCGGTGACGCAGACCAGGTCGCGCGTGTTGGCGAACGCCGCGTCCGCGAAGGGAACGGGCGTGCCGAATGGGTCCAGGTCGACGACGTCGAACACCGACTCGTGCATGAGCGCGTTGGCGTTTCTGTGAACGGCCTCGCCGTCGAGGCCGTTGCGCGCGAGGTTCTCGCTTGCGAGTTCGACCGCGTCCTCGTCCAAGTCGGCGCAGGTCACCTCGAACCCCTCGGCGGCGGCGCGAACCCCCCGAATCCCGCTCGCGGCCATCGCGTCGAGGTACGACGACGCCCGGTCGTCGCGTTCGCGGTAGGCGCGGAGCGTCGCCACCGTCACGTCGCGGTTGAGTTCCTGCGTCGGGTTGTAGAACACGTCGTCGCCGGCCCCCTCGGAGGCGCCGTCGCGGGCGCCAGGCACCTCGACCGTGAGGCCTCCCTCGCGTACGTCCATGTCCCGAGGAGCGACCCCCGCGGCGAAAAGCGATGCGATGCGAGCGCCGGGGCGGCGGCCGATGACCGTGGACGGCGGTCGGTGGTCCGGCCATCGGTGGCGTTTTGTCCGCCACGGCCCAACGTCCGGGCGTGCGAGAGGTGGGTGACGACGCCGACGGACGGGGAGAGGACGCCGCCGACAGCGACGACGACGGCGCCGACGCCGGCGACGGAGACAGAGACGGAGAAGCCGTCGGTGACTGCGCCGACGCCGAGGAGGCCGCGTCGGAAGCGGATCCGGACGCGGACTCGACCCCGACGGACGGCGAATCAGCCGCGTTCGTCGTGCCCACCGAGACGGACAGCGACCGGGGGACGGCGTGGCGGCGGACCCTCGCTCGGACCGGCGAACTCACCGCCGAGGTGGTCGACGCGCTGGTCGGCCTCCACGGGGGTCGCGGCGTGCGGGCCGTCGAGGCCGTCTCCGAGGGTCGGGTGAAGCGCTACCGCGACTTCACCGTCGTCGTCGGCTACGCCGAGGAGTACGTCATCGAGGACGGCGGTTGTACCTGCAAGGACAGTTCGTACAACCTCGACCCCACAGAGGACGACGAGCGCTGCTGGCACGTCCTCGCGGCCGCCGTCGCCGAGCGAATCGGCGAGGTCGACCACCACGACATGTGGTACTCCGACGTGCGCGAGTTCATCTGACCGGTCCCCCGACCCACGACCGCCGTCTCCGCAACGTTTTCACGACCCCTCGCCGAACTTCGGACGAGATGCCCACTATCGACGAGAAACGGGTCTACACCGACAACACCGGGACGGAGACGGTGTTCGTCGCCACCGGCGCGGGCGTCGTCGCCGTCTCCGTCTCGGACGACCTCGTGGGCGGGTTCGGCATCGCCCACCGCTGTACGGCCCGTGACGTGGCCGCCGGCGGCGGAACCCTCGCCGTCGCCACCGACGAGGACGTGTTCCGGGCGGACCTGACGGCCGCCGGGGACGACGGGGTCAACGCGGACGCGGACGGAGGCGGAACGGAGGCGGCCGAGGCCCTCGCGTTCGAGGCCGCCGGCTTCGGTCCCGCGGCCGCCGTCGGCTTCGGCGACGGGTCGCTCCTCGCGGGCGACGACGAGGGCCGCGTGGCCCGGTTCGACGGCGGAGAGAGCGGAGAGAACGGCGAGTGGACCGACCTCGGACGCGTCGGGGGCGTCCGGGCCGCCGACGGCCCCCTCGTCGCGGCCGCGGACGGCGTGTACCGAATCGGGGACGGCCTCTCGCACGTCGGATTGGACGACGCGCGCGACGTGGCCGGGAGCGAACCGCTCGCGGCGACGGGGGCCGGGCTGTACAAACTCGGAAACGGCTGGATGGACGTGCTGTCCGGCGAGTTCGACGCCGTGAGCGTCGACGGCGGACGGGCGCACGCCGCGGGCGACGGCGACCTGTACGCCCGCGGCGACGGCGGCGAGTGGTCGCGCGTCCCCCTTCCGGTGGCGGGTGACGTGGCCGCCGTGACCCACGGGAGGGACGCGACGTACGCCGTCACCGACGCCGGGACGTTCCTCGTCCGCCTGCCCGGCGAGGAGTGGCGCCACCAGATCCTCGGGTTGCGCGACGTCGCCGCCGCGGTGGCGGTCTGAGTCGAGGGAGCCCCGGCCACGGGGCGGACGCCGCGAGGCCGGCCGCTGACCCGTCCGCGCGAGACGAAAACGGGTTTAACGCGCGACGGAGAGTTGCGAGTATGATTGTACCCGGCGCATCCTCGCAGGCGCTGGCCGCCGCGGTGGCGACGGCGATGGACGAACCGCTGGCGGCCGTCGAGTACGACCGCTTTCCCGACGGCGAGACGCTCGCGGCCGTCCCAGAGTTCGACGGCGACCGCGCCGTCGTCGTGGCGGCGACGGACTCGAACGACGCGTGGGTCGAACTGCTCCAACTGCAGGACGCCGTCCGCGAGGCCGGCGCCGACGAAGTCGTGACGGTCCTCCCGTACATGGGGTACGCCAGACAGGACGCCGCGTTCGAGGACGGCCACCCCGTCTCCGCCCGCGCGATGGCGAAGGCCGTCTCGACGGGCGCCGACCGTGTGGTGCTCGTCAACCCCCACGAGCAGGCTCTCACCTCGTTCTTCGACGCACACGTCACCGTCGTCGACGCCGCCGCCCGCCTCGCCGCACCGCTCCCGGACGACCTGGAGGACCCCCTCTTTCTCTCGCCGGACGCCGGCGCCGTCGAACTCGCCCGGAGCGTCCACGAGGCGTACGGTCGCGGCGAGACGGACTACTTCGAGAAGGTCAGACATTCGGGGACGGAGGTGGAGGTGACGCCGAGCGACGCCGACGCCGCCGGCCGCGACGTGGTCATCGTCGACGACATCGTCGCCACCGGGTCGACGATGAGCGAGGCCGTCTCGCACCTCCAGTCGGACGGCGCCGCCCGCGTGTTCGCCGCCTGCGTCCACCCGCTGCTGGTCAGAAACGCCCGCACGAAACTCGAACGCGCCGGTATCGAACGCATCGTCGGCACCGACACCGTCGAACGCGACGTGAGCGCCGTCAGCGTCGCGCCGAACGTCGCCGCCGCGGTGGACGCAGTCACACAGTAGCACGGCGCACCGTCTCGTCGGAGAGAAACGTTCTTGTCTTCGACAAGGTTTCGTCGAGGTATGGCACACGGAAATCTGGACTACTCGCGACTCACCAAACTCGGAATCGGCTCCGGCCTCACACTGTTCACCATCGGCGCCGTGGGACTGCTCGTCGCCCCCGCCGTCGTCGGACCGCTCCCGGCCTGGGAGCGGACGCTGCTCCTCGACGCGGAGGCCCTCGGCGTCGTCCTCACGCTGCTGTCGCCGTTCGTCTTCGGCATATTGCTCCCGCTCATCGAGTAGAGCGGGTTGGGGACGGAGAGAGCGAAGGGCCGACGTCAGTCGGTCGTCGTGTCCGACGCCGCCGGCGACTCGACGGCCAGAGAGTCGTAGACGGCGACTTCGTGCCGCGACACCTGCACCGCCACGTCCCAGAGTTCGAGGACGACGAACCCCGAGTCCCGCGCGGAGTGCGGCCCGCAGAACAGGCGGTCAAGCGCGCCGGGGTCGACGTAGTTGTAGAGGGCGTCGGTCGAGTCGGGTTCGACGTCCACGTCCGCGGCCTCGAACGCGCGGAGGAGCGCCGTGGCCGGACTGTCGTCGGCCGCGATGCGTTCCGTGTGGAGGAGGGGACCGAACTGGTAGCGGTACATCGGAGGGGCTGGGTCGTCTGTACTGCCGGCGGAGACGGTAAAGAAAGTGGGCCAAAAACTACATACGGGCAGTTCGGCGCGCCGGTCCGCTCGGCGGACGGCCGCCCCGACGACCCGCGTCCGACCGTGCCGGGATGCCTATGACGCTCGGGCGTCCTCGATACGGTCGATGACCGACTCGGACCGACCCGACGGACCGCGCGCGTCCGGAGAGCCGTCCCTCCCGAACTCCGCGTCGGCGTTCGTCGTCGAGGAGGGCTGTTCGCGGTGTCCGGACCTCGTCGCCTGCCGGAACCGAATCTCGTGGGGGAACGGCCCGCGGGACGCCTCGGTAGTGGTGGTCGGCGAGGCGCCCGGCGCGGGGAACCCCGACGCCGAGACGTGGCGCGGGGGCAACTACACCGGGATGGCGTACACGACGCGCCACTCGGGCGGCCGCGTCCGCCGACTACTGGCCGACGCCGGCCACCCCGACGCCTACTACACGAACGCGGTGAAGTGCTTTCCGTGCGACGGTGAGGGGTCGAACCGCGAACCGACGGACGAAGAGCGGGCGAACTGCCGGCCGCACCTCGAAACCGAACTGGACGCGATAGCGCCCGAGGTGGTCGTCTCGACCGGAAAGCACGCGACGGCGACGATGCTCGCCTTCGAGGGGCGCGACGTGGACGGGTTCCTCGATTCGGTCTTGGACCCGGTTGACCTCGACGCGTTCGACGCGACGCTTTTGCCGCTCTTACATCCCTCCTATCAGGAGGTGTGGCTCTCGCGCCTCGGCTACTCGGAGTCGGAGTACGTCGACGAGATTCGAGCGCACCTGCCCTGACCCGTCCACCCGAACCTCTTTGCCGAATCCGGTCGACGGCTTCCACATGAGCGAACCCACCATCTTCGAGCAGATAGCCGCGGGCGACATCCCCGCGCGAATCGTCTACGAGACGGACTCGGTGCTCGCGTTCCTCGACGCGAACCCCCTCGCGCCGGGCCACACGCTCGTCGTCCCGAAGGAGGCGCACGAGCGACTTCGTGACCTGCCCGACGACGTGGCGACCGAACTGTGGGCCGCCGTCGACGAACTCGGGCCGCGCGTGGAGGACGCCGTCGACGCGGACGCCCTCACCGTCGGCGTCAACGACGGCGAGGCGGCCGGACAGGAGGTGCCGCACGTCCACGTCCACCTCGTGCCGCGGTTCGACGGCGACGGCGGCGGTCCCATCCACGGGGTCGTCGGGTCCCGGCCGGACCTCTCGGAGGAGGAACTGGACGACATCGCCGGGCGAATCGAGGGCTGAGCGGGGCGGGTCGACGGGGGAACGGACCGGCGGCGGGGACCGACGCTCGAACGGCGAACACGTTCTTGTCGCCGCCGCGCGAGGTGTGAGGTATGAACCGACGTAGCCGCAGCGACGACGCCGCGAGCGCCCTCCTACTGACTCTCGAACCCGAGGGGGCGCGGTCGCGATGAGCGCCGCCGACCTCCTCGTCGAGTGTCTGGAGGCCGAGGGCGTCGAGGACGTGTTCGGCGTCCCCGGCGAGGAACTCCAGGACCTGCTGTTCGCCCTCCGGGACTCCGACATCCGCTTTATTCCCGTCAGACACGAGCAGGGAGCGGCGTTCATGGCCGACGTGCACGGCCGTCTCACGGGCGAGGCGGGCGTCTGCCTGTCCACGCTCGGGCCGGGCGCGACGAACCTCCTCACGGGCGTCGCCGACGCCCACCTCGACAAGTCCCCCCTCGTCGCCATCACGGGGCAGGGCGGCCGCGAGCGACTCCACAAGGAGAGCCACCAGGCGCTGGACGTCGTCGACATGTTCGAACCGGTGGTGAAGTGGAACACGCAGATAGCCGAGGGCGAGACGGTCGCCGAGTCGGTTCGGAAGGCGTTCAAACTCGCCGAGTACGAGAAGCCCGGCGCGACGCACGTCGAGTTCCCCGAGGACGTGGCCGCCGGTTCCGTCGAGGGCGAACCCCTGCCGACGCGCGAACCCGTCCGCCGCGCCGACCCCGACGAACAGTCGCTCGAACGCGCGGCCGACCGCATCGACGAGGCGGAGAATCCCCTGGTCCTCGCGGGCAACGGCGCGGTCCGCACCCGCACGGCGGAGGGCCTCCGCGAACTCGTCGAACGCGCCGGGATGCCCGTCGTCGCCACCTACATGGGTAAGGGCGCGGTGTCGGACCGCCTCGACAACTCGCTTCTGACGCTGGACTCGGGGCCGAACGAGGAGGCGGGCGACGCCATCGAACGCGCCGACTGCGTCGTCGCCGTCGGCTACGACATCGCCGAACACGACCCGAAGTCGTGGAACCCCCACCTCGACACCGACATCGTCCACGTCGACCACGAACCCGCCGAGGTGTACGAACACTACAACCCCGACGTCGAAATCGTCGCCGACATCTCCGCAACGCTCGAAGGGTTGGCCGAGCGGTTGGAGGACGTTCCTAACACCGACTGGTGCGAGGAGTACCGCGAGACGATACTCGACCACGTCACGGAGAAACCCGACGCGGGCGACCCCCTGTCGGTGAAGGGGGCACTGCCGTTTCTCCGCGACATCCTCGCCGACGAGGACGTGCTCATCTCCGACGTGGGGAGCCACAAGATGGCCATCGCGCAGAACTATCCGACGTACGAGCCGAACACCTGCATCATCTCGAACGGTCTCGCGTCGATGGGCATCGGCGTCCCCGGCGGCGTCGCCGCGGACCTCGCGGTGGACGGAAACGTCGTCGTCGCCACCGGCGACGGCGGGTTCATGATGAACGCCGCGGAGTTGGAGACGGCCACCCGTCTCGACCTCGGGTTCACCGTCGTCGTCTTCACCGACGACGACTACGGCCTCATCTCGGAGAAGCAGGCCGAACACACCGGCGAGCACTTCGGCACCGAGTTGACCAACCCCGACTTCGAGACGTTCGCGGAGAGTTTCGGCATCGAGAGCCACCGGCCCGAGTCCTGGGAGGAGGTCGACGCGGCGCTGACGGAGGCCGTCGAGAGCGACGAGATGGCGCTGGTCGCGGTGCCGATTCCGCGGTAGTCGTCCGCCGAACGCCGGACGCGGAGCCGACACCGGTCCGGCAGAAGACATTTTTTTCGACACCGCGAATCGCGCCAGTACCGTGCCTTCTGCGTCTCTCCCAGAGCGGGTCAGCCCGTATCGGGTCGGTGCGTTCTTCCTCGCCGCGGCGCTACTCGCGACGCTGGTGCTCGTCTTCGACCGGCCGCTGACAGTCGAGTTCGTCGCGCTGGCGGCGCTCATCCTCGGGTTCGCGCTCGCGAGCGCCTTCGACGCCGTGCGGTCGCACCCGCTCTACGCCCTCGCGTCGACCGTCGAGACGGCGCTCCTGTTCGGACTGCTGTACGTCGGCGTCGGCGGTCCGTTCTTCCTCGCGCTCGCCTGTCTGGCGCTCGTCGGCGTCGCCGTCGAACTGTACAACTACCGGAACAGGACGTCGTACCTCCGGTTCGAGGCGTGAGCGCCGCGAAGGGGCGGCCGTCGCCTCACCTGACGTCGCCCAACTCGAAGCGCGCGCCGCCCGCCTCGCTCTCGGCGACGGAGACGGTCCAGCCGTGGCCGTCGGCTATCTGCTTGACGATTGCGAGGCCGAACCCGGTGCCCTCGCGGTGCGTGGTGAACCCCTGCTCGAACACCTGCTCGCGTCGCTCCGGCGGGATGCCGGGGCCGTCGTCCTCGATTGCGAAGCCGTCGTCCGTGGGAACGACGCGAACGCCGACGGCGGGGCCGACGTGTTCGAGGCTGTTCCGGAAGACGTTCTCCAGCAGTTGGGCCAGTCGGTTCGGGTCGGCGGTGACCACGCCGAGGTCGCCATCGACGGCGAGCGTCGCCTCCCCGTCGGCGCCGTCGACCGTCTCCCAGGCCCGTCGGACCGCCCCCGCGAGGTCGACGGGTTCGAGTTCCCGTATCTGCTCGTTCTCCCGCGCGAGGTACAGCAGGTCACCGACGATGCGGTCCATCCGGTCCAGTGCCGTCTCGATGCGGTCGAACTTCTCGGGGTCGCCGTCCTCCCGGACGAGTTCGAGATAGCCGTTGGCGACCGAGAGGGGGTTCCTGAGGTCGTGGCTCACCATCGAGGCGAACTCGTCCAAGCGGTCGGTCTGGCTCCGCAGTTCGCGCGTGTGCTCTCGGCGCTCCAGTTCGTAGGCGACCCACCGCGCCATCAGTTCCACGATGGCCTGCTCGCCGTCGGAGAACGGTTCGGAACGCGGGTCGGTCCCCGCGAAACAGAACGTCCCGTACAGGTCGTCGGCGGTGACGACCCGCGCGCCGATGTAACAGCCGAGGTCGAACGCCTCGTAGGCCGGGTCCTCCCCCCAGCCCTCCGCCTCCGCGTCCCGCACCGCGACGAGTCCCTCGTCGCCGACGACCTTCCGGCAGTACGCCCGCGAGAGCGGGGCCGACTCGCCGGGACTGAGCGACTCGTGGTCGCCGACGGCGTGGACGATGGTCTGCGTCCCGTCTTCGATGCGCGTCAGAAAGCCGTAGGGTACGTCCAGATACTCCGTCCCCAGTTCGAGCAGGCGCCGCACCTTCTCCTCGAAGGCGGCCTCCCGGTCGGCGGTGACGCGATACATCCGCTCTAAGGCGTCGTGCTCGGCCTGTCGCCGCTGCATCAGTCGGACGCGGTCGGTCACGTCCCGCAGCACCGAGAGATGCTCGCCGGGGACGACGTCTCGCGTCGCCGCGTACTCGACGATTCGCCGCTCGCCGTCGGGTCTGCGGAGCGAGAAGATCCCCCTCTCTTCGCCCGCCGACAGGAACTCCGACCACGCGTCGTCCGTCTCGTAGCTCTCGTCCGCGAAGTCGTCGATGCGCATGCCGAGCAGTTCCTCCCGGGGGACGCCGAACAGGTCGCAGGCGCTCCGGTTGGCGTCGACGTACGTGCCGTCATTGTCGGCGACGACGATGGCGTCCATCGCCCCGGCGAAGGCGGCAGCGTAGCGCGTCCGTTCGTCCTCTCGCGTCTCCCGTTCGGAGACGTCGCGGACGACGGAGACGATGCCGTCCGCACCGTCCCACGTGATGGCCCGCGCGGTCACCTCGACGGCGAGCGTCTCCCCGTCGAGCGTCTGTCGGGTTCGGCGGGCCCGGGTCATCCGTTCGTCGCCGCTCCGAATCCGCGAGATGTCTCTCTCGGCCGTCGCTCTACTGTCCGGGGGAACTAGTTCCTCGGCGGACCGTCCCAGCAGGTCGGTCGCGTCGTCGGCCTCGTGCAGTTCGACCGCGGCGGAGTTGGCGAAGACGATACGTCCGTCGACGGTTACGAGGATGGCGTCCGGCGAACTGTCGAGAATCGCTTCCGCCTGCGCGTGGGGTATCGCCTCCCCGCCGTTCTCCCGGTGGGAGTCGACGGCGTCGCGGATACCGTCGGCGAGCGTCCGGTACGAGTCCGCGCCGTCCATGCGCACGTAATCGGTGACGCCGGCCGAGATGGCCTCGCTCGCCACGTCCTCGTCCCCGTCGGCGGTGAAGAGAACGAACGGGAGTGAGGGACGGTCGTCCCGGACCGCTTCGAGGAACGCCAGTCCGTCCGTGCCCGACTCGTCGTGGGCGCTGACGACGCAGTCGAACGCGCCGCCGGTCAGGGCGTCCAGTCCCTCCGGGACGTCGGTCGCGACGGTGACGGAGAAGCGGTCGTCGGCGCGTTCGAGCGAGGAAGCGGTGCGCTCGGCGGAGTGGGGGTCGTCGTCGACGCAGAGAATCGAGATACCATCCGCACCGCGAGTCATGTTGTTTTAGGAGAGGGTCAGCGCTGTTAAGTGTTTTGAGCCGTCGGATTCCCGACGTCGCGGGAGCCGCGGAACATAACCGTGGTGGATACATTCTCCACAACCGGACGTTTTAGGAGGGGGAGGCGACCATCGAACGCATGCACGATGTAGAGAGTGCGGGCGGAGCGGGTGACGGTGACCGGACGGGCGACGCGAACGTCGGAGCGCTCGTCGGCGCCGTCGGCGGCGCGGGGACGACGCGGTGCACGCTGGAGGCCGCCGCGGCCCTCGCCGCGGACGGCGCGGACGTGGGCGTGTTCGACGCCGCGTACGCGACGCAGGGGCTCGCGGACCACCTCAACGGCCGCATCGAACCCGACCTGACGGCGCTCGTGACCGACGCGGCCGACGCGCCCCTGTCGGACGCGCTGACGGCGCTCGACTGCGACACTCCCGGCCGCGTCTCCGTCTGCCCGGCGTTCGCCCCCCTCGAACGGTTCGCGCGGGCGAAGGCGCCGGACGCCGCGCGGCGGTTCGAGGCGCGGTTGGACCGGGCGAGCGAGCGGTTCGACCACGTGCTGGTCGACGTGCCGCCGGTCGCCGCCAATCAGGCCATCGCGGCGGTGAACGCGGCCGACCGAGTGGTCCTCGTCGCGCCGGGGACGACGCGCGGGGCGGACGCCGTCCAGCGGATGCGGACGCGGCTCGAACATGTGGGGAGCGGAGCCGACTTCGTCGTCGCGACGCGCGGGACGTTCGAGGCGGCCGACTGCGAGGTGCCCGCCTCGGAGGTGACCGACCCCGCGTCGGTGCCCTCGTGTCTCGACGAGGGCGGGGCGTTCGCCGAGGGCGTCGCGCGCCTCGCGGCGGGCGCGACGGGCCGCGACGTGAGCGAGGCCGTGGGAAGCGGCGGCCTCCTCGCGGGCGTCGAACGGTACGTGAAGTGAGTTAGAAATCCGTCGACGCGCTCATCGTCTCCCCGAGCACGTCGCGTTTGCGGACGAGGGCGTCGCCGCCGAGCGGTCGCGCCGCGTCCCGCCGCGTCGCCTCGGCGAGTTCCGGCACCGGGTCGTGCGTCTCGACGTAGGCCGCGAGGGCGAACTCGGCCTCGTCCGCGCCCGTGAGTTCGAGCGCGTCTGCGCGGGAGAGCATCCCCGATAGCCAGTCGCGGAGAACCCTTCGCGCCGTCGGCGCGAGCGGAGTGACGCCCTCGACGCCGACGCGGTGGAGCACCTTCGCTGCCGTCACGGGGGCGACGCCGGCCGCCCGTCCCGCGTCGCCGACGCCGTCGCCGTCGACGTAGTGCTCGACGACCGTGGCCGCGGCCGCCGGCGCGCAGGGAAGCGCGTCCGCGCAGTCGCGCAGTCGGGCGGCGAGGTCCACGTCGGTGTCGTCCACCGTCGCGACGCCGCGCACCTCCTGTTTGCTCGTCGTCACCGCCGTTTCCGCCGCGATATCCGCCAGTCCCATCGGCAGTGTCTACGACGAAGCGGTAGTAATCGATTTCGATTTGTTTTCAAATTTGATATCGGTACGTACCAGTGACCGGTAGGTTAGAGCGCTATTTCGAGGCCTGAAAGCGCATATATTCCAGTGTTTAAATACCCATTCGGAGCCAAGAATCAATTGTGATGACTGAAGCACGCGCCGACGACGCGACGACGACGAACGCCTGCCCCGAGTGCGACGGCCGACTCCACGCCGACGGGCGCGAGACGGTCTGCGGCGACTGCGGGTTGGTCGTCTCCGAGTACGCCATCGACCACGGTCCCGAGTGGCGGTCGTTCGCCGACGACGCCGGCGACCCCAAGCGCACGGGCGCGCCGCTCACCCGGTCGCGCCACGACCGCGGCCTCTCGACCGAAATCGGTCGTTCAACGCGTCTCAAGGGACGGAAGCGCCGCCAGATGGCTCGTCTCCGCCGCCAGCATAACCGCGCTCGCATCTCCACGAAACGCGAGCGGAATCAGGTGTACGCGTTCACCGAGATACGCCGTCTCACGAGCGCGTTGTCGCTTCCCGAGCGCATCCGCGACCACGCCTGCTCGTTGTTCCGGTCGGCGCAGAAGGAGGACCTGCTTCGCGGGCGGTCGCTGGAGGGGTTCGCGGCCGCGTGCGTCTACGCCGCCTGCCGCGCAGCGAACGTCTCGCGCACCGTCGGCGAAGTCGTCGCGGAGGCGAAGGCGACGAGAGCCGAGCAGACGGCCGCCTACGACGCCTTGAACCGCGAACTCGGACTCCCCGTGGGTCCCGTCGACCCCGCGGAGTACGTCCCGCGGTTCGCCACCCGCCTCGACCTCTCGCGCGAGGCGGAACGCCGCGCCCGCGAGTACGTCGCGGAGGCGGCCGAGGCGGGCCTCTCGACGGGACGAAACCCCGGCGGCGTCGCCGCGGGGTGTCTGTACACCGCCGCGCGCGACGTCGGCGCGGACGTGACGCAGGCCGAGGCGGCCGCCGTTGCCGACGTGACGCCCGTCACCCTGCGGAAGACGTACGCTGCGCTCCGGGAACGGGAGAACTGAACGGACCGGGCGAAGCGGTCGACTACGAGGGTCCGAGCGCGACGAGGGCTATTTTTCCCGAGCGATGGAGTCGGCGGACCGGAGCGACCGGAGAACCAAGCGGCCGCTCAGTCGTTCGAACAGCGGTCGACCGCCCGCGCGAGCGACAGAACCGCCCGCCCGGCGCGACTCGACGGGGCGACGCGACAGACGGGGCGACCGGTCTCGACGGCGCGGGCGACGCGGGGATCCGACGGAACCGTGACCGCGGGGGCGCCGAGCACCTCCTCGAAGACGGCCTCGGGCGGGTCGTCGACGGCGCGGTTGACCGCGACGGCGACGAGTCCGGCGTCGAGTTCGCGCGCCAACTCTCGCGTTCGGACGGCGTCGGCCAGCGCGTACGGTTGGGGCGACGCGACGACGACGCAGGCGTCGACGACGGCGAGGGGAACGCCCGCGTCGGCCTTCATCCCCGCCGGGCAGTCGACCACCACGTCGCCGTAGGCCCGTTCGACATCGCGGAGCGCCTCGCCCAGTCGGCCCACGTCGGCGGCCCGCGCACCGGCGAGCGACCGCCCGCACGGGAGCAGCGTCACCGCTCCGCCCTCTCGGACGGCCTCGACGGCCGACGCCCGACCGGCGAGCACGTCGTGGAGGTCCGGACCGGGGCCGGCGGCCGCGGGCAGGTCGGCCATGCCGACGTCCGCGTCGACGACGACGGCGCTCGTCGCGGCACCGAGTTCGAAGGCCAGCGTCGACTTGCCGACGCCGCCCTTCCCGCCCGTCACGGCGAGTATCACGGCGCCTCCAACGCGGCGACGACCGGACCGGCCTCCGTCTCGGCCGCCCGGTCGGCGAGTTCGTCGGCGCGGGCCGCGACGGCCCGGAGCGCCGCCTCGTCGGCGGCGACGGCCGAGGCCAGGCCGGACACGTCGCCCGCGGTTTCGAGCGCCGACGCAGCATCCGCCGCCGTGGCGTCGGTCAGTCGCTCCGCGAGGCGCACCCGCGTCTCGACCGCGTCGAACCACGAGGCGACCGCGGGCGGACGGGGCTTCGGATTCGAGCCGTTGACGTCCGGTTCTGAGCTGTTTTCCGCGGAGACGTCCGACTCGGCAGGTTCGAAAGCGTCTCCGTCGGAAGGCGACTCGGACGCGAGCGACGAATCCGGAACCGAAACCGGAACGGCGTCGGCGGGCGGTCGCGCCCGACCCAGAGCGCGGATGGCTTCGTTCTCCCGGTCGTCCTCTCTCTCCCCCTCCGCCCGGCCGAGCGACGCCACGGAGACCGGGCGGTCGCCCTCGGAGGCGACCGGGCAGGCGTATCCGAGCGTTCGCTCCTCGCCGGCGTCGAGGACGCCCTCGAATCCGCTCTCGTCCCACCCCCGTTCGGGGACGCCTTCGCGCCGCGGCGGGAGGACGGGACCGGGGAGTTCGTTGCGGACGCGGACGCGGCGCGGAACGGGCGCCTCGTTGCGGACGCGAACCGTTACGAGCGTCGCGCCGGCGACCGATTCCGTCGTGCAGTCGTGCTCCATGGACCGGTCTGGCCGCGCGCTGGTATTTTAACCTACATCAGTCGGCGTCAGCGGACCACGACCGGCCCCGAGAGGTAGCGGACAGAGGGAGCGAGGCCGCCGAACCGGTCGACGACGGTCGGGTCAACGACGACGGGAGCGCGGAGGGAGGCCGCCCGGGCCACGGCGAGGGCGGCCGAGAGCGGGTCGCCGTCGAATTCGCCCGGTCCAGTCCCCGCGTCGGCATCGAACGTCGGCGGGAGCGCAGTCACGGCGGCGGCGAAGGCGTCGTAGGCGGCGGCGGCGAGTGCCCGTCGCGCGTCGCGTTCGAGGTTCGCCGCTCGGTCTTCGAGTCGCATACGCGCCTCGCGGGTGTCACGGGACCGGCGCACCTCCGCCTCCAGAGCGGCGAGTCGCTGTCTGGCGGCCACGCGTTCGGTCGCCACCTCCGAGAGTCGCCGCATCGTCTCCGCGAGGTCGGTTTCGGCGGCGGCGACGTCGCCGCCGGTGTCCCGAGTAGCCTCGACGCGACCGCGAATCGTCGCGGCGCGTTCGCGGAGACGGTCGGTTTCGACGCCCGCCTCGGCCGCCCGACGGCGCGCGGCGGCGAGGTCGGCCGTCTCCGCGGGCGCCGCATCGGCTATCGCCTTCCGAACCCGGTCGAGTTCAGCCAGCGCCCCGTCGGCGTCGTGACCGCGGAGACGCGCGAGGGCCGCCAGCGCGCCGCGTCGGTCGAGTCCAATCCCCGCGGCGAGGTGCGAGACGAACGGGTGCACCGGCGTCGGCGGGGGGCGGACGACGCTCGGCGCGGCGGGTTCGGCCGGGAGTCCGCCCGCGACCGCCCGGCGGAGCGTCGCGGCGTCGGGGGCCGCCTCGACCCTCCGAAGGTCGACGACCGGACCGACGTGGAGGCTCCCGTCAGGGAGGCGGACGCGAATCGGTCGGCGGAGGGCCGCGGTCACAGGTCGCCGTCGCGCATCGCCGCCGACGAGGGGTGGTCGGTGCCGGCGGCGAACTTGTCGTACGGCGTGCTCGGGGAGTCGCGGGCCTCGTAGGCCGCGGCGGCCGTCCGGACCGAGGCGGGCGCGTCGGCGAACTCGTTGAACGGTTCGGTCCGTTCGACCTGCACGTCGGCGGCGTGCTTCTCCCGGAGGCGGCAGGCGAGAAAGGCGCCGAACTCCGTCTCCGCGAGGAGGGCCGCGCGACCGAACCGCCGCACGACGGTCTCCTCGTGCGTTCGACAGACGTTCCGGAGCGTCTCGCGGGCGGGGCGCGAGTAGGTCACGACGAGCAACACAGTTACGAGAGAACTATCACTCCGAGATAAAACTCTCCCGAATTGACTCGTGTGGCGCCGACCCGGTTACAGGCGTTCGACGTCGAACGTCAGCGACCCGGGCGTCTCGTCCAGGAGGTCGTACACGCGGGCCCGGGCCTCGTCGGCGCTCTCGGCGACGACGACGAGTCCGTTCGCGCGGTTCTCGCCGGCGGCCCGGTAGGGGGCGAGGCCCGCCTCGCCCCCGAAGTCGGTCGCGTACGTCCGCAGGACGGCCACGACGCGTCGTTCGGTCGCCGCGAGGTCCGACTCCCCGGACTCGAAGTCGCGGAGGGCCTCCTCGACGTTTCGCAGGGCGGAGATTCTGTCCATCTACCTTGCGAGTCGTTCCGCGTCTCGGTACAAGAAGGCTCGTGGTCGCCTCGCCGTCGAGGCCCGCGAACCGCCGGACGACCCACACGTTCGATGAAGCGGGACATACACCGACAACGATAGATTGACAACCGCCTTCGAGATACGACGGGTAATGCCCAGCGAAGAGTCGTCGGAGGAAGACGGACGCGCGAACGACCCGGCGAACGACGAACGGGTCGAGAACGGACGGACTGACGGGGGAAACTCCGAAACGCTCGACACCCGCGCCATCCACGCCGGCGAGGAAAAACCGGACAACGCCCTGGTGACGCCCATCTACGCCAACGCGACGTACGAGTACGAGTCGTCGACGGCGCTCGGCGGGCGCTACCGCTACTCCCGGATGTCGGCGCCGACGCGCGGCGACCTCGAATCGGTCGTCGCGGACCTCGAAGGCGCGACGCACGCCTACGCGTTCGCCAGCGGCATGGCCGCAATCGACGCCGTCTTCTCGCTGCTCTCCGCGGGCGACCACGTCGTCACCGGGTCCAGCCTCTACGCGGAGACGTACGACCTGTTGGCGGACGTCTACCCGCGCTACGGCGTCTCGGTCACCCACGTCGACGCGACGGATTCAGCGGCCGTTCGCGAGGCCGTCCGCGACGAGACGGCCCTCGTCTACGTCGAGACGCCGACGAACCCGCTTCTCAGAGTCGTCGATATCGCCGCCGTCGCGGACGCCGCCCACGAGGTAGACGCCGTCGCGGCGGTGGACAACACGTTCGCCTCCCCGGCCCTCCAGCGACCGCTCGAACTCGGCGCCGACCTCTCCGTGGAGTCGTTGACGAAGTACCTCAACGGTCACTCCGACGCCATCGGCGGGTCGGTGGCCACGCGCGACGCGGATCTCGCGCGACGACTCGAGAAGACCCAGTACACCCGCGGCGCCGTCCTCGGACCGTTCGAGTCGTTCCTCGTCCGCCGCGGCGCGAAGACGCTGCAGGCGCGGATGGACCGCCACTGCCGGAACGCCGCGGCCGTCGCGGACGCCCTCGCCTCGCACGCCGCCGTCGACACCGTCTACTACCCCGGCCTCGACACCCACCCCGGCCACGAGGTTGCGGCCCGACAGATGGCCGACTTCGGCGGCATGCTCGCGTTCGAACTCTCGGGGGGTGTCGACGACGCCACCGAGTTCGTCGCGGCGCTGGAAACAGTCACCATCGCCGAGAGCCTCGGCGGCGTCGAGAGCCTCGTGGAGGTGCCGGCGGCGATGACGCATCAGGACTTCACGGCGGAGGAACTCCGCGCCGCCGGCATCGACCCCGGACTCGTCAGACTGAGCGTCGGCATCGAACGCGAGTCGGACCTCGTCGCTGACGTGCGGGGGGGGTTGGACGCGGTGCTGTAGGCCGGTCAGGTCGGCTTCGGTGGCGGCGGCGACAGCGACGGCGCGCGAAGAGAAATCGGTAACTACGTCGTCCGCAGGTGGTCGGTCCGCGGTTCGTACACCTCGCCCTTCCGACGCAGGCTCTCTATCTCCTGTTCGGCCTTGCCCTCGCTGAGGTTGAGTTCCGCCTCCGCGCGGGCGAGCACCTCGTCCACGGGCGCACCGCCCTCGTACTCGTCTTCGAGTTCGTTGATGAGCGCCTTCAGGTTCTTGATCCGGTCCCGCTGGTTCTTCGAGGTACCCGTCTCAACGATGTCGGCGTCGAACTCGCCCGTCTCGGGGTCCATCCCGATGTCGCGCAGGCAGGACTCGACGATGTTGGTGACGCGGACGGCGTCCTCCTCGCTGACGGTGTCCGAGAGACGAACACGCGCCGACGCCTCCGCGAGGCGGACGAGCGCTTCGAGTTTCCGGGCGGTGACGGGGATGGGCGAGTCCTCGTCGGAGCCCTTCGCGCGGAAGTTGACGTAGAAGTCGCGGATGGTCTCTTTGGCCTCCTGCGTCATCGTCGGGTAACAGTTGCGCTTCGCGTAGGCGATGTACTTCCGCAGGAGTTCGGCGTCTATCTCCGGGGCCACCTCCTGTGTGACCGCGTTCACCTCGTCCTCGGTGAACTCGGAGTTGGCTATCTTCGTCCGCTGGGTGTGCAGTTCGCCCGCGTAGTTCGTGTTGATGATGTGGTCCGCGAGTTCGGCGTCGGTGTCCGGGTCGGGGTCGTCCGTCACCGTGAAGATGAGGTCGAACCGCGAGATGAGCGCGGGTTCGAGGTCTATCTGCTCGCCGATGGGTTCGTACTGGTCGAACCGTCCGTACTTGGGGTTCGCCGCGCCGAGCAGCGAACATCTGGCTTTGAGCGTGGCGTTGATACCGGCCTTCGACACCGAAATCTGCTGCTGTTCGAGACCCTCGTGCATCGCAGAGCGGTCTTCCGGCCGCATCTTGTCCAGTTCGTCCACGGCCGCGATACCCTTGTCGGCGAGGACGAGGGCGCCTGCTTCGAGCGTCCACTGCTGCCCGTCGCCGAAATCGTCGCGTACAGCCGCTGCAGTAAGACCCGCTGAGGAGGAACCCTTCCCGGAGGTGTACACCGACCGGGGCGCGATGTTCCGGATATACTGGAGCATCTGGGAGTTGTGAGAGACGACGTTGTTCGTGAGGAAGTTGTGCGTCCCCTCGATTTCGAGGTCGTACACCCACTCCTCGTCGGATTCAACCGGCTCAATGGCCTCGATTCGGTCCCACGCGATATCGCCGTCCGCGAGGGCGCGGAGCGAGGCGAGTCGGCGTTCGACGCTCGCGCCGCCGTCGCCGTCGGCGGCGAGTCCGTCCTCGGCGGCCTTCGCGAACGTCTGCACGACCGTCCGGAGGCTGTCCCGACTCGGATTCCGGTCGCCGCGCTCGTAGTGTTGGTACGTACTGCGCGGGAGTCCGCAGTCAGCCTGCGCCAGTCCGAGCGATTCGCGCAGGTCGCGGAGCGTTCCACCGACGCCGGGAACGACGTCTCGATTCGTGTTTCCGTCGGCGTCGACGACCGCTGCGGCGGCCTCGCTCTTCCGTTCGACGACGAAGCCGACTCGTTCGGTGTAGCGGGCGAAGTCGTCGCCGCTGATTCGGAGGCGGAAACTGCCGCCCGCCTTCGGTCGAAGCTGTGAGTCGACGCCGAACGCGAGGAGAAGACTCCGAACCCCTTCGAGAACGTCGCGGCTCGTCGAAGAGATGGTCGCCTCTCGTTGCGTCGGAGAGACGGTGCCTTCCGCGTCGACAAAGGCGCGGAGGAACCCTCGCTTGACGGGGCGCGTCGCTCGGAGAATCGATCCGGGGACGCGCTGTTCACCGGACCCCTCCAGCAGCGCCGGTTCGAGTGCTTCGAGGAGGCTCACCAGTTCGGACGACGAGCAGGTGAGTTCCCTCGCGGTCTTTCCGTCGTGCGGGGAGCGTTCGGTCGCCGAGAGGCCGAGTTCGGCGAGTGCGTCGGCGACGTCGTCGAGTATCTCGCGGTCGTTGTTCGTCAGCGAGACGAACGCGCTTCCCGAGTCGCGTCGCTCGACGTAGCCTTCGGCGGCGACGTACCCGAGGAGACGCGCGAGCGACGGCGTCAGTCGGTCGGGGACGTCGAGTCGCACGGCGTTGTTCGACTGCGAACGGCGTATCGAGACGTCGAGCGAGTCGTCGCCCTCGGCTGGGAGCGACCGGGGGACGGCGACGAACTCGCCCGGTTCGAGGTTCTCGGCGACGACGGCGTCGGTGCCGCCGTCGCGACCGACGAACAGCGGGTGCGACGGCGTGACGGTGAGTTCGCGCCCGCTGGCGGTCCGAATCTCGTACATCCGCTCAGGTGCCTCGCGCTTCCAGACCTTCGTCGCCCGCCGCGACGATATCGACCCGTCGTGCGCCATCGACGGCACCGCGAAGTCGACCGAGTCCCACACGCCGTCGTCCACTGGTTTCGGGTCGTCGAGGTTTCGCTCCACGAGTTCGCGGATGGGAACCTCCGATCCGTCGGCCATCGTCACCCGGGTGTCTCCGGCGACGCACTTCCCCGTACCCGGGTCCCCTATCAGCAGCATGTGTAAGTCCCCCCGAATCCGCGACCCGTCGGGGAGGTGTTTGGTGACGCCGGAGAACAGTTGGAGGATCATCGCGAGTTTCTCCTGTTCGTAGCCGTAGATGGAGGGAGCGACGGAGCCGACCATCTTCTCGTAGATGTTCTCCTCGTTCGAGAGTTCGATAATCTCCGCGACGTCCTCCTCGGAGATGTCCATGTCCTCGAACTCCTCGTCCTCTATCTCGATGGCGACGCCGTCCATGTAGAGGTCGAAGATGGGCGTCTTCTCTTGGTTGGAAGTCTGCTGTTCGATGTGGAGGACGCCCGTGACGGTGACGTGGTCGCCGGCGGTCACTCTACCCGTGATGTCGTCTTCCGTGTCGATGTCGATGCTCTGCGGCGTCTCGCCGCCCCGCAGGCCCTCGGGGCTCTCTTGGACGCGCAGTTTCTGGGAGTCGACGAACTCCGATTGGTCGAAGTCGACGTGGAACGGTCCCTGTCGCTCGCAGCCCTGACACTCGTGGGGTTCCTGAAAGCCGCTGTCGGTCTGCGGGATGTACGTCATCGTCCCGCAGCGCTGACACTCGAAGGCGGCCTCGGTTATCTTCGGGCGGACGTCCGTCGCCTTGCGGACGATTCCTTTGACCGAGACCATCCGTCCGATGTGGTCGTCGTGGACGCGGATGTTCCTGATGTCGACGGAGTCCGGGAGGTTGTGGAGGCGGACGTGCGCGCGCCCGAGTTTCACGTCGACCGGGAGGTCGTAGAGGCGGAGGGCCTCCTCGGCGTACTCGCGTATCTGGTCGGGTTTCTTGCGGTAGTCCTCCGCGAGGTCCTCGTCGAAGCGGAACAGGTCGTCGTAGTCGACGTACAACGAGCGCTGTTCGTTCGGATACCGCTGAGCGAGGCGGCCGATATCGTCGCTGTAGTACTTTCTGTAGAACTGGACGAACCGGTCGGTGAGGTCCACGTCCGGGTCCTGCGGGGCCTGTGCCATCGAACCGGAGTAAGTCCCCCATCGGGTAAGAGTCTTCGTTCGGAGCGGAAGTAGTGGAGAGGTGGTCGCCGTCGGGTCCCGCGGAGAGAAGCCGCGGCGGAGCGCCGACCTACAACGAAACGTCCGTCTCGATGTCCTCGGTGGCCTCGCGCAGGCCGTCGCGGCGGGCGTCCTCCGCGAGTCGCGCCGAGAGGTCCGAGTCGGTCAACAGTTCCTCGAACTCGCCGCGGAAGCGGTCGTTCGCGCGCGTCGCCTCGCGCCGCGCCTCGACGACGCGGCGGGCGCGCGCCACCGTCTCGGCGTCGGCGTCGAGTGCGGCCGCGCACGCCTCGTCGTCCGCGCCGTCGTCGAGGAGCGACCGCAACGCGTCGAGCGAGAACGGCGCGTCGGCGTCCGACTCCCGGAGGAGGTGGAGGTCCGTCCGCGCGACGAACACGTCCGCCTTGTCGGCGTTCGCCTCCAGAACCGCCGCGAGTTCCGCGTCGGCGTCGCCGTCGAAGAACCCGCGGACGACCCGACGTAAGTCCTCGCCCGAGAGGTCCGACTCGAACTCGTAGCGCTCCCGCATCGCCGCGACGAGTTCCGCAACCCGGCGGTTTCGCTCCTCGTCGTCGGGGGCGTCCGTCAACGACCCGGGCGACTCCTCCTGTCGCTCCGTCACCGACTCCGACCCCGTCGTCTCGACGAAGATGTCCCTGAGTTCGGCCGTCTTCTCGTCCATGACCGCCCGGTAGGCGCTGCGAACGTACAAAACTTTGCCGGCGCGCCGCCGGTCCGCGGGGCGAACG
This sequence comes from Halogeometricum sp. S1BR25-6, assembly GCF_031624495.1. Classification (NCBI taxonomy): domain Archaea; kingdom Methanobacteriati; phylum Methanobacteriota; class Halobacteria; order Halobacteriales; family Haloferacaceae; genus Halogeometricum; species Halogeometricum salsisoli. The sequence continues at coordinate 336,700 of NZ_JAMQOP010000001.1, read as the reverse complement.
CCGACCCGAGCGCCGACCGCTCGACTGGGCCAGCAGCTTCGTAAACCGAACGACTGATAGTGGTTTACGAGACACGGAGGAGTATGTCGACTAACGCGGAGTCGGTCGAACTCGTCGGCGACGACGTGGTTGGCAACGTCGCCCGCGCGGCGCTGTTCGCGGCACTCACGGGCGCGTTCGCCTACGTCTCGTTCCCGAACCCCGTCTCGCCCGTCCCGGTGAGCCTGCAGGTACTCGGTGTCTTCCTCGCTGGCATCTTTCTGGGGCCGGTCTGGGGCGGCGCGTCCCTCGTTCTCTACCTCGTCGCCGGCGCCGCCGGCGCCCCCGTCTTCGCCGGCGGGTCCGCCGGTCTCGGGTCGTTCGTGAGCTACACCGCCGGCTTTCTCTGGTCGTACCCGCTCGCGGCGGCCCTCATCGGGGCTATCGTCCACGGAGTCGGCGACCTGCGCGACCCATCCGAGGTGGGGCTGATTCGCCTCGTCGGTGGTATGGTCGCCGGCACCGTCGTCATCTACGCCCTCGGCACCGTCGGCTACGCCATCGTCGAGAACGGTCTCGCCGGCGCGTTCGCTCCGGAGGCCCTCACCCGCGCGTTCGTCGTCAGCGCCCTCGCGTTCGTCCCGTTCGAGGCGGTGAAGATGGCCGCCGCCGTCGGCGTCGTCCGGAGCGACGCCGCGACGGCCGAATGACGGGGCGGAGGGTCGAACGGTGACCGTCCGCACCGAGTCGCTGGTCCACCACTACGGCGACAGCGTCGCCGTCGACGGCGTGACGCTGGACATCGACGACGGCGAGTTCGTCCTGCTGGCCGGCGCGAACGGGTCCGGCAAGACCACGCTCGTGCGCCACTTCAACGGCCTCCTCGAACCCGATTCGGGGGAGGTATTCGTCGACGGTCGCTCGGTCTCAGAGCACCCCGTCGCCGCCAGAACCGCCGTCGGGATGGTGTTTCAAGAACCGCGCGACCAGTTCGTCGCCGCGACGGTGGGCGGGGACGTGGCGTTCGGTCCGGAGAACCTCGGCCTGCCCCGAGACGAGATAGACGAACGCGTCGCGGACGCCCTCAACGCCGTGAACCTGAGCGAGAGAAGGGACGCCCGCGTGGACGAACTTTCCGGCGGCGAGCAGGAACGCGCCGCCATCGCGGGGGCGCTGGCGATGCGGCCGAGCCACCTCGTCCTCGACGAACCGTTCACCGGACTCGACGCGCCCGCGCGCGAGGCGGTGCTCGACAGACTCGAAACCCTGAACGACGCGGGGACGAGCGTCGTCGTCGTCACGCACGACGTGCGCGACGTGCTCGGACTCGCGGACAGGGCCGTCGTGATGGCCGACGCTCGGGTCGTCGCGGACGGAACGCCGGATCGGGTCGTCGACGAGTTGGAGGCGTACGACGTGCGCGCGCCGCGCCGCCGCTCCACCGGCCGATGCCGCTGACGTACTGCCCGGGCGACTCCGTCGCTCACCGACTCGACCCGCGGACGAAACTGTTCGTGCAGGCCGCCTTCGCCCTCGCCGTGTTCGCGCGGACCGAGCCGGCCGGACTCGCCACGTGCACCGCCCTCGCGGCCGGAATCCTCCTCGCGGGGCGCGTCTCGCCTGTCGACGCCCTCCGCGGGTTCGCGCCGGCGCTTCCCTTCCTCGTCGTCGCCCCCCTCGCGCGGACGGTGACGCTCTCCTCGGCCGGACCGCTCCCCGTCGGCGTCGACCCGTCCGCGGCCGTCGAACCCGCGCTGGCGAGCTATCGCGTTCTCCTGGTCCTCCTCGTCTCGGCGACGTACCTCCGGACGACGCCGGTCCGCGACTCCCGCGCCGCGATAGAGCGCGTCGTGCCGGGCCGCGTCGGCCGCTTCCTCGGCGTCGGCGTCGGCCTCGTCTTCCGCTTTTTCCCGCTCCTCCTCGCGGACCTCCGACGCGTCCGCGAGGCGTCGACGGCGCGTCTGGGCGACCGGCGACCCCTCCGAGCGCGGATGCGCGCCGTCGCCGCCGCGGGCGTCCGCCGCGCGTTCGCCCGGTCGGACCGACTGGCGCTGGCGCTCCGCGCCCGGTGCTTCGCGTGGAACCCGACGCTCCCCGAGTTGCGGTTCGCGCGCCGGGACTACCCGGCGCTCTGTCTCGCCGTCGCCCTCGCCGCGTCGGCGGTTCTCTGACCGGTTCCGGGGGACGACGCCGCGTTCGCGGGACGTCCGGAGACAAGATTTAACCGCTCCGTTTCCGGCTAATAAACTATGATACTCTTGCAGTCGGAACCGACTCGGGAGACGTTCTGGACCATCTCGCCGGTGGGTGAGGCGGTATTCTACGCCCTCGCCGCGATGGCCGTGGTTGTCTTTCTGTACGGGGTCTACGAGCGGTTCGCCCGCTACGCGGAGGGCGAGGCCGATGCGTTTGACCGACTCGACGACTTCTCGGGGCGCGTCCGTCGGGCCTCGCGAATCGTCCTCTCGAACGAGAAGCAGTTCGACCGCGACCTGTACGGGGGAATCATGCACGCGTTCATCCTATGGGGCTTTCTCACCCTGCTCATCGGGACGACCATCCTCGCCATCGACATCGACTTCTATCGCCGCATCACGGGCGAGTCGTTCTTCGTCGGCGACTTCTACCTCTCGTACTCGTTCGTGATGGACGCCCTCGGCTTCCTGTTCGTCGTCGGCGTCGGCATGGCCCTCTACCGGCGCTACGCCGTCCGCGAGGAGCGTCTGTGGGGCAGACACACCGGCCGCGAGGACGACGTGTTCGTCTGGACGCTGTTCGTCCTCGGCGTCGGCGGCTATCTCCTCGAAGCGCTCCGCATCGTCGGCACCGAGTTCCCCGAGTGGGAGACGGTGTCGTTCGTCGGCTACTTCCTCGCCCTCGGCTTCGACGCCGCGGGGATGTCGGCGGGCCTCGCCGAGACGCTCTACTGGCCCGCGTGGTGGTCCCACGCCATCATCGCCCTCGGGTTCGTCGCGTTCGTCCCCGCCGCGAAACCGTTCCACATGATATCCTCGTTCGCCAACGTCGTCACCGCCGACGAGAAAGCGGGCGTGCGACTGCCGGGCGTCCCCGCCGACGAGAGCCCCGAGGAGATAGGCTACACGTCCATCGAGGACCTCTCGTGGAAGCAACTGCTCGACACCGACGCCTGCACGAAGTGCGGCCGGTGTTCGGCGGTCTGCCCCGCGAAAGCGTCGGGGAGACCCCTCGACCCGCGGGACGTCATCCTCGACCTGAAGCGCTACCGCGAGGAGTTGGACGCGGGGCGGACCGAAGAGGTGGACATTATCGCCGACGGCGGAACCTCCGTCATCGACGCGGAGACGATGGAGTCCTGCATGGCCTGCATGGCCTGCATGGACTCCTGTCCGGTCGACATCGAACACCTGAGCCACTTCACCGAGATGAACCGCCGCCTGACCGAGACGGGACAGATGCAGGAACCCGTCCAGGAGGCGATGATGAACGTCTTCCAGAACGGCAACGCCTTCGGCGACCCGGCGAGAAAGCGCCCCGACTGGACGGAGGACCTCGACTTCGAGGTGCCGGACGCTCGCGAGGAGGACGTCGAGTTTCTCTGGTACGTCGGCGACTACCCCTCCTACGACGAGCGAAACCGCCGCGTCGCGCGGTCGCTCGCTCGCCTCTTCGAACTCGCGGGCGTCTCCTACGGCATCCTCTACGAGGACGAACAGAACGACGGCAACGACGTGCGCCGCGTCGGCGAGGAGGGACTCTACGAGATGCTCGTTGAGGACAACGGCGAGGCCGTCCACGACTGCGAGTTCGACAAAATCGTCTGCACGGACCCGCACTCGTACAACACGTTCCTGAACGAGTACCCCGAGATGGACCCGGAGTTCGACTACCCGGTCTACCACTACACGCAGGTGGTCGAGACGCTCGTCCGCGAGGGGCGCGTCGGCCTCGACGGGTCCGAGATAGACTACGCCGTCACTTACCACGACCCCTGTCACCTCGGACGGTTCAACGACGAGTACGAGGCCCCGAGGGAGTTGGTGCGCGCAACGGGCGCGACGCTCGCAGAGATGCCGCGCAACCGCTCGGACTCCTTCTGTTGCGGTGGGGGCGGCGGCGGTCTCTGGATGGAGCACGAAGAGGAGACGAAACCGAGCGAGGAGCGGTTGCGGGAGGCCCTCGAAGACACCGCCGCCGGAGGAGCGGTCGAGAAGTTCGTCGTCGCCTGTCCGATGTGTGCAACGATGTACGAGGACGGACGAAAGACGGGCGACTACGAGGACGACATCGAGATAATCGACGTGGCCGAGTTGCTGGTGGAAGCGCTGGAGTCGAAGCGTGGGGCCGGCGGGTCCGGGACCGCTGCCGGCGCCGAGAGAACGGATACCGGAGCGCCGTGAACGTGAACGCGAACGCGAACTTCGGCGCCGAAGCTATAGTAGCGTCTACAACTGTGTACTCATCCGACCGCCCGCAGTCGTGCGGTCGAGTGTGTGATGACTTGCAGACGCTACTATAGCGACGCAGTGGCGAGAGGAGGGCGCGGCAAGCCGGGACGACGAACCGAGGCGACCGGTCGGCGTTCCGTCGTTCAGTCGCTCTTGTACTCTTTGCGGAAGCCGCGGAACTCGGCCCGGTGGGCCTCCTCGTCGGCGAGGAGGGTGACCGCGAGGTCCTCGGTCACCGGGTCGTTGGCCTCTTCGGCGGCGTCGATGAGCGCGCGGTAGGTCTCGATGGCGTCGTTCTCGGCCTCGATGACGCCTTCGATGACGGAGATGACGCTGGTGCTGTCCTCGGGGGGTTGGAGGTTCGTCTGAGCGGCCTGGAAGTCGGCCGACCCGGGCGGCACCTCGTCGAGTTGCTTGAGGCGCTGACCGATCTGTTCGGCGTGGCCGAGTTCCTCCTGGATGTCCTCCTGCAGCGACCCCTTTATCTCCTCGGCGCGGACGCCGTCGAGGACAATGGAGTTCGTCAGGTAGTTCATCACCGTCTCCAGTTCGTCGAGATACGCCTTCTTCAGCAGTTCGATGGCCTCGTCGTTGTCCGTCGCTTGCTCGGTTTCTGGCATCGCCCGAACGTTCGTCCCGAAGGTAAAAATAGGTACCCGCCGGCGGACGCTACTCCAGGTACTCGACCAGTTCGACGACGTAGCCGTCGGGGTCCTCAACGAACGCCGCGCGGGCGCCGGCGGGGTCGACGTCGAAGGGGTCGCGGACGACCGGGCAGTCGGTGGCGTCGACGAGTTCCTCGAACGCCTCGTCGACGTCGTCGACTTCGACGGCGAGGTGGTCGATGCCCGCGGGGTCGACCCCTTCCTCCGAGTCGGGGTCGTGTTTGAACTGGAGTTCCAGTCCGTCGCCGCTCCCGACGTAGACGTTCTCGACGCCGTTCAGCGTGAACTCGCCCGTCTTCGAGAGGCCGAGTTCGCCGTAGAACTCCAGCATCGCATCGAGGTCCGAAACGGTTATCGCCGTGTGTATCAGACGCATAGCGGTCCGCTCGGACGCGCGGGTAAAATAGACCGTGGATGCTCGTTCGGCGGGCGCGGTCCGACGGTCGACGAACCCAAATTCGGGTCGAACGGCGCGTCGACAGCGAACGAGAGTTAACTTCGCCGCCGTCCTCACGTGTCCCATGCCGCGAATCAGCGAGTCCGACCTCGAGTGGTCGGAGACGGCACACGGCGAGACATCGTTCAAACGGAAGAAACTCGGGTCGGCGGCGGGCGCGGAGCGTCTCGGCGCGAGCCTGTACGAACTGCCGCCGGGGGCCGCCTCGTGGCCGTACCACTACCACACGGGTAACGAGGAGGCGGCGTACGTGCTCTCCGGGACCGGGACGCTCAGGACGCCCGACGGCGAGGAAGCGGTCCGCGCGGGCGATTTCCTCGCGTTCCCCGCGGACCCCTCGGGCGCGCACCGACTCCGAAACGACGGCGACGAACCGCTCCGCTACCTCGCCGTCTCCACGATGCGGGACCCGGACGTGACCGTCTATCCGGATTCGGAGAAGGTGGGCGTGTTCGCCGGGGCACCGCCGGGCGGCGACGGAGAGCGCGTCGTCTCGGGGTACTTCGAGCGGGACGACGCGGTGGACTACTGGGAGGGCGAGTCGTAACCGTCGGAGCGCCGTCGGTCGAACGGGAGGGCGGCCGTCGGCCGGGCGAAGTTCACGCGAGCGCCGTCTCGATGTCGTCGATGACGTCCCGCGCGGGTCTGCGGTCGCGGGTCGGGGCGTGTTCGTCCGCGTAGTCGCGGAGCACGCGGACGAAGAACGCCAGTTCGTCGCGCTCGAACGTGTCGTCGTCCTCAAGGCGCGCGAGGAGCGAGAGGGCTTGCTGGGGGTCGTCACCGTCGTCGACGGTGCGTTCGGCGTCGCTCAGGAGGGCGGCGTGCACCACCCACAGTTCCTCGAGCGAAAGGTCGAGCGGAGTCGGGTAGTTGTGGGCCGAAGCGGTCATGCTCTATCTCTGGTCGGACGTACGTCTGCATTGATATAAAGTGTGTGCGTGAGTGGCATAGTCCGCGCACGCCCGGCAAAGATTGATGTTTCGACAGGAGAATGGGACAGAGCCGATATAGACAGCTGTAAGAACTTTCTCTATCTTCATATTTACTCTGAGAGAAGAATTTGAGAGAGATAGTCACTCACAAATCGGGATGCCAGAGCGAGTTCGGCAAAAACGCACCGAATCAACTGAACGGAGTCACTCGAAGGCCGCGATTCCGGTCCCACTCACCGAAATCGCACCGAATCAACTGAACGGAGTCACTCGAAGGCCGCGATTCCGGTGAGGTCCGCCCCCAACACCAGTGTGTGGATGTCGTGGGTTCCCTCGTAGGTGTACACCGTCTCCATGTTGGCGAGGTGCCGCATCGGGGAGTAGTCGGTGGTGATTCCGTTGCCGCCGAGCATCTCGCGGGCCGTCCGCGACACCTGCCGGGCCATCCGGACGTTGTGCCGCTTGGCCATCGACACCTGCTGGTTGCGGAGTTCGCCGCGCTCTTTCAACTCGGCGAGGCGGTAGGCCATCAACTGCCCGTTCGTTATCTTCGTCGCCATCTCCGCGAGTTTGTCCTGCTGCAGTTGGAACCGGGCGATGGGGCCGCCGAACTGGTCGCGCTCTTTCGCGTACGACAGCGCCGTCTCGAAGGCATCGCGCGCGGCGCCGACGACGCCCCACGAGATGCCGTAGCGGGCCTGCGTGAGACACGACAGCGGCCCCTTCATCCCCTCGACGCCCGGCAGCACGTCCGCCTCGGGGACGCGCACGTCGTCGAGGCCGATGCCGCCCGTTATCGACGCGCGCATCGAGAGTTTGTCGTGTATCTCGTCGGTCGTCACGCCGTCGCGGTCCGTCTCCACGAGGAACCCGCGGACGGGCGACTCCTCAGCGGAGATGTCGCGCGCCCAGACGAGAGCCACGTCCGCGATGGGTGAGTTGGTTATCCACGTCTTCGAACCGTTCAAGACGTACTCGTCGCCGTCCTTCTCCGCGGCGGTGCCGCTCCGTTCCGAGGCGCTCTGCGCCTCGCTCTTCTCCGCTCGCGTCTGCATCCCCGAGGGGTTCGACCCGTGCTCGGGTTCCGTGAGGCCGAAACACCCCACCGCCTCGCCGGTTCCGAGCGCTGGGAGCCACCGCTCCTTCTGCTCCTCGGAGCCGAACGCGTGGATGGGATACATGACGAGCGCACCCTGCACGCTCGCCATCGACCGGAGGCCGGAGTCGCCCGCCTCCAACTCCTGCATCAGAATGCCGTACGCCCTGTCGCCGACGCCCGGCAGACCGTAGCCGTCGATGGTCGGCGCGTAGAAGCCGAGTTCGCCCATCTTCGGAATCAGGTCCATCGGGAACGTCCCCGCCTCGAAGTGGTCGCCGACGTCGGGTTTGACCTCCTCGTCGACGAAGCGCCGCGCCTCGTCGCGAATCATCCGCTCTTCGGTCGTGAGGTCCGCCTCCAAACCTAGATAATCGAGCATGAACGTTGCTCGACGGCGGGCGACAAAAGGTGTTCGTTCGGGCCGGCGGCGCGAGCGGAGAGAGAGAAGAGTATCGGAGACGTTCAGGACGCCGTCTCGACGTCGGTTCCGACGTCGGCCGCCGCGTTCGCGCGGACCCGCCGCGCGTAGGAGACGAAGTTCTCGAACAGGCGTTTGGCCTCGCAGGCGGCGCCGTAGTTCTCCTCGTCGATGCCGTCCAAGACCGACCGAATCCGCTCGTCGGGGAGGTCCTTCCCCATCGTCACGTCTCGGGCGGTGTCGGGGTCGTACTCGGGGTGGAACTGCACGCCCCACGCGTGGCCCTTCCGAAAGGCGTGGACGCCGTACTCGTTCTCCGCGATGAGGTCCGCGCCCGCCGGGAGTTCGGTCACGGCGTCCGAGTGGGTCGTAAAGACGGTGAAGCGGTCGTCGATACCCTCGAACAGTTCGCTGTCGGTCGTCTGCTGTACCTCTCGGTAACCGATTTCGTACTCGCCCATCCCCTCGACGGTGCCGCCGAGCGCCGTCGCGAGAATCTGGTGCCCGTAACAGACGCCGAGGACCGGCACGTCGCGTTCGGCGGCGTCGCTCACGTACGACACGAGGGGCGGAATCCACGCCTCGTCCCAGTAGACGGACGCGCGCGACCCCGTGACGACGACGCCGTCGAAGTCGAAGTGCGAGGGTATCTGCCCCTCGGTGACGTCGAACTCGACGAGGTCGGCGTCGAGTTCGCGGCGGAAGTTCCGCCGGGTGTTACTGTCCCCGTGCGACGCGTCGAGAAGAGCGAAACGGAGTCGCTCGGTTCCCTGGCTCATTGGTGGATACGAGGAAATCCGGCGTGAAGAGAGTTGCGCTCGTGGTACGTGTTGTCACCACGAAAATCGCAGACGGCCGAACAACCGACAGTTTATTTCATCTATTCTTCGAGAAACGCGAGCAACTCGTCGTTCACGCGCTTCGAGCGTTCGACGTGCGCGAGGTGCCCGGCGCCGTCGACGCCGACGAACTCCCCGCGAGGCAAGTCCTCGGTGAGCGTTCGAGCGCCTTCGACGGGCCACGCCGCGTCGTCGGTGCCGTGGACGACCAGCGTCGGCGTCGTCACCTCATAGGGCGCGTCGAGCGCGTACCCGCGGGCGGCCGCGGCCTGCGCCTCCCACGCCGCCGGGTCGGCGTCCTCCGCGGTGCGCCACTCGACTATCTCTCGGACCGCGTCGGGATGCTCGTCGACGAACTCGGCCGAGAGCGCCGCCTTCGTGGTCCGCTCGACGCCCTCGCGGTCGGTCGGCGGCGCGTAGAGCGAATCGAGGTCGACACCCGACCCCGAGGCGCCCGACCCGAGACAGACGAGGCGGTCCACGCGCGAGGTGGTCCGGGCTGCTTCGAGACCGACTAGCCCGCCAAGGCCCGCGCCGACGACGGACGTCGAGCGGAGACCGGCGTCCGAGAGGACGGTCGTGAAATCCGAGACGAGGTCGGAGATAGCATAGGGGCCGGGCGGCGCGTCGGAGCGACCCGCGCCGCGAACGTCGGTGACGACGCTCTCGAACGGCCCCGCGACGGCCGCGTGCTGCCACCCCCACTGCCACGCGCCGTACCCCGCGTCGCCGACGAAGACGACCGAGTCGCCGTCGCCGCCGCCGTCGCGTTCGTAGTAGCAGGCGACGCCGCCGTTCGAGGCCACTGGCATAGTACGGTCGTAGTCGGGGGGACGCCGCCTTAGCGGCATCGAAGCGGAGCGACGGTCCGCGCGGTGCTACGACTGCGTCCGCAGTCGCCACTGACCGTCGCCCTCGTACGACAATACGCCGTGAAACAGGCTCTCCAGCGTGGTCACCGTCGTCTCCTTCTGCGTCGTCGGGTCGAGGAAGAACAGGCCGCGGGCGCCGGGGCGCGGTCGGTCGGTACTCGCGGTGTCCCGTTCGTCGAAGCCGAGGGCGTCGAGGCGGCCGACGAGGACGTGCAGGAACCGATACAGCGTCTTCAGGGGGACGTATCGGAGCAACAGGTCGAGCGACTCCATCGAGACGATCGTCGCCGCGTCCGAGTCGTCGGCCCACGAACCCGTATAGCGCGTCGCCTGCATCCCGACGCTCGTCAGGTCGGCGGGCGTCGGCACCGTCTCGACGGCGACGCCGTCGGGCGCGTCGTCCGTCGCGCGGTCCGGCGTCGTCACGACGGCGGCGTTCTCGGGCGGGCCGTCGAGGGCTGCGACCCAGTCGTCGTACCACCGCGTGAGCGGCCGCGAGAAACAGACGCCGAAGAGGTTGACGGGGCGCGACCCGCCCGCGAGGAGGCGCTTGCACGTCAAGTCCGAGTCGGACTCCGAGTGCGGCCTGAGAACGAGGACGCCGGCGGCATCACGCGTCTCGCGGGTGACCCGGTCGGTGAGTTCCATCTATCGGATACGCAAGTCGACAGGCGGTGATAACTCTTCTCGTACTCGCCGAGATTTCACCGGACTGCGGCGGGGGGCCGGCGTGCGGTGCGGTCGAGGCCGGAACGACGTGTCTCCCGTTCAGGCGTCGAGAACGCGGCGGAGCACGTCGGGCGCCTCCTCCAACACGTCGTCGAGGGCGTCGACGTCCGGACCGCCGCCCTGCGCGAAGTCCGGCGGGCCGCCGCCGCCGCCGCCGACGCGGGAGGCGAGTTCGCCGACGACGTCGCCGGCGTTGATGCCCACGTCGTCGGGGACGCCGACGACGAACTGGGCGCTGCCGCCCGCGGCGGACCCGAGGACGGCGACCTTGCCCTCGCCGACGATGGCGTTGGCCGTCGCGCGGAGTTCGTCGGCGTCGCCGTCGACTCGTTGGACGACGGCGGGCGTACCGTCGACGTCTATCTCTTCGGTCTCCGCGGCGGCGCGCGCCTCCGCGAGTTCGGACTTCAGGCGGTCGACAGTCTTGCCGCGCTCCTTCCACTCGGTGAAGAACCGCTCGGCCGTCTCCGGGACGTCCTCGGGGTTGACGTCGAGGACGTCGGCGGCGTCGTAGAGGGCGTCCTCGGTGCGTTGGGTCGCCGCGATAGCGGCGTCACCCGCGGCGAAGACGATGCGCTCGACGCCGTCTTGAACGGGTTCGGTGTTCAGAATCTTGATGGCGCCGATGTCGCCCGTCCGCTTGACGTGCGTGCCGCCGCAGGCCTGTACGTCGTCGCCGACGGTGATGACGCGGACGTTGCGTCCCGGCGGGATACCCCCTTGGTAGAGGTCGAAGCCGTACTTGTCCTCGGCCTGGTGGCGGTCCGGCCACTCGGCCCGCACCGTGCTGTTACCCATCACGATGTCGTTGGCGACCCGCTCTATCTCCTTGACCTCCTCGCGCGTGATGCGCTCGTAGTGGGAGATGTCGAAGCGCGCCCGGTCGACGCCCTTCTGCGCGCCGGCCTGTCGGACGTGGTCACCGAGCACCTGCCGCGCGGCGTGGCCGACGACGTGCGTCGCCGTGTGGTGTCGCATCAGGCGGCGGCGGCGCTGCACGTCGAGTTGCCCGCGGACGAACTCGCCCTTGCCGGGGTCGGCGTCCGTGCGGTGCAGGACGACGCCGTCGCGTATCTGCACGTCGGAGACTTGAACCGTGGCGTCGTCCGTCGACAGCGTCCCGTGGTCGGCGGGTTGGCCCCCGCCCTCGGGGTAGAACATCGTCTGGTCGAGCACCACGTCGTACCCCTCCTCGCGTTCGATGACGTCGAGGACGACGGCTTCGAACTCCGTGCGCTCCTGGTCGTCGTAGTAGAGTTTCTCGGTGTCGGGCAGGTCCGCGAGTCGCTTCTCGCGTTCCTCGGCCTCCTCGGAGGCGCCCTCTCCCTCGTGGCGGTCCGCGACGAGCGAGTAGAAGTTGTCCGGCACGTCCACCGTCGCGCCGCGTTCCTCGGCTATCTCGCGCACCATGTCGGGTTGGATGCCGTGGGAGTCGTACAGTTCGACGAGGTCGTCCAGCGGAATCGGTTCCTCTCGCCCGGCGTACTCGTCGGCCAGCGACTGCACCTTCCGCGTGCCGCGTTCGAGCGTCTCGCGGTACTTTCGCTCCTCGGTGCGCACGATGTCGCGGATGGTGTCGCGGTTCTCGTAGTCGAGGCGTTCGGCCTGCATGTCCACGAGTTCGTCGAGGGGCGCGTCGACGCCGACGTTGTCGACGAGGCGCTTCGTCCGGCGGAGCACCATGCGCGCGAGGTAGCCCGTTCCGACGTTCGAGGGGACGATGCCGTCGCCGAACATGTATGCAAGAGTACGGCAGTGGTCCGCGATGGCGTAGATATCTTCGAGGGGGCGCAGGAGGCTCGTGAGTTCGTCGACGTCGACGCCGAGTTCGTCGGCGATGTCGCCGCGGGCCTCGTAGACGTCGTCCACCTCGTCGATATCCAGATAGCCCGACAGTTTCGCCGCGCGGTGGACGAGTTCTTCGTCCTCCTCGGACAGCGTGACGTTGGCGTTCTTCTTCAGGAACTCTATCATGTCGGGGTACACCGCCTCGTAGACGGTGGCGGTGCCCTGCGACACCCACGCCCAGCGTTCGAGGCCGTAACCGGTGTCGACGATGTAGGTATCCATCGGCGAGTACCGGTTGCCGTCCTTCATCTCGTAGTCGCCCTCGGGGTCCTGCTCCATCGACATGAAGACGAGGGTGGCGAGTTCGGCGCCGCGGTACAGCACCTCGAAGGCGGGACCGGCGTTACCCCCGCCGACCCACGGGTCCTCGATGTAGGTTATCTCCTCCAAGTCGGCGCCCATGTGCTCGAAGAACTCGTCGCAGAGTTCGACCGTCTCGTCCTTCCAGTACACCTCGCCGGAGTAGGCGTACTCGTCGCCCACCTCCTCGCGGGCGTTGAACGCGTGGTGGGCCATCATCTCGAACGCCATCGTGTGCCGCCCCGTCTTCCCCACGTTGTCGATATCCTGCATCCGGATGCAGGGCTGGGAGATGGTCAGGGGATTCGCCGGCGGCGGCGTCTGCCCGCTGGTGACGAGGGGTTGGAAGTCGTAGATAGAAGCCTGCGTCAACAGCACGTCGTCGCGCCAGCGGTTCGCCGCGACCGGGTAGGGTTCGATTCGCTCGTGCCCGTGCTCTTCGAAGAACGAGAGGAACTCCTCTCGCATCTCCTCTAAGGTGTACTCCTCGGCGAAGCCGGGGTTGTCGATGAACGAGTAGTCGTCGGCGGGCGGTTCCCCGCAGGTCTCGCGGTCGGGGTCGCGCGTCCAGAAGTACGCGTCGGTCACCGGACACTGCTTCCGGTGGAACCCCTCCTCCTCGAAGTAGTCGAGGCGGTACTCCTCTTCGAGTTCACTCATTACCCCAGATTGACCCACGGCCGGGTAAAACAGTTCCGGGTAGGGAGCGCAGGAGACGACGGTTTCGGCCTCGTTTCTCCCCGCAGTCGGGCGAAAGGAGCGTCTGACGCGCGGACGACGTCTGTCCGTCGCCGACGCTCCGAGAACGTCTGCGACGCCTCGCTCGTTCGGCCGCACGGCGCCGTCGGCGAAACGAGTACTCGGGTGCAGGGGCTGACTATAACGTCGTCGCGGACGTCCGCTCTTTCGTGAGAATACGCGAATCCATCCGCCAGAGACCCGCCGTCGAGTGGGCGGCGTGGGTACTGCTCTCCGAACTGGCCGGCGTCGTCGGCGGCGTGGCGACGGCGTCGGCCGTCGGAACCTGGTACGTGACGCTCGTACAGCCGTCGTTCGCCCCGCCGAGTTGGGTGTTCGGACCGGTGTGGACGACGCTGTACGCCCTCATGGGGACGGCGGCGTTTCTCGTCTCCCGTTCCGCCGACCCCCGCGCTCGGGGCGCGCTGTTCGCTTTCGTCGGACACCTCCTCCTCAACGTGGCGTGGTCGCTGGCGTTCTTCGGCCTGCAGTCGCCGCTGTACGGTCTCGTCGTCATCGTCCCCCTCCTCGGGGCTATCGCCGGGGTGACCGTCCTGTTCGGTCGCATCGACCGCCGCGCCGCGGCGCTCATGCTCCCGTACCTCGCGTGGGTGACGTTCGCGACGGCGCTCAACTACCGGTTCTGGGTGCTGAACTGAACCGGGGCGTGGGACGTCACACCGAGACCCGCGGCAACGTCCCGCAACAGTTATGTGAATCCTGAATATTCCTTAGTCAGACCGACGTGAAAATCGTTGAACATGTGCGGCTCGCGACGGACGACGCGACTGCTCTCGGCGGCGTCGCGTCCGACGTCGCGGCGGGGACGACGATAGCGACGCTGGCGGCCGCGGAAGCCGGCGACCGAGACGTCGACGTCGCCGTCGTTACCGACCCCGACGGGGAGTTCGACCTGAGCGTTCCCGTCGTCTGCTACGCCGACTGCGACCCCGAGTCGGTGCCGCGGCCCGAACGGTTCGACGCGTTCGTGCCGCGGGGCGACGAAGCGTCGCTCCGCACGCAGATCCGCTGGCTCCGCTCGCGTTCGGGGCGGAGGGGGGACAGCCAGACCCGTCTCAAACGGCTCTACGAGGGAACCTCGACGCTCATCGCCGCCGAGACGACCGACGAACTGTTCGCCCGGACGATAGATATCGCCGAGCGCATCCTCGCGTTCGACAACTCCTCCATCAGCATCGACGTGGGCGGGAGCTTCCGGGTCTCCGCCACCGACACGGCGACGGACGAGGGCGACCTGATTCCGCTGAATCAGGGCATCCTCGGCGAAACGTACCGGACCGGCGAGTCGAAACTCATCGACGACGTTCGCGAACACGACGCCGCCGCGCCCGACGACCCCGCGTTCCGGTCGGTCGTCAGCGTCCCCATCGGCGACATCGGCGTCTTCCAAGCTATCTCGACGGAGGTGGGCGCGTACGACGAGACCGACCGCCGACTGGCGGAACTGCTCGTCTCCTACGTCGCCGAGACGGCCGCGCGCATCGCCTCGGAGGCGGCCCTCCGGGAGAGTCGCGGGCGTATCGAGGCGCTTCACCGCGGAACGGTCGAACTCGCCGCCGTCACCGACCTCGAAGAACTGTTCGAGCGGACCGTCGGGATAACCGACGACATCCTCTCGTTCGACCTGAGCTACATCGGCGTCGTCGAAGAAGGGTACATCGTCCCCGCGGCGACGTCCGAGGAGTTCCCTAAGGACGGCGCGGAGGTGAAATCGCTCGAAGACGGCGGCGTCGCCGCGCACGTCCACCGCACGGGACGGACGCGCCTCGTCACGGACATGGCCGAGGCGGAAGACGCCCGGCCGACGAAGGAGGCCTACCGCTCGGGGGTGAGCGTCCCCGTCGGCGACATCGCCGTCTTTCAGGCGGCCGCGTACACCCCGAACGCGTTCGACGAGGCGGACGTGGAACTCACCGAACTGCTGATGGCGCACGTCGCCGTGACCGCCGAACGCATCCGCGCGGAGGAGAGTCTCCGCGACGAACGCGACCGCTCGACGGCGCTCTTCGAGCACGTCTCGGACGCCGCCGTCGCCTACGCGGTGGACGATGAGGGCACCGCGCGCGTCCAGAGCGTCAACCGCGCCTTCGAGGAGCGGTTCGGACGCCGCGCGGTCGACGTCGTGGGCGGCGACCTCGTCGGCGAAATCGTCCCCGACGACGAGTCCGACCCGCCCGAACTGCGCGTCGCCGGGGGAGAGCGTCACCGAGGGGAGGTACGGCGCCTCGCCACCGACGGCACGCGGGAGTTCATCCTCAACGTCGTCCCCCTCGACCCCGACGCGAACGACGGACAGGGGTACGCGCTGTACACCGACATCACCGAGCGCAAGCGCCGCGAGTCGGAGCTAGAGCGGCAGAACGAACGGTTGGAGGAGTTCGCAAACATCGTGAGCCACGACCTGCGGAACCCGCTGGCCGTCGCGCAGGGTCACCTCGACCTCGGTCGCGAGACGGGCCGCGAGGAGTCCTTCGAGACGGTCGCCGACGCCCTCGGGCAGATGGAGCGACTCATCGACGACCTGCTATCGCTCGCCCGACAGGGAAACGTGGTGGGCGAGACGGCCGCCGTCGACGTGGCGGCGACCGCCCGGCGCGCGTGGGCGACCGTCGAGACGGGCGGGGCGTCGCTGGAGGCGGCGGGGGTGACGGTGGACGCCGACGAGGAGCGACTCGCCGAACTGCTCGGGAACCTCTTCCGGAACGCGCTGGAGCACGGTTCGACGGATGGGCGGCGCGCCGCCGATGACGGCGAGTCGGTCACCGTCCGCGTGGGTCCGCTCGGCGGAAATAACCCGGTCGACGGGAGCGGAGAGGGAGGCGACGAGGGGTTCTACGTCGAGGACGACGGCGTCGGCATCCCGCCCGAACGCCGCGAACGCGTCTTCGACCCCGGCGAGACGACGGGCGAGGACGGTATCGGCTACGGACTCGCCATCGTCTCCCGCATCAGCGACGCGCACGGCTGGTCGGTGTCGGTGACCGAATCAGAGACAGGCGGCGCGCGCTTCGAGTTCCGGGTCTGAGTTCTACTCGTCGGCGGCCGCCAGCGACGCGAGCAGCGCTTCCAACTGCACCTGCTCGTTCGCCCCCTCGGTGATGCGGTAGTCCGCCTCGCCGATGCGCTCCATCAGGCGGACGGTGGCGCGTTCGTCGAGGTCGAACTCCCACACCGAGCGGTGGAGTTGGTCGATGATGTCGCCGCCGGCCATCCCGGTGTCGACGAGGAGCGTCTCCAGTTTCGACCGCGCGGCGAGGAAGTCGCCGCCGATGGCGGACTGGACCATCTCCTCGATGTCCTCGGGGCGGGCGGTGGAGGTGATGAGGTAGACGGCCTCCTCGTCGACCACCTCGCCCGTCGTCGCCGCCGCCTGCAGGGAGTTGATGGCGCGGCGCATGTCGCCGCCGGCGGCGTAGACGAGGGCGTCGAGGCCGTCCTCGGTGAGTTCGATGCCCTCCGTCTCGGCGATGGCCTCCACCTGCTTGCGGACGGCGTCGTCGCCGAGGGGCGAAAAGCGGAAGACGGCGCATCTGGATTGGATGGGGTCGATTATCTTCGAGGAGTAGTTACACGAGAGGATGAAGCGCGTGTTGTCGGAGAACTGCTCCATCGTCCGGCGGAGGGCCGACTGCGCGTCCGAGGTGAGCGAGTCGGCCTCGTCGAGAAAGATGATGCGGTAGTCGTAGCCGCCGAAGGAGGCGCGGGCGAAGTTCTTTATTCTATCTCGTACCACGTCGATACCGCGCTCGTCGGAGGCGTTGAGTTCGAGGAAGTTGCCGCGCCAGTCGTCGCCGTAGACGGCGCGGGCGATGGCCGTCGCGGAGGTTGTCTTGCCGACGCCCGCCGGTCCCGCGAATAGCAGGTGCGGCAGGTCGTCTTGCTCGATGTACGAGCGGAGTCGGTCGACGATGTCCTCCTGCCCGTACACGTCCTCGAGCGTCTGCGGTCGGTACTTCTCGATCCAGATTTCGCGACCCGTCGTGCCCTCCGCATCCGCGGCCTCGCTCATACGCCGGAGTCGGGTCCGGCGAGTGATAAAGCACCCGCGTTGGCTCCGCACGGGGTCGGAAGGCCGGACCGGAGAGCGAAACGGGCAAAGCCACGCCGTGCGGAGAGGGAATATGCACGTCACCGTCGAAGTCGTCGGCGAGGGGGTCGAGGAGGTGTCCGTCGACGCGGACGGCACGTACGCCGACCTCGTGCGCGCCGTCGACCTCAGCCCTCACGAGGTGTCCGTCCTCGTCGACGGGTCGCCCGTCCCCGAGGACCAACCCGTCGAGGCCGACCGCGTGAAAATCCTGCGCCTCATCAAGGGCGGGGCTGCCTGAAGGGCCGAGACTTGCCCGAGAAACCCGAGAGACCCGAGGTACGTCCGGCCCGCCCCGCCGACCGCGACGCCGCCGTCGAACTGCTGGACGCGGCGATGCTCGAAGTCGACTCCGGGGAGGTGCGGCGACGAATCGAGGCGGGGGACGTCCTCGTCGCCGACGCCGAGACGCGACTCGTGGGCGTCTGCGTGCTGAAGCCGGGAGGAGGCGAGCGAGGGAACGAGAGCGAGATAACCCACGTCGCCGTCCACCGCTCTCGGCGGGCGCGGGGACTGGGGCGAAAACTGGTCGAGGCCGCCGCGGCGCGGACCGACGGGCCGCTGACGGCGACGTTCCGAGGACAGGTACGGCCGTTCTACGAGGCGGTGGGGTTCGAGGTCGAACCGGAAGACGAGGACGAGGACGAAGACGAAAACGAAAACGGAAGATTCCGGGGTCGACTCAGATGAGCGGTGCGACGAGTTCGCGGCCCGCTTCGAGGAGTTCGCGGACGTCCTCTTCGCTCGACGCCTCGGCGTAGACGCGCATCTTCGGCTCCGTGCCCGAGGGCCGGACGAGGAGCCACGAGCCGTCTTCGAGGAGGAGTTTGAAGCCGTCGAGCGTGACGACCTCCGCGATGTCGCGACCGGCCACCTGCTCGGGCAGTTCGTCGTCCAACTCGTCGATGACGCGGTCTTTCTCCGCGTCGGGGCACTCCAAGCCTATCTTGTCCGCGACGATGTCGCCGTGGGTGTCGAGGAGTCGGTCCACGCGTTCGTCCATCGGTTCCTCGGCCGTGGCGGCGGCGCCGAGCAGTCCCATGAGGACGCCGTCCTTCTCGCGGACGTGGTTCCGGATGGAGAAGCCGCCGGACTCCTCGCCGCCCATCAGCGCGTCGTGCTCTTTCATCCCGTTCGCAACCCACTTGAAGCCGACAGCCGTCTCGAACACCTCCTCGCCGTGTTCCTCGGCGATGCGGTCGATGAGGAACGTCGTCGAGACGGTGCGGACGGCCGGTCCGGCGTCCGATTCGAGCATGTAGTCGTAGGCGGCCGCGAAGAAGAGGTTCTCGTCGAGGTGGCCTCGCTCGGGGGTGACGAACGCGACGCGGTCGGAGTCGCCGTCGTTGGCGACGCCGAGGTCAGCGTCGTGCTCATCGACGGTCTCCACGAGGCGTTCGAGGTTCTCGGCGCTCGGTTCCGGCGGCGTGCCGCCGAAGTCCGGATCCCGTTCGTCGCGGATGCTCACCACCTCCGCGCCCGCCGATTCGAGGAGGGCGTCGGTGACGCCGCGGCCGCTCCCGTGCATGGCGTCGTAGGCGACCGTCAGCCCCGAGAGGTCTGCGTCGACGAGTTCGCGGGCCGCCTCGAAGTGCGGCGTCACGATGTCGACCTCCTCTATCGTCCCGCGTTCGTCCTCGGAGAGCAGGTCGGGTTCGGCGAGGCGTTCCTCGATGGCCTCGGTGACCTCCGGGAGCGCCGGCGCGCCGTCGGATGGGATGAACTTCACGCCGTTGTACTCCGCGGGGTTGTGCGACGCCGTGACCATCAGCGCGCCGGAGAGGCCGCGGTCCACGATGGCGTGGGCGACCAGCGGCGTCGGTCGGTCCCGGTCGGGGAGCAGCACGTCGAACCCGTTGCCCGCGAGCACCTCCGCGAGCGAGTCGGCGAACCCGGGCGACGTCTCCCGCGCGTCGTAGCCGACGAGGACGGGCGCGTCGAACCCCTCGTCCGAGAGGTAGTCGGCAACGGCCTGTCCCACGATGCGGACCCGGTCGTCCGTGAACGTGTCCAAGGTCGCGCGCCAGCCGTCCGTTCCGAAAGAGATGGCGTCCATGCGGGCACCGACGCCGCGGCCGGGCAAAAAGGTACGCCGCGGCCGCGTCGTCGGCGAACGCGACGCGGACCGCGTCGTCGGCGAACGCGACGCGGACCGCGCGGCGGTCGGAACCGCGCCGGAACCGGCCGCATCGACCGGGAGCCGACGGGCTTTTGCTCGTCGGTCACTCACCGAATCCAATGGTACGTATCGTCGCCGTCTGCGGGAGCAGACGCGAGGGGAGTCACACCCT